>NZ_JAKSYL010000040.1 GCF_022829515.1 Methylobacterium sp. J-048
CGCTTCAACGCCGAACACGCCTTCGGGCCGGCCTGTACGGCGCCTGGCGGCTGCGCGGAGATCATCGAAGGCTTGACCTGCAGGATCGATGCGCGGGCCTACAACCCAGATTTCCCAGCGACCTTCCCGCGTTTTGTTCAAGCGGCGCTGTGGTGCTTTTGCGCAGAGGCTGGCTGGGACATCTGCAACGGCAATCGCCTCGACGATCGGCTCGGCTGTCATCAGCGCGGGTGCCCAGCTTTCGAGGTCTGCGACCGTCGCTAGAACTGTCGCGCGAAAGCGCGCCTCTGCCAAACAGGTTGACAATAAGAATAAATACCTATATAAATGGTGGCGGGCGATGCGAAGCTGCCCAAACCCAAGGCCATGATGATTCGACCGCAGCCCACACGAAAGCGACCACATCGCCAACAGAGGTCACGGCCTGCATTGAGCCTCACCTACCCATCCACACCGAGCAAGGGGTCCCATCCGGGGCCCCTTTCGCATTTCAGGAGCCAGCCATGATCGAGATCGTCACCAGAACCCAGGAGCAGACGGAGAATCCCGACACTGGGAAGGGCAATGGCACCAGCACCAAGGCCGAAACCCCGGCTGCAAAGCCCGCACCCGCGCTGATCGTCTTCGGCGCCGATAAGGATGGGAAACCGCACGCCTCCTGGTTCACCGAGACTGATACCGCCCTTGCGACAAAGGCCGCCAGGTTGATGAACATGCGGACCCTGCCGCTTAATAATGAAGCCAACCGCACAATCCCCGCCGAGCTGCCCCAGGGCCGAGTTTTCGCCTCGGGGCGTGCCTTCGTGCCGTTCGTCAAAAAGGGCGTGTATGACCGCCTGAGCGCCTTGGCAGAGCCGGCCGAAGCCGCCACGGGAAGTGCGCCAGGCGAAACGGTTGTGCAGGGGCCGACTACGGCCACGGGCGATGCCGGCGACCAAACCTTCAAAGCGACAGCAACCGGCGAAGCCCGATATCCGCGGAGCTGGGCCGGTGTCGCAATCGGCAGCCTCGTGCTGATCTCTGAAGGCGAGCAGGACGGCTGGTACGAGGCAGAGGTGATCGAGGCCAAGGCCGGCGGGATCTACACCCTGCGCTGGCGCGACTGGTCGGACCTGCCCCTCCTCGTGCGCCGGCGCGAGCACATGGCCCTGTTGCACCCAAACACCGCCGCGGTCGAAGCGGCCTGAGGGGAGCTGCTGTGAGCACCCAGATCCATAACGCTGGGTCGAACCCCGCGGCGGCTGACCCCGTCGCGCGGGTGCGGACCCTGAACGATGCCTTCCGGCGCAGCTTCGCAGGGGGGCAGGTCGTCGAAACCCCGGGGGTGGTCGAGCTGCGCGAGGCCGACCGCATCACCCTGTTGCTGGCGGTTCGGCGCTTCGATCGCTTCGACGCCGACAATGATCCATACTGCGAACACGACTTCGGCGCGGTCGAGGTCGGCGGCCAGCGCTTCTTCTGGAAGATCGACACCTACGACCGGGCGCTGCTCGGTCATTCGCCGGACCCAACCGACCCCGCGGTGACGACCCGCGTGCTGACCATCATGCGCGCCGATGAGTACTGACGTGGCTCCTCCTCGAAAGGCTTCGCAACGGCAACGATGATGGCTTCGTTGTTTTCCGGCTATCGATCACCGCTGCACGCCAAACATCCAGCGACCGTCATTCCAAGGATCTTCTGGGCCGGCCGAGGCTTGGCATAACGGTCGCCTGAAATATTCTGGCCGGCGGTTTGGTCTGCTGCCGATCACGGCGGATATGCCGTGGCCGACGGGTACAAGATGGAGCTGGAACTTGCGGTTCAACCATGTCGCTAACCGGGTGAACCCGCATCATTTCCAGACCGTCGTAGACATGTTCGTACAGCAGCTGGGATTCGTGGAGCTGCGACTGACCGAACGCGTCGTGTGGCTCCGACAGCCCGGAGCCAATGTGGACCTGCAGTTCAGCCGTAGCGACACCGGGCACCGCGATCATGATCGGGAGCGCTCGCAGATCTCGTTTCTCAGCGACACCCCGAAGGCTGACCTCGACCAGTTGGCCGCGTGGTTCAAGGCGAAGGGGTTGGCCGCTCACGTCGATGCCTACTCGGATCGCGAGTTCTACCTAGACGTGCCGGCGGCGTTCGTCGACTTCGTCATTGAGGCGATGTTGCCCGAACTAGCGGCCTACGACGTCGTGGTATGACCCTTTGCGGGCATTGGGAATGTCCGCTCGAGGGCCGGCAGGCCTCACCGGTCAGAGAACCAGCGCCTCTGATCCGAAGCTGCAAGCTTGGAGCAGGCCCCTGAACTGGGCCGGAGGGAATTTCGAGATCGCCACGAACAATCCGAACGCCGCTGGACGTGATCGACATTAGGATCATCGTTTATTTGGCCCAACTGCCGGCGTCCATGTTGAAAGATGGCGTCGCCGGCACGATCGAATGGGACCCAAGCTGCGTCTACTCCTGCACGTCGGCGAACAAATTCAGGTGCGTCGCTCCGGTCGCACTCTGATGGGGTTGGTATCCTGTCGCGGCACGCTAAAGGTGTGCCAGCGAGCGATGCAGCGAACTCAGGACGCGCCCCGTGGTCGATCCAGTTACGAAGTCCCTCCTTTCCGACTTCCTGAGCAGTCAACAGATAGCGACGCCATCCGAGCCGGAGCAATTCGAGCACTTTGTAAATTACGTTGTCATGTTTGATCTGTTCCCAGAGGAATTCGACGTCGAGGACATCGCGACTGGTGCCGGTGAATTTGGACTCGACGGGCTCGCAATCATCGTCAATGATACCATTATCGTCGACGAGGAGCAGCTTGAGGATCTGGCTGACAACAGCAGCTCGCTCACGGTCCAGTTCGTATTCACTCAAGCTAAATCGGCGAAGAGCTTCAATGCTGGCGAACTCTCGCAATTCCTTCTCGCCGTGAACGATTTCTTCGGTGAGAGGATGGCGTTTGTTCAAGGCGAGAAGGTCCAGACGCTCCATCGGATCAAAAATAAGCTCTACGGATACGCTCCAAAGTTCGTCCGCGGGCTTCCGCGCCTCTCGCTCCATTACGCGACTACAGGCACCTGGCAGAGTGACCCCAACTTGATCGCCGTGCGCGACGCGCACCTCATCACCCTGCGCGAGAAGCACATGTTCAGCCAGGTCGACTTCCTGCCAATCGACGCCGCGCGCCTCCAGAAGCTCTATTTTCAGACAAAAAACGCGCTTAAAATCAGCGTCAATTTTCAAAGCAACATCGCCCTGCCAATGATCCAGGGCGTTCGGGAGTCTTATATCGGCGTCCTCTCGGTAGTGCAGTATCTAATGATCGTCCGGGACGAGCACGGCACGATCCGTCGCCGTCTGTTCTTTGACAACATCCGCGACTACCAGGGCGACACCGACGTGAACAGGTCGATCGCGGAGACGATCGCTTCTGAGCGCAGGATCGAGTTTCCGCTCCGCAACAACGGGATCACAATCGTCTCACGGAAGCTCCAGCGCGTCGGCAACGACTTCCAGCTCGAAGATTTCCAGATCGTCAACGGATGCCAGACCAGCCACGTAATCGCGAACAGCTGGAAGGAATCCTATGGGGACATGCTGATCCCGGTAAAGATAATCGTCACAGAAGACGAGGAGATAACTCGGAGCATCATCGTCGCTTCCAATTCGCAAAACGACGTCGACCGTGACAACTTCTGGGCGCTCGACCCGATACACAAGAAAATAGAGATTTTCTTCGAGGGAAAGGCCGGCGACGCCAGCCTCTTCTACGAGAGGAGACCTGGCCAGTACAACGCGGTCTCCAACATCGAGAAGGTGAGGGTCGTCACGAAGGACGGGCTGCTGAAGAACTTCGCCTCAGTATTTCTTGAGGAACCAAACCAAGTCGGCCGATATTATAAAGATCTGATTCCCCGAATCGGAAAGGATATTTTTAGTGCGCAGCACGAGGTGTTTCCTTACTATACGGCGGCTTTCTTCGCGTTCCGCCTCGAATGGCTATTCCGCAACCGCCGCCTGGACTCGAAGTACAAGCCTTTCCGATTCCAGCTTTGCATGGCGGCGCGTCTGATACTCGAAAGGGAGAGGAAGCTGGACGCGAGGAAGAAGCTCTTTAAGGGCAACTGCGAGGTGATGGACGCTGTCCTGATGGATGTAGACGCAAGCCAGGCGCTGTTCGAGAACGCGATCGCGGCCGTTGATGAGACCATTGCTGCGCTGGGCAGCCAAGTGGGGCTGGACAGGCGCACTGCGAAGATGAGGGATATGCGCGACAGCCTCCGCGCTCGCCTTGCGACCCAGAGCGCACCGCACGGGCAGCCGGTCGCTACAACCTGAAGCAGGCCTGCAACGATCAGGCAACGTTCTCGTGAAGCCTTTTGAAGCTGCCCACGTCCGCCTACCATGCCGGCTGGAACAGGGAGAGCTGGGACCGCCTCGTCGGCTTCCTAACTGCCGAGGGCGCGGTGCTCGCAGTCCAATCTGCGTTAGGCACTTTCGGGCGAAGGCCGCGGCGCTCCCGTATGTCCGCTTCCCGGCAGCGCGCCGAAGTCTGCAATTGGCGCATTCCAGAAGCGAGGTTGATCACAGCGCTCCGCCGTCGGCTCAGTCAGCGAGTCGAAGCTTCGCGCTTGGCCACCATTTGAAGACCTTTCAAGCGCCGTCGCAGCCCCACGATCTCAGCCCCCAACAGGCCGGTGATCGCGTAGCGGCGCTGTGCCTTCCGGGAGCCGTCCGGCCGCCGCGTCGTGATCGCTACCTCATGGATCAGCGCCCGTTGCCGTGCCTCAACCTTCGCTTGACGCGCCTCCGCGATGGCATTCGGCGGGGACACGGACACTCGCTTCGCCACTGCCCTCTGGCGCGCCCAGGCATGCAACCCCTCGCCTGGGATAGCTGCCAGCGCCTGAACCCGGCTCGGCAGCACCTTGGCAGATTCGAGGTGCTGAATCGCTCGGACGTCCCGGCTAATCAGCTTACGCGCCGCCAGCCGCTCGGCCGCAGCTTCACCGCCGTAAGAGACGAATCGCTCGACGATGAGGTGCAGGTCGTGAGTGGTCCGCGAGCGTTTGCGCCCGCTCAGGGTCTCAAGCTCGGCCATAATCGCGACATTCAGCGGGCTCGTGCTGATGCGGATATAGGTAGCGTAGGCCAGGGCGATGGCTTCGAGGTGCTGGGCGTCGGATGCCTTGCGGATGTTGAGACCGGCTCGCTGCAACCAGTCCGCGCTGCCAAGCGGCTGAGACCCATTACCCTTGGCTTGGTGCAGGAAGCGTTCGGCGTCGGCGGCCACGGCGTCGCGGCTGCCGGCCTCAGCGTTGGTTCGAAGTGACGCGGCCGGCTTGCTTGCAGGCTTTGCGGCCATCGACCCGTTAGTCGCTTTCACCGGATCGTTTCGACGCGGCGGCTCGGTCGAAGGGGAGGGGGGACGAAGTCGGTTAAACCGAAAGGCTGGAACCGTATCGTTGAGCATGGCCTGCATCTATCCCGAGTGAGTCACCGCGCTTCGAGTGAGGGCACCGCTTTGTCGGTATGAATTGGCGTGACCCCAAACAAAGCTCTGCCCGGCACCAATTAAATAAAACTGGAATTTAGAAAAATAAGGTTATTATTTTTATATTACTTCGCAAAAATTAGCCCAATCATCCATTAATTCGCGCCGCTTCTCGAACAAATCACCCCGCCTATAAGCTCGCTCGACCTTTGATTCGACGACGTGAGCTAGCGCCATCTCAACTACTTCGGATGGATAGTGCGTGATCTCGCTAGCCCAATCCCGGAACGAGGATCGAAAGCCGTGAACGGTCAGGTCGCTACGATCCATGCGCCGCAACAGCACCAGCATCGCCATGTTGCTAAGAGGACGACCATACCGGCCGCCGGGAAAGACAAATTCGCTGGCACACACCACGGCCATTTCGGTCAAAATGGCTTGCGTGGCAGCGGAGATGGGCACCCGATGCTCAACACCGCCCTTCATCCGTTCGGCTGGCACAGTCCAGGTTCCGGCCGCTAGGTCGAACTCGCACCACCGGGCACCGAGAGCCTCGCCTGTGCGAGCAGCTGTAAGAACCGTGAACTTTAAGAGCCGAGCCGCGATGCCCGGTTGTTCGGCAACACGCCTTAAGAATTCCGGCACCTCAGCGAAGGGCAGGGCAGGGTGGTGGGTGACGCGCTGAATTTTGGTTTTGCGGGGCAGGAGATTTTGAAGATGCCCTCGCCAACGCGCTGGGTTTTCACCAGCCCGGAAACCTCGGGCCTTTGCCCAATCGAGGATCGACTCGATTCTACCACGCACGCGAACAGCGGTTTCCGGCTTTGTGGTCCAGATCGGCTCGATCGCCTTGATAACGAGACCGGTGTCGATGGCTTGAACCGACAAATCACCGAATATGGGGTGCACGTAAGCTTCGAGGGTGGCGAGCCACTGAGCGCCGTGTTTCTCGTTCCGCCAACCCGCCTTGTGTGATTCGATGTAAGCTGCGGCGCACTGCCGAAACGTCATGGCACGCGCTGATTCGAGGGCCGCCGCTTGGCGCTGCTGACGGCGAGCTTCGATCAGATCGATACCCTCGTAGCAGAGCTTGCGGCACGTCAGAGCTTTGTCACGCGCTTCAGCCAACGAAAACGTGCCCGCCGAACCGAGGCCCATCTCACGCGATTTACCGCCAAGCGTGAACCGGAAGATCCAACTCTTGGCACCGTTGCCGGTAACTTGAAGCCACAAGCCACCCCCATCCCCGTACATGCCGGGGACCTTGAGCTTCGTAACTCCAAGGGCAGTCAGCTTACCCGGCACAGCATTCGCACCCACCCCGTTACCCACATCATAATTGTGGATTTGGCCAAACGCCAGCAGACACTCTCGGACGACTGATCCGACAAACCGCTTGGAGGTCAGGGGGTTAATGGACGAACGTGGACGTCGATGGATACGTCTTTGGCGGAAGCGGATGGGAATCGAACCCACCGTACGCTGTTGGCGTACCACTGGTTTTGAAGACCAGGGGGGCCACCAGACCCCGTTCGCCTCCACGGGCGGAGGTACGAGGCCCTGCCAGAGGGGTCAAGGGATGAGCGGGGTCGTCACGGTCGCGACGGCGCGAAAACCAGTCTCGTCCGACCGAGGTTTGACCTGCGATGCGCTGATCTGAAGCACCTGCACCGAAGGCCGTGCCGCAAGCCTAGCGCTCGCGCTCCGAAGCGTCGCGCCGATCCTGCCGGCTCGTGAACCAATAGACGAAGCCGGCGGTCGCCGCGAGCATCAGCGGGGTTATGATGGCAGCGGACAGAAACCCGTCGCTCATTCCTCAATCCCCCACAAAGCTCTCCGTGCAGCGAAATGTAAGCTCGCACTCTGAAACGCTCAAACGGAAGCGCCACGCGCACTGTGCCAGTGGCGGCCCCTGCGGCGGAATGGATCACCCACCAGCCTCCGGCGCGCCGCCATTCGTATTAATTCCGCCACACTGTTGTGGCCCTGCACCAGTCATGCCGTTCCTGCGACGCTCACCGCCTGTGGAAGGCCCTGCGCCGGACCCCGAGGAGGGTGTTCAGCCGTCTGCCGAGGGCGCAGGCGAAGGGGCAGGCTTGGCGGCCGAAGAAGCCCCTCAGGCCGAAACATCCCCGGAGCCGAGCACGCCGCTCGCGGAGTCGCTGCGGCCCGGGCCGCGCGGGCCGGGCTGGATCGGCGCCGCCGTGGTGGTGACCGCGCTGGTCTCGGCGCTGGCGACCTTCCTGATCCTGGCCGGGGTGATCCGGGTGACGCCGACGCCGGCCTACGGCGTCACGCTGCTCGGCATCAACGCCGCCCTGGTGCTCGGGCTCGTCTTCGTGATCGCCTGGGAGGCGCGGGTCTTCCTGCACGCCCGCAAGGCCAACGCGGCGGTGGCCCGGCTGCACTCGCGCATCGTCGGCCTGTTCTCGCTGATCGCGATCCTGCCCACCGTGCTGCTGGCCGTGGTGGCGTCGGTGACCATCGACCGGGGCCTGTCGCTGGGCTTCACCGACCGGGTTCGCGACGTGGTGCTCAAATCCGTCGAGGTCGCCGACGCCTACCAGGAGAACCAGTGCCAGTCGCTGGCCCGGGAGATCCGCATCCTGGTCGACGACCTGACTCGGGCGCGCCCGAACTTCGACCGGGACCGGGCCTGGTTCGAGAACTTCCTGACCACCCGGGCGACCAATCTCGGCCTGCCGGTGGCGCAGATCATGCGCGGGCCGACCGACGTGGTCGCCCGCGCCAAGATCGACGTGCTCAAGCAGGTGCGGCTGCCCTCGGCGGCGGCCTTCGAGGAGGCGGCGACCTCCACCGACCCGATCTGCCTGCTGCCCTCGGAGGGCCGTGTCTTCGCCGCGCTGCTGCGGATGCCCGCCTACGACGACGCGGTGCTGATGGTGCAGCGGGAGGTCAGCCAGCTCGCCATCGACTTCCCCGGCGTGTCGCGGGCGGCGGCGGCCGAGTACCTGACCTACGATTCGCTCCGGCGCTCGATCCAGATCACCTTCGCGTCGGTGTTCCTGCTGATCGCCCTGATCGCGCTGTTGTCGGCGGTGTGGTTCGGGATGAACTTCGCCAACCGGTTCGTGGCGCCGATCCGTCGGCTGATCAACGCCGCCGACCAGGTCGCGGCCGGCAATTTCTACGCCCAGGTGCCGACCAAGAAGACCAGCGGCGACCTGGCCCATCTCGGCGAGGCGTTCAACAAGATGACGCAGGAGCTGCGCCGCCAGCATACCGGGCTGATCGCCGCCAACGACCTGATCGACACCCGCCGCCGGTTCACGGAGGCCGTGCTGTCGGGGGTCTCGCCCGGGGTGATCGGCCTCGACGCGGCGGGCTTCGTCACCATCGCCAACCCGGCCGCCGAGCGGATGCTCGACGTGGAGAGCAACGCCCTGATCGGCCAGCCGCTCGCCCGGGCGGTGCCGGAACTCGCCCCGGTGCTCGCCGAGAGCGAGAGCCGCCCGCGCGCCCTCCAGCAGCAGCAGCTCCAGCTCACCCGCTCCCGGGGCGAGCGCACCGTGACCGTGCGGGTCACGAGCGAGCAGGCGCAAGCCGCCGCGCGCGGCTCGGTGGTGACCCTTGACGACATCACCGACCTCGTCCAGGCGCAGCGCAGCTCCGCCTGGGGCGACGTCGCCCGCCGCATCGCCCACGAGATCAAGAACCCCCTGACCCCGATCCAGCTCTCCGCTGAGCGCATCCGGCGCAAGTACGGCAAGGTCATCACCGCCGACAAGGAGGTGTTCGACCAGTGCACCGCCACGATCGTGCGCCAGGTCGACGAGATCAAGCGCATGGTCGACGAGTTCTCGGCCTTCGCCAGGATGCCCAAGCCCGCCATCGCGCCGAATGACCTGACCGAGATCGCCAAGCAGAACCTGTTCATGATGCGCGTGGCGCACCCCGACATCGACTTCGCGTTCTCGGCGCAAGGGGGCGCCGGCAGCGCGGAGAAGATCGTGGCGGCCTTCGACATCAGGCTGCTCAGCCAGGTGATCACCAACATCCTGAAGAACGCCGTCGAGGCGGTGGCGGAGGTGCCGCCGGCCGAACTCGGCAAGGGCAAGATCGGCCTGAGCTTGGCCGTCGAGGACGGTTTTGCGGTGATCACGGTGACCGACAACGGCAAGGGTTTTCCGGTCGAGGGGCGCCAGCGGCTGCTGGAGCCCTACATGACCACACGCGAAGGTGGCACCGGGCTGGGGCTTGCTATCGTCAGCAAGGTGCTTGAGGAGCACGGCGGCGGGATCGCGTTGAACGACAATCCCGCCGGCCGCGGCGGGCAGGTTCAGATGCGGGTCCCGCGCGAGCACGGACCCGAGCCGTCCGGCCCCGGGACCCGTTCCACCCCGACAGAGGAGAAGGGCGCCGCACCGACGGCCCCCCGGATCGCGGAGATGCACGCATGAGCGCCGATATCCTGATTGTCGACGACGAGGCCGACATCCGCGACCTCGTGGCGGGCATCCTCGACGACGAGGGCCACCGCTGCCGCACGGCCGGCGGCTCCGACGAGGCGCTGGCCGCCATCGAGGCGCGCCGGCCGCACCTGGTGTTCCTGGACATCTGGCTGCAGGGCTCGCGGCTCGACGGCCTGCAGGTGCTCGACCTGATCAAGGCGGCCAACCCCGACCTGCCGGTGGTGATGATCTCGGGCCACGGCAACATCGAGACCGCGGTCTCGGCGATCAAGGCGGGGGCCTACGACTTCATCGAGAAGCCGTTCAAGGCCGACCGGCTGATCCTGGTGGCCGAGCGGGCGCTGGAAGCCTCCCGGCTCCGGCGCGAGGTCCGCGACCTGACCGCGCGCTCCGGCAACCCGAACCGCATCGTCGGCGGCTCGCTGGCGATCAACCAGCTCCGCCAGACCCTGGACCGGGTGGCGCCGACCAACGCCCGGGTGATGATCACCGGGGCTCTGGGCTCCGGCAAGGAACTGGCCGCGCGCAGCCTGCACAAGGCCTCGGCCCGCGCCAACGGCCCGTTCGTGCTGCTCAACGCGGCGGCGATCCTGCCCGAGACCATGGAGGCGGAGCTGTTCGGGGTCGAGGGCGAGTCCGGCCGGCGGGTCGGCGCCCTGGAGGAGGCCCATGGCGGCACCCTCTACCTCGACGAGGTCGCCGACATGCCCCGCGAGACCCAGAACCGGATCCTGCGCGTGCTGGTCGACCAGAATTTCCAGCGGGTCGGCGGCACCACCCGGGTCCACGTGGATGTCCGGATCATCTCGTCCTCCTCCCGGGACCTCCAGGAGGAGATCGCCGCGGGCCGGTTCCGCGAGGACCTGTTCCACCGGCTCTCGGTGGTGCCGGTCCGGGTGCCGGCCCTGTCGGAGCGCCGGGAGGACGTGCCCGAGCTGATCCAGTTCTTCATGGACAACATCTCGTCCCAGACCGGCCTGCCCAAGCGGGTGATCGCCGAGGACGCGATGGCGGTGCTCCAGTCGCACAACTGGCCGGGCAACGTCCGCCAGCTCAAGAACAACGTCGAGCGCCTGATGATCCTGACCCAGGCCGACCCGGACCAGGAGGTCACCTCGGAGATGCTGCCCTCCGAAATCGGCGCCCTGGTGCCGACCACTCCGGGGGGCGCGGGCGGCGAGAAGCTGATGAGCCTGGCTTTGCGCGAGGCCCGCGAGATCTTCGAGCGCGAGTACCTCGTGGCGCAGATCGCGCGGTTCTCGGGCAACATCTCGCGCACCGCCGAGTTCATCGGCATGGAGCGCTCGGCGCTCCACCGCAAGCTGAAGTCGCTGGGCATCGGTCCGTAGGGATTCGGAAGGGGTTTCGGCCGCAGGAAGCCGGCCTCGGGACGGCGCAGGTCCGTGAAACTGGCGCCGATCCGTCACGGATCGGCCGGGCCGGGTCTTGCTTGCCCCGGGGCTTTCACGCCGTCATGCTGGAGACGCGGTCCCTGCGGGATGATCGGACGCTCCCGCACGTGGCGACCCAACGTTGCGTATACCCAACCCGGGCCTTTCGCGCCGGGACAACAAGAAGGCAAAGAAGATGGCGGGCGAACGCGCACAGAACCTTCAGGACACGTTCCTCAACCATGTCCGCAAGAACAAGATCCCGCTGACCATCTTCCTCGTCAACGGCGTCAAGCTGCAGGGCGTGGTGACCTGGTTCGACAATTTCTGCGTGCTGCTGCGCCGGGACGGGCACTCGCAGCTCGTCTACAAGCACGCGATCTCGACGATCATGCCGGGCCACCCGGTGCAGCTGTTCGAGCCGGACGAGACCCCCGAGAAGGCGTGAGTTTTTTGGGGGAGGAGGGCGCATCGGCCTCTCTCCCTCTGCCTCTGCGGGCTTGATGATCCGGGCACCGCGGCACTCCCTCCCCCCTCTGCGGGGGAGGGAGTGCCCTGCGTCAGCAGGGGTCGGGAGAGGGGAGCGACGGTGCAGGAAAAAGCTCCGGCTCACACACTCGCTCCGCGCCCCTTCCTGAACCCGGGTTCCCCTCTCCCGACCCGGCCTGACGGCCGGCCCACCCTCCCCCGCAGAGGGGGGAGGGAGACGCGGTGTTTCAGGCGCTCGCTGCCGAACCCGGTTTGCGGACATCGGCACGATCACGCGCATCCGCATCCCGTCCCTTGACAATGTTCCTATTTTGTGCTCATTAGCCGTCACCTGTCCTCCGGTGCCGCGGGGGTGACTTCGTGGCGCTCTTCGGGGGTCCGTCCGGTGGCTGACCGGCGGGCTCGGCGGACGGGGCGGTGCCCGCGTCGATGGTTCTCAGCCGCCATCGCCCCGGGCGGCGTGCCGATGCGGGGCGTGTCTCGGTGACGGGCGTGAGATCGGGCGGCAGTTTGCCCGGCGGGGTGCGGAAATGCCCCCGCGGCGACCCATCTCTGGGCGTGACCCTGAGCAACCTGCGGACCCGCCCACTACGAGGCGGAGGTCGGGTCGAAGGCCACGGCGGCGATGCGGGTTCCGGGGGCGTGTCTGGCCTGCGATTGCGGCCGGTCCGTCCCGCCTGGACCGCTAACGCGGAGTCGCGGGATCGGTGCGCCGGCAAGACATCGCGACGAGAAAGACGGCACCGGCCGGGGACCATGCCCGGTCGATGCCGCGGGTCGCCGCGGGGACCGGATCCCGCGCGTATTTGGCCGACACCTGGGTCCCCGCGGCGTCCCGCGTCCCTCGTGCTGGGTTTCTTGGGCCATGCCCCCGGCGCCGAAGGCGGGTGGGGACGATGACGGTTATCTGCGAGGAACGGCCCGCCCCATCCTGAAAAGTTGCCCGGCGGCGCCTCGGCCCCCGCCTGGCTGCTGGCCGCCAGCTTCTCGGCCGGCGCAGGCATCTGGAGCACCCACTTCATCGGCATGCTCGGCTACGATCCCGGCGTCGTGGTCGGCTACGAGATGGCCACGACGCTGCTGTCG
>NZ_JAKSYL010000041.1 GCF_022829515.1 Methylobacterium sp. J-048
GCGGATCTCGGCCGGGACCATGTCGCCGCCACCATCCACCCACCGCTTGACCGTGAAGCCGAGCGCATAGCCGACGATGGTCTCAAGCGCGGCGCCGTCGATATCGGCGAACGCGGGTTCGGCTTCGCCCTTCGGCCAGACCGGCAGCCATTCCCCGCCATGCTCGCGCGTCAGGCTCGCACCACTGGCGCGCTCGATCAGGTCCAAGTCGTCGTCCGTGAGCTTGCCCCACCCCCTAAATAGGATCTGCAGCACTCTCGGAACGTCGAGGTTCGGCTTGAGAGCGATGCGCTGCCCGGAGGCAAGCACGAGGGGCAGAACTTCGGCGATCAGCGGGGCGAACCGGCGCAGGATGCGGGTTTCCGACTGGGCCGGCATCCGGTCGAAGCGGTAGCGGTTGCCGGCGATCTCAAATTCAGGCGTCATGGCTGCGCTTCTCCGAAGCTTCCCAGGCCCGCAGGGTGATGTCGCGGAGCCGTTCCAAGCTTCCCGGCTCAAGGCCGCGACACATCGCAAACCCAGTCAGGACCGCGACGGCGACCTGCGTGCAGATCTCGTCGTCGGCCGAAATACCGAAGTGCGCTAAGCCGGCGCGGGCGCCGTTCATCGCGCCGTAGAAAGCTTGCGGGTCCAAGTTATTCTCATTGTCCATTGGTTGGGCTCCCAATGCCGCGCGAGGATAGAGCGTAGGACGCGGACAAAGCGTCGAGCCGAACGCAAATAAAATTTGTGAAAAATGGCTCACCACGACTATCGCCGATGTGACCAACATAGAAAACCTTGTAGCGACCGTCGCTGGCGATGCCGAATTGGTTCAGAAGCTTATTGTTTGGTTCGCCGGTGATGCTGGGATCATACTCGGCCTGCTGAATGGACTTCTGATCGATCCGCACCACACAGCCGGGGACTATATTTCCGTTGAGCAGCGCGACGCCCTCAATGCCCTGGATCGTCTGAACCGGCATGCCCACGAGACCGGTGCGGCTGTTCAGGACGATCTCGCCGCCGGGCAAAGCCTTGTCGTTCCCAAGAACTTGAAGCTTACCCTTCTGAATTGACCATGAGGTGCGGGTGGCCGCGCAGATCTGGCGTAGGTGGTCCTTCACGTTGCCGAACAGCGCAGCGCCGCGAGGGAACTTGTTCTTGGATAGCGCCTCGGTGTCGATGTAGCCGAGAGCCACGTCGAGCGCCTTCATCGGCTCGAAACAG
>NZ_JAKSYL010000043.1 GCF_022829515.1 Methylobacterium sp. J-048
GCCGGCTGCAGAGGATCGCCGATCAGCTCAAGGTGCCGGTCGAGACGTTTTTTGCCAGCTCTCAGGGAAACGACGACCAGGAGGCCGTTGTCCCGGCCGTCTCCAATGACCCGAAGGTGGTGGAACTCGTCCTCGCGTTCACGGGTATCGCCGACGAGACCACACGCGATAGCGTCCTCTCCATCGTGAAGGCCGCCGCTACGATACAACGAAAGCGTGCTGGTCAGGCATAGGGCCCACCGAACAGGTCGCCCATCGCCTTCCGCCGGAACAGCGTGCACCGGCGCCGCCTCTGATGCTCCGGCCGGTCGTGGATCATGTGGCAGCGTTGGCAGAAGGCCGCGAGGTTGGCGTCTGCGTTGTTTGCCGTGTCGTGATCCCGGTGAGCGGCGGCCAGGACGACATGGGTCCTGCGGGCGCGGCCGAGGATGTCGGTCCCCGACCTGATCCGGATCCGGCGGCCCCACCCATCGCGCCAGCGACTGGCCTCGGCATCCCACCAGCGCCCGTCACCGAGGTGGTAGACCATTTGCCCGTGCGGCCGCCCGCAGCTCTCACAGCGGCCCTGCGCGCGGCCAAAGCGGATCGCCATCGACAGCTCGCGCCAGTCGATCGGGTAGAAGAAGCGGTGCTCGGGCCGGATCGGCATGGGGGCGCACTGTGCCACCAGGAGTGAAGGAAGCGTAGCGGTAGAACGCCCCTACCTACCGTTCATGGACATGTCCGACCTCGAATTCTGGGCGCTCCTCACCATTGCGATCCTAGGCCTGTTCGTGCCGGTGATCATCGTTTGGTGGAAGGGCCGCCCGATCATGCCGATCGCCGTGCTGAGCATCGCGTTCTGGCCTGGCGCGCTGATCCTGGCGCTGCGGTTGCGACGACGGGATCTATAATCTTGAGCGATAGCGCGATCCCTGCCCTCCGAACCCGGCCAATCATCGCAAAACGCCGTTCGGACCCAAGTCTGCTATCGGCTGGAGATGGCCTATAACTTGGGCTTCGCTTGCTACTCATTTCAGCTTGGCCATCCTACGTAATTAATACGTATTTAACCAACATAAATGACGTTCTTGGACATCCAGCGGCTTCTGCAGATCAGGAGCTGCCTCTCAGCCTCTCTCATCGGCAACGACCCCTATGGCTCTCGGGTACGTCATCGCGCTTGCCCTGCTCGGGGCGGGCTCCACCCTGTTCGTCATGGGCATCCTTCGGATGCGCCAAGAGGCCATGGTCCGAGCTGAGGAGCTCAAGAACTTCCTCAAGACCGGCGTATCTCCGATCAATCCATCCCCCATCACGATCACGCCGCACCCCGCGGCACGGAGGCGAGAGGAAATTCTGACCTTGAGCGCACCCCGTTCGCCTCAAGCTGAAGCTACTCGCGCGCTTCGGCGAGCCTACGGTGGCGCTTGCGCTGCCTCAGCCACGGCCTGATCGGCTATCTCGAGGACCGGCTGATGCCCCAGGATGCGCAGTTAATTGTCTGGATGCCTCAACCCGCCTGGCCCAGCCGTGGCCGGGCATTCTCGATGCCTTCGGCCAAACGTCTGAGCTGAGTGGTCGAGGACATCCCAATCGTATCATCGACGTTTCGGGCAGCTTCGGCCCACTCATCATAGAGCTCGATGCCGATCATCAGTGCGCCGCATGAGCTCGCCACGACCACTGCCACCCAAAACAATGTATCCAGCATAGGTGCTCGATCCCTGGTCCTTAAGGATCAATTAACGGACGCGGTTAATGGATCGTTAACCTGCGGACAGGGGTTTGCCGCCAGCGACCGGCCTTGAGCCGAGCGCTGGCAGCAACACCACCTTCCTGGATGACACGGTGCGGCTTCGCCGGCGCGATCGCGCTGAATGCGGATGTTGTTGCCGCCAAGCTTGAGCACAGCTAGAGCCCCTGCTTGTGATCCGGAGCAGGTGCCGATGGGCGATGACGTGACCGCCCTGCTCCTCGCGATTGCGCGAGAGAACGCCGAACTGCGCCAGCAGCTCGCCCTCGCCCAAGACATGCTGATGGAAACCGCGATTGATGCCGGGAACCTGCATGCGTTGACCGAGGCAGTTCAGGCCGAGCGCGATGCGTGGCGTGAGGAGGCCGAGAGGTTGAGCGGACGACGAAAGCATTTCGCCTAGTCCAACGGCCCAAACGCAAACGGCCGGGGTGATGCCCCGGCCGCTGCATCGACGATGTTGCTGAGACTTACCGCAGCAGCTGCAGGATGCCCTGCTGCGCCGTGTTGGCCAGCGACAGGGCCGAGATGCCCAGCGACTGGCGGGTCGACAGAGCCTGCGAGTTCGCGGCCTCCGCGTTCAGATCGGCCGACGTGAGGTTCGACGCGCCGGTATCGAGGACGTTGATCAGGTTCTTGCTGAAGTCCTGACGGTTCTGCACCACCGAGAGGCTCGAACCGAAGGTCGAGGAGTCCGTCCGCAACTGGCTGGACGCGGTGGTCAGCTTGTTCAGAGTCGTGTTGATGTCGGCGTTGAGCAGGAAGTTGCCCTGCCCGACCGTTGACGTCTTGGCTGAACTCCCGGTGATCGCGGTCAGACCGAGACCGCTCGAAGTCTCGTCGGTAGCGGTTACCGTGAGGTTCGAGTTGCCCTTCGGATTGAAGTTGATCGTCAGGTTGTTGTTGTCGCCCTTGCCGTTGATCAGGTTCGTGCCGTTGAAGCTGGAGTCGCCGGCCAACTGATCGATCTGGGTCAGCAGGCTGTTGTACTGCGAGGCGAGCGTCGCCCGGGCCGACACGCCCGAGACGCTGAGATCGGAGCTCTGGCTGGCAGCGGCAACCGTCCCGTAGGTGGGACCGGAAGAAGCGGTGCCCGCCGTGAAGCCGAGAGCCGTCTGGCTGGCTGTGTCCTTGAATTCCACGTCCGAGGACGCGTTCATTACGATCTTGGTGCCGTCGGTGCTCTTCGAGAAGCTGCCGGCACCTACGACTGTGTTGAGCTTGGTCAGGGCCTGGTCGATTGTGTCGCCCGAAGACAGAGCCACCGAGGTCGAGGCACCATTGACGTACAGGTTCACAGTGGTCGCGCCGGCACTCGTCGAATTGGTGTAGGCGGCCGAGGCGGTGCCCGTGGTGGTGATCTGGGTGGACAGCGCTTGGTTGGCGACGGACTTGGCCTGATCGACCAGCTTCTGGATCGAGGTGAGACCCTGGTTGGCGGCCTGGATCGCCTGGACGCCGTTGGAGATCCCGTCGAGCAGGTTGCCGAGATCGCCCGAGCGCTGGCTGAGCGACTGGGAGGTGAAGAAGCTCACCGGGTTGTCGAGTGCCGAGGAGACCTTCAGGCCGGTGGAGAGCCGGTTCTGAGTGGTCGCGGTCAGCGAGGCCGTATCCTGCAGCGAAAGCAGGTTCTGGCGGGTGGCGGCAGTAAGGGTGACACCAGACATAGGAGCGGTCCTTTTGGGCGCTATAAACCGCCGTATTGGCGGCACCCACGATCTACGTCCTTGCTCATTGCCGACATGTTAAATCGATCTGTGAAACGCTGTAGTCGTTAGAAGATCGTTAACGCCTCATGTTCAAAAACTCTCAAATTGAGAGGACATCGAATAATGGGCCTACGCCTCACTTTGAAGCCCTTCGAGCGGCTGATCATCAACGGCGCAGCAATTCGTAATGGCGATCGGCCGGTATCCTTTCT
>NZ_JAKSYL010000038.1 GCF_022829515.1 Methylobacterium sp. J-048
GCCGTTCAAGCCAAAGCACATCTGGGCGATCCGCACCCGCTTACAGCACGAGGGCCGCACTCGCGACCTCGCCCTGTTCAACACTGCCATCGACAGCAAGCTGCGCGGCTGCGACCTCGTCCGCTTGCGCGTGGCGGACGCCGCGCTCCTGGCGCTCGGCGAGACCTGGCGCCCGAAACCCTCCGCCCCGGCGGTCGCTGTTCCGGTGCGACGGGAGGCGGACGAGGAGTTGGTTCTCGCGGCGTAAGCCGGGTGCGCCTCAGACCGGATCGAGGCCGA
>NZ_JAKSYL010000077.1 GCF_022829515.1 Methylobacterium sp. J-048
CCCGCTTCCGCGCGAGCTGCGCAGCGAAGCCGCCGAGTAGGTTCTTCCAACCCACACCCTCATCCTGAGGTGCCCGGAGATCGAAGATCGGCGGGCCTCGAAGGAGGGCTCCAGATCCCGCCCCGATCCCTGGAAGCCTCCTTCGAGGCTGCGCGATCGAGGATCGCGCAGCACCTCAGGATGAGGGGCATGGGTGGGAAGCCTGGGATCGACGTCGGCTTCGCCGACGTTCATCGGCGATCCCAACGCCCAGAAGAATCCCGAACCCGAGCGCGAACACGTGGCCGTCTACACCGAGGTATCCGACGCGGCGCTCTCCGAGTTTTTGTCCGCCTACGACATCGGCAGCCTGCTCTCTTTCAAGGGCATCGCCGAGGGCGTCGAGAATTCCAACTTCTTCCTCCACACCACCCAGGGCTCCTATATCCTGACCCTCTACGAGAAGCGGGTGCGGGCGGGCGACCTGCCGTTCTTCATCGGGCTGATGGAGCACCTCTCGGCCCGCGGCCTCGCCTGCCCGCAGCCGGTGCGGGATCGGGCCGGCACGGCGCTCGGCCAGCTCTGCGGGCGGCCGGCCGCCATCGTCAGCTTCCTGGAGGGCGTCTCGGTCAAGACACCCGGCGTCGGGCATTGCCGGGAACTGGGCCGGGCGCTGGCCGAACTCCACGCCGCCGGCGCCGATTTCGGGATGATGCGCGCAAACAGCCTCTCAGTGGAATCCTGGCGCCCGCTCTTCGCGCAGGCCGAGGCCCAGGCCGATTCGGTCGAGCCCGGGCTGGCGGAGCGGACCCGCGCCGACCTCGCGCTCCTCGAAGCCTCCTGGCCCAAAAACCTGCCGGGCGGGGTGATCCACGCGGACCTGTTCACCGACAACGTGTTCTTCATCGGCGACGCCCTCTCGGGCCTGATCGACTTCTACTTCGCCTGCACGGACGCCTTCGCGTACGACCTCGCGGTGTGCCTCAACGCCTGGTGCTTCGAGGCCGACGGCCGCTTCCACCGGGACATGGCGGCGGCGCTGATCGCCGGCTACGAGGCGGTGCGGCCGCTGGAGCCCGCGGAGGTCGCGGCGCTGCCGATCCTGTGCCGGGGCGCGGCTTTGCGCTTCATGCTGACCCGCCTGGTCGATTGGCTGAACGTACCGCCCGGCGCCCTGGTGAAGCCCAAGGACCCGCGGGAGTTCGATCGCCGGCTCACCTTCCACCGCCAGGCGCGGGACGCGCGCGATTACGGGCGGCAGGCTTGAGGATGGAATGAGCGACGACGTGACCGAGACCGCGGCCGAGCCGACGCGGGTGAAGATCTACACGGACGGCGCCTGCTCGGGGAATCCCGGCCCGGGCGGCTGGGGCGCGATCCTGATCTTCGGCGACACCCAGAAGGAACTGTCGGGCGGCGAAGCCTTCACCACCAACAACCGCATGGAGATCCTGGCGGCGATCGAGTCCCTGGAGGCGCTCAAGCGCCCCTGCCGGGTCGACCTGTTCACGGACTCGCAGTACCTGCGCCAGGGCGTCACCAGCTGGATCCACAATTGGAAGGCCCGGGGCTGGCGCACCGCCGACAAGAAGCCGGTGAAGAACGAGGACCTCTGGCGCCGGATCGACGCCGCCCGCGAGCGCCACGAGGTGGCTTGGCACTGGGTCAAGGGCCATGCCAGCGACCCGCTGAACAACCGGGTCGACGCGCTCGCCGTGGCGGCGATGCTGCCGTTCAAGCGGCGCTGAGATCAGTTTGGAGATCCCGGAACTCAGCTCGACCGGGGCGGCCATTGCAAGGCGGCGTGCAAGACCCGAAGCATCCGCACGGAGACATCATCGACGTCGTAGACGATGATGTACCTGCGGTGGACGATCAACTCCCGAGTGCCTGCGACACGTCCCGGCCGGCCGAGTGCGGGATGCTTCACCGAGCGGGCGGACGTCTCGGTGAACCGCTTATCGAACGCGATGGCAGCCGCTGGATTGTCGGCCTCAATGTAATCGTAGACGGCGTCGCGGTCCTGAAGCGCTTCAAGCGTCCAGATCAACGCCTTCATTTCGAGGCATCGAGCCGTCGCTGTGTGGTTGCCCGCCTGGCCGCGAACCGCGCTTCGACCTCTTCGGCGGCGATCACACGGCCGCTATTGGCGGACTTCAACCCGATCTGAACTTGCCGGCGAAACCACGCGTCGTGCTCGGTTTCGTCCCGCTGCTGTTGGACGTAGGCTTGCATGAAGTCACGCAACAGCTGGGCGCCGTTACGGTCGCGATCTTGTGCGACCTGAGAGAACTCGTTCTTCAGTGTCTCATCGACCTGAAAGGTGAACGTCGCTTCGCCCAAAGTCGCCGTCCCTCTGCTCGACGGGATCTCTCCAAGATAGCCGGAGGCTAGCACGACACGATCGGTCGGAAAACGGCCGGATCCGACCACATGATCGTCAGATCCGGCATGGCTCTCCGATTCTCAATCCGTCTTCCCGTCGAGGCCCAGCCAGTGGCGGCCGTCCCGGGCCAGGAGCTCGTCGGCTTCCTTCGGCCCGGTGCTGCCGGCCGGATAGGGCTTCACGTCCGCCTGCGGCCAGCCCTTGAGCAACGGATCGACCGCCGCCCAGCCGGCCTCGATGTTGTCGGCCCGCTGGAACAGGGTCGCGTCGCCGATCATGCAATCGTACAGCAGGGTCTCGTAGCCGACATTCGGCTGGTCGGCGAAGAAGTCCTTGTAGCGGAACGCCGCGCTCACCCGGCCGATCTTCATCTCCGGGCCCGGGACCTTCACGTTGAATTCGGTGCCGACCCCGTGGTCCGGGTCGATCATGATCCGCATCACCGTGGGGCCGAGATCGGCGTTGGGCGTGTCCTCGAACATCTTGAACGGGGCCGGCTTGAACAGCACGGCGATCTCGGTGCGCCGCCCGGTCATGCGCTTGCCGGTGCGGACGTAGAACGGCACCCCGGCCCAGCGCCAGTTCTCGATGTTGAGCTTCAGGGCGATGTAGGTCTCGGTGACTGAATCCTTGGCGACATGCGGCTCGTCGCGGTAGCCCGGGACGTCGCGCCCCTCCGACGTGCCGGCTTTGTACTGGCCGCGCACCGCGTCCTCCGGGGGGATCGGCCGGACGGCCTCGGCGAGCTTGGCCTTCTCCGAGCGCACCGCCTCGGCGTCGAAGGAGTTCGGCGGCTCCATGGCGACCATGCAGAGCAGCTGGAACATGTGGTTGGGCACCATGTCCCGGAGCGCCCCGGTCGGCTCGTAGAAGCCGCCGCGCTCCTCGACGCCCACGGTCTCGGCCGCGGTGATCTGGACGCTGTCAATGTATTCCCGCCGCCAGACCGGCTCCAGCAGGCCGTTGGCGAAGCGGAACGCCATGATCGACTGGACCGTCTCCTTCCCGAGGAAGTGGTCGATCCGGTAGAACTGCGTCTCGTCGCCCTGCTTCAGGATCCGGGCATTGAGCTCCCGGGCGGAGGCGAGGTCGGAGCCGAACGGTTTTTCGATCACCACCCGGCGGAAATCGCCGTTCTCCTGTTTGAGCAGCCCGGCCTGGCCGAGCCCGTCGACGATCGTGCCGAAGAACCGGGCCGCCACCGCGCAGTAGAACACCGCGCTGCCGCTGACCTTCTCCTTGACCGCCGCAAAGGTCTCGGGCTTCTCGAAATCGCCCTTTAGGTAGTGCAGCCGGTCGCGGATGAAGCCCCAGCTCTTCGGGTCGATGTGGTCGGCGTGGAATTCCGAGGTCGGGTCCTTGCTGAACGCCTCCATGGTCTTGGTGAGGCTGTCCCGCAGGGACTCGTCGGTGCCGTCCGAATGGTCGACGCCCAGGATCGAAAAACCCTCCGGCAGGAGCCCGGCTCCCGCGAGGTTGTAGAGTGAGGGCATCAGCAGGCGCTTGGTCAGGTCGCCGCCCGCCCCGAAGATCACCAGCGTGCAGGGCGGGGCCGGCTTGGTGCCGCTGGCCGCATCGTCCTTGAGGGCTATCGTCTGCTCGGCCATTCCTGGCTCCCATCCGGCTGCGGTGCAGCAAATCGGCGTGACAACCCGCCGTAGCAATGCCCGTTCCGGCTCCAGGGGGGAGCCCGGCCCGAAATCGGGATCCCAAAGGGCTCGGCCCTTTGGCGGGGCCTCGGGGCGGAGCCTCGATAAGCTACTCGTCCACGCGGACGGCCTGGCCGCCCTGGTCGATCGGCAGGGTCGGGCCCTTCAACTCGGCATCGCTCGGCAGGGAGCGCACGTCCCAGCCGCCGCCGAGCGCCCGGATCAGCGTGACCGCCGCGGTGAAGCGGTTGAGCCGGACCTGGAGGGCGTTGATCTCGTTGGAGACGAGCAGGCCCTGCGCGGTCACCACGGTGGTGAAGTTCTGCGTGCCGGCCCGGTACTCGTTCAGCGTGATCTCCACGGCCTTACGTGAGGACTCGACGGCGGCGTCCTGGGCGCCTTGTTGCAGGCCCAGGATGCGCAGGGCCGCCATCTGATTCTCGACCTCCGCCAGGGCGGCGAGCACCACCTGCCGGTAATTGGCCACCGCGGCGTCGTAGCCGGCCTCGGCCGAGCGGACGGCCGCCGTGCGGGCACCGCCGTCGAACAGGACCTCGGTTCCCGCCGCCGTCGTCGACCAGACCTGGTTGGCGGCCGAGAACAGGCCATTGCGGGTCAGCCCGGACACGCCGCCCTGGGCCGAGATCGTCACCGTGGGGAAGAAGGCCGCCACGGCCACGCCGATCCGTTCGCTCTGCCCCTGCACCAGGCGCTCGGCCTGGGCCACGTCCGGACGCCGCTCGAGCAGGTCGGACGGGATCCCGACCGGCACGGGCGGCGGGTTGCGGGCAATGCCGGCCACCGGGATCGAGACCTCCGAGGGCGGGCGCCCGATCAGGGTGGCGATGGCGTTGACGTACTGGACCCGGGTCAGCCGGATCGCGATGGCCTGGGCCTCGATGGTCTGGACCTGGGTCTGCGCGGTGATCACGTCGGAGCGGGCCGCCACCCCGGCCGCGTACTGGTTCTCGGTGATGCCGAGCGTCTTCTTGAAGTTCGCGACGTTCTCGTCGAGCACCTTCTGGAGGGCGTCGGCGTAGCGGACGGTGAGATAATCGGCGGCGATTTCGGCCTGGATGGTCAGGCGGGTCGAGGCGATCGTGGCGGCGTCGGCCTGGGCCAGCGCCGCCTCGCTCTCGATGTTCCGGCGGGTGCCGCCGAACAGGTCGAGCTCCCAGCTCGCCTGGCCGAGCAGCGAAGCACTGGTGCGCACGGTGCTGCCGCTGCCGGTCCGGGTGATGCTCGGGGCTCCGACCACCGTCGGGTACAGGGCGGCCTGGGCCGAGGCGACCAGGGCCCGCGCCTGCCGGTAATTCGCCACCGCCTGCCGGAGGGACTGGTTGTCGACATCGACAAGGCGGATCAGGCGATCGAGGGTCGGGTCCCTGAACACGCGCCACCAGTCGCCGCGCTCGACCGCGTCGTTGGGCCGGGCCTCGCGCCAGCCCTTTTTCCGCGCCACCACGACGGCCGGGCTGTCCTCGCGCTGGCCGCCTTCCTTGTAGGCGAGCGGCGTCTCCACGGAGGGGCGGGTGTAGTCGGGGCCGACCACGCAGCCCGTCAAGGCGGGGATGAGGGGGAGGAGGAGGAAGGCGCGACGCAGCCCTCGCGCGCCTCTCCCTCCCCCCTCTGCGGGGGAGGGTGGGCCGGCCGTCAGGCCGGGTCGGGAGAGGGGAGCGACGGTGCCGAAGAGGTCGCGACGGGCGACACGTCCTGAACCGTCGCGCTGCCCCTCTCGCGGGACTTCGTCCCGGCCCCCCCTGCTGCGCAGGGTACCCTCCCCCGCAGAGGGGGGAGGGAAAATTGTGCGCGCGGGTGCCGCCGGTGTTTCACGTGAAAACGGACGCATCACTCTCCGGCCGGCAGTGCCGCTGCGCCGCCGGGCCCGGCGCCGCGGCGGCGGGCGAGCACCCGGTGCCGGAGGCGGTCGAGGGTCAGGTAGACGACGGGGGTGGTGTACAGGGTCAGGAACTGGCTCACGATCAATCCGCCCACGATGGCGATGCCGAGGGGCCGGCGCAGCTCGGCCCCCTCGCCGGTGGCCAGGATCAGCGGCACGGCGCCGAGCATCGCGGCCAGCGTGGTCATCATGATCGGCCGGAAGCGCACGAGACAGGCCTCGCGGATCGCGTCCACGGGATTCGCGCCCCGGGTCCGCTCCGCATCGATCGCCACGTCGATCATCATGATCGCGTTCTTCTTCACGATGCCGATCAGCAGGAACACCGCGATCAGCGCGATGATCGTGAATTCGGTGCCGGTGACCAGCAGGGCCAGCACCGCGCCGACGCCGGCCGACGGGAGGGTCGAGAGGATCGTCAGCGGGTGCACGAAGCTCTCGTATAGGATGCCGAGCACCGCGTAGACCGCCAGGATCGCGGCCAGGATCAGGAGCGGCTGGCGCGAGGCCGAGGCCACGTAGTTCTTGGCCGCGCCGGCATACTCGCCGTGGATCGTGGCCGGCAGCCGCAGGGATGACGTCGCCCGGTCGATCGCCTCGGTGGCGTCCGACAGGCTCTTGCCCGGCGCGAGGTTGAACGAGATCGTCGTGGCGACGAACAGGCCCTGGTGGCTCACCTGCACGGGGGCGCTGCCGGGCTCGATCCGCGCGAAGGCCGAGAGCGGGATCATGGTCTCCTTGGCGGCCGAGACCGGCGCGCTCGAGGAGGCGCCGCCCTTGCTCGCCGCGATGGCGTTGGAGGAGGCGTTGCGCGCGGAATCGGACGCGATCGCGGCGGCGTTCGAGGACGCATCGGCCGTGCTGGTGGCGGCCGCCGCGGCGGCACCGGTCGACGCACCGCCGACCGCCCCCGTGGCGGTGGTGGCCCCCGTCGGGGCTGCGGCGGCGCTCCCCGGGCTGCTGGTGCCAGTGGCCGCGTTGGTGTTGACGCCGCCCGCCGCCGCCACGGTGCCGGCTACCGCGTTGGTGGTGGCCGAGCCCGGGGCGTTGCCCCCGGAGGTCGAGACGAAGATCTGCTTCAGCGTCTCGGGGGATTCCAGGTAGCGCGGGGCGATCTCCATCACGACGTGGTACTGGTTCAGGGGGTTGTAGATGGTCGAGACCTGGCGCTGCCCGAAGGCGTCGTAGAGGGTGTTGTCGATCTTGTTCGGGGTGATGCCGTAGCGGAACGCGGTGGCGCGGTCGATCACCACCCGGGTCTCCAGCCCGCCCTCTTGCTGGTCCGAGGTGACGTCCGCGAAGGTCGGATCCTTCTGCAGGGCGGTGACCAGCTTCGGGGCGGCGGCGAACAGCTCCTCGGCGGTGTCGCCCTGGAGGGTGTACTGGTACTGGGCGAAGCTCTGGCGGCCACCCATCTGCAGGTCCTGGCGCGGGAAGACGTAGAGCCGCGCGCCCGCGACTTGGGCCAGCTTCGGACGCAGCCGCGCCATCACCTCCGAGATCGGCGCCCGCTCGCCGATCGGCTTCAACCCGATGAACACGTTGGCCGAGTTGGTGCCGCGCCCGCCCGTGAATCCGACGACGCTCTCCACCGCCGGATCCGCGCCCACGATGGTGGTGGCCTGCCGGAGCTTGGCCTCCATCGACTGGAACGAGATGCGCTGGTCGGCCTGGATGCCGCCCATCATCTGCCCGGTATCCTGCTCGGGGAAGAAGCCCTTCGGCACGATGACGTAGAGGTAGACGTTGAGCCCCACCGTGGCGAGCAGGCTCAGCAGCACCATGCGCGGATGGGCCAGCGCCACGGAGAGCGTCCGGGCATAGCCGTCGAGCAGCCAGGAGAAGCTGCCTTCGAGGCCGCGGATCAAAACGTTCGGCCGGCGTCCCGCCGGGCGCCCGTGCCCCTCGGCCCGTAGCAGCCGCGCACACATCATCGGTGTCGTCGTGAGCGACAACACCAGCGAGATCAGGATCGACAGCGACAGGGTGACGGAGAATTCCTGGAAGATCCGGCCGATCAGGCCGCCCATCAGCAGGATCGGCAGGAACACCGCGATGAGCGAGAGGCTCATCGAGATCACCGTGAAGCCGACCTCCCGGGCGCCGATCAGGGCCGCCTGCAGCCGCGGCTTGCCCTCCTCGATGTGGCGCTGGACGTTCTCCAGCACCACGATGGCGTCGTCGACCACGAAGCCGGTGCCGATGATCAGGGCGGTGAGCGACAGGATGTTGAGCGAATAGCCGAGCAGGTACATCGCCGAGAAGGTGCCGATGATCGAGATCGGCACCGCCACCGCGGGGATCAGGGTCGCCCGGCCGGAGCGCAGGAAGCCGAACACCACCAGGATCACGAGGCCGACCGCCACCAGCAGCGTCTCCTCGGTGGCCGCGAGCGACGCCCGGATCGTGGCGCTGCGGTCGCCGGTGAGCTTGATGTCGATGCCGCCCGGCAGGGCCGCGGTGAGCTGCGGCAGCGCCTTCTTCACGGCGTCGATGGTCTCGACCACGTTGGCGCCGGGCTGCTTGTAGACGAACAGCAGCACCCCGGCCTTGCCGTTGACGATGCCGAGGTTGCGCTTGTCCTCGACGCCGTCGAGCACCTGGCCCACATCCGTGAGCTTCACCGCGGCGCCGTTGCGGTAGGCCACGATGATGTCGCGGTAATCCTCGGCCTTGCGGCCCTGGTCGTTGGCGTAGAGCTGGTAGCGCCGGCCCCCGGCATCGATCTCGCCCTTGGGCGAGTTGGCGTTGGCCGAGGCGAGCGCCGCCCGGATGCCCTCCAGGCCGATGCCGTAGTTGAACAGGGCGGTGGGATCGAGCTCGACCCGCACCGCCGGCAGGGACGAGCCGCCGATATCGACGTTGCCGACCCCGGGCAGCTGCGACAGCTTCTGCTGCACCACGGTGGCGGCCGAATCGTAGACCTGGCCGCGGGTCAGCGTCTCCGAGGTCAGGCCCAGGATGATGATCGGCGTGTCGGCGGGGTTGAACTTCCGATAGGTCGGATTCTGCCGGAGCGAGGCCGGCAGGTCGGCGCGCGCCGCGTTGATCGCCGCCTGCACGTCGCGGGCCGCCCCGTCGATGTCGCGGTTCAGCCCGAACAGCAGCACGATCCGGGTGGAGCCGAGCGCGTTCGTGGAGGTCATCTCGTTGACGTCCGCGATGGCACCCAGCCGCCGTTCGAGGGGCGCCGCCACGGTGGTCGCCATGGTCTCGGGCGAGCCGCCCGGCATCTGCGCCTGGACCAGGATCACCGGAAAGTCGATCTGCGGCAGCGGCGCCACCGGCAGCTTCAGGAACGCGAACAGGCCGGCGAGCAGCACGCCGATCGTGAGCAGCGTGGTCGCGACCGGCCGGCGGATGAACGGCTCGGAGATGTTCACGGCAGCGCCTCGCCGCCCGCGACATCCGGCGCCCGCCGCCCGGCGATCCGGCGTTCCAGCCGGTCGAAGGCCAGATAGATCACCGGGGTCGTGAACAGGGTCAGGATCTGGCTGACGATCAGGCCGCCGGCGATGCAGATGCCGAGCGGCTGGCGCAACTCCGAGCCGACGCCGGTGCCGAGGATCAGCGGCACCGCGGCGAACAGGGCGGCCAGCGTCGTCATCAGGATCGGACGGAAGCGCAGCAGGCAGGCCTGGAAGATCGCCTCCCGGGGATCGAGCCCGTCCTCGCGCTCGGCCTGGAGCGCGAAGTCGATCATCATGATCGCGTTCTTCTTGACGATGCCGATCAGCAGCACGATGCCGATCACCGCGATGATGTCGAGGGACAGGCCGAACAGCATCAGGCCGAGCAGCGCCCCGATGCCGGCCGACGGCAGGGTAGACAGGATCGTGATCGGGTGGATGAAGCTCTCGTAGAGCACGCCCAGCACGATGTAGACGGTGATGATCGCCGCGAGCACCAGGAACAGCTCGTTGCTGAGCGCCGACTGGAACACGAAGACCGAGCCCTGCGGCACCACCCGGAACGAGGGCGGCAGGTCGATCGCGGCCTTGGCCTGCTCGATCGCCTCGACCGCCTGCCCGAGGGCCGCCCCGGGTGCGAGGTTGAACGACACCGTGGTGGCGGGGAACTGCCCGAGATGCGAGATCAGCAGGGGCGCCCGCCGCTCGCTGATCCGCGCCACCGCGGAGAGCGGCACTTGGCCGTTGGTCGCCGTCGAGGACGGCAGGTAGATCGTCTCGAGGCTGCGCACGGTCGTGTGCAGGGTCGGGTCGGCCTCGAGGATCACCCGGTACTGGTTGGACTGGGTGAAGATCGTCGAGATGATCCGCTGGCCGAAGGCGTCGTAGAGGGCGTTGTCGATGGTCGCCGGCGTGATGCCGTAGCGGCCCGCGGTGGGCCGGTCGATGGTGACGTAGGCGGCCAGGCCTTGAGCCTGATGATCGCTCGCCACGTCGGCGACCACGGGGGATTTCGCCAGGGCCTCGGTGAAGCGCGGCACCCAGGTCTCGAAATCGTTCAGGTTCGGGGTCTCGAGGATGACCTGGTACTGAGTCGCCGAGACCGCGGTGTCGATGGTCAGGTCCTGGACCGGCTGCATGTACAGGCGCATGCCGGGCTCGGCCCGGGTCGCCGCATTGATCCGCCGGATGATCGCGCCGGCCGACTCCGTCCGCTGGTCGCGCGGCTTGAGGTTGATCAGCATCCGGCCGGAATTGAGCGTGACGTTCTGACCGTCGACCCCGATGAACGAGGACAGGCTGGCGACGTCCGGATCCTGCAGGACGAGCGCGGCCATCCGCTGCTGGCGCTCGGCCATGGCGCCGTAGGAGACGGACTGGTCGGCCTGTGTGATGCCCTGGATCACCCCGGTATCCTGCACCGGGAAGAAGCCCTTGGGGATGACCACGAACAGGTAGACGGTCAGGACCAGGGTCCCGAGGGCCACCAGCAGGGTCAGGCCCTGATGGTTCAGCACCACCTGGAGCGCGCGGCCGTAGGCGGCGATCGTGCCGTCGGTGGCGCGCCGGCCCGCGCGGGCGAACACGCCCTCGCGGCGGCGGATCTGGGCCTCGGGGGCGTGCTTGAGCAGGCGCGCGCACAGCATCGGCACCAGGGTCAGGGAGACCACCGCGGAGATCACGATGGTGGCCGCCAGCGTGATCGCGAATTCGTGGAACAGGCGCCCGACCACGTCGCCCATGAACAGCAGCGGGATCAGCACCGCGATCAGCGAGACGGTGAGCGAGATGATGGTGAAGCCGATCTCGCGCGAGCCCTTCAGGGACGCCTCCAGGGGCGAATCGCCCGCCTCGACGTGGCGGGCGATGTTCTCGATGACCACGATGGCGTCGTCGACCACGAAGCCGGTGGCGATGGTCAGCGCCATCAGCGACAGGTTGTCGAGGGAGAAGCCGTAGAGGTCCATCACCGACAGGGCGCCGATCAGCGACAGGGGCACCGACAGGCTCGGGATCAGCGTCGCCGACAGGCTGCGCAGGAACAGGAAGATCACCAGCACGACCAGCGCGATCGCCAGCCCCAGCTCGAACTGCACGTCATCCACGGAGGCCCGGATCGTGGTGGTGCGGTCGGTGAGTGGCACCACCGCGACGGCGGACGGCAGGCTCGCCTGCATCTGCGGCAGCAGCGCCTTGATCTTGTCGACGGTGGCGATGACGTTGGCGCCCGGCTGGCGCTGGATGTTGAGGATGACCGCCGGCGTCCCGTCGGCCCAGGCGCCGAGCTTGGTGTTCTCCGGCCCCTCGACCACGTCGGCGACCTCCGAAAGCATCACCGGGGCGCCGTTGCGATACGCGATGATCGCCGCTTTGTAGGCCTTCGGGTCGCGGATCTGGTCGTTGGCATTGATCGCGTAGGATTGCTTCGGCCCGTCGATCGAGCCCTTGGGAGTGTTGACGTTGAGGTTGGTGATGGTGGTGCGCAGGTCGTCGATGTTCAGCCCGTAGGCGGCGAGCGCCCGGGCGTTGAACCGCACCCGCACGGCCGGCCGCTGGCCGCCCGAGATGCTGACGAGGCCGACGCCGGCCACCTGGCTGATTTTTTGGGCCAGGCGCGATTCGGCCAGGTCCCGGACCTGGGTCAGCGGCATGGTCTTGGAGGTCAGCGCCAGGGTCAGGACCGGCGTGTCGGCCGGGTTGACCTTGGCGTAGATCGGCGGCGCCGGCAGGTCCGACGGAAGCAGGTTGCCGGCGGCGTTGATCGCCGCCTGGACCTGCTGCTCGGCGATGTCCAGCGGCAGGTCCAGGTTGAACTGCAGCGTGATGACCGAAGCGCCCGCGGAGGATTGCGAGGTCATCTGGTTGAGGTTGGCGAGCTGGCCGAACTGCCGCTCCAGCGGCGCCGTGACCGAGGAGGTCATCACCTCGGGGCTCGCGCCCGGATAGAAGGTCTGGATCTGGATTGTCGGGTAGTCGACGGCCGGGAGCGCCGAGACCGGCAGGTTCAGGTACGAGACGCCGCCGACGATCAGGATCGCCAGCATCAGCAGCGTCGTGGCGACCGGACGGAGGATGAAGAGGCGGGACGGGTTCATGGCAGGCGCACCATGGCCGAGCTCACTGTGCCGACCGGCGCCCGTGCCGGCGGCCGCCCTCCGGAGCCGCCGGAGGGGCGGTCTCGGCTGCCCCGTTCGGCCCGTCAGCCGGCTTCGCACCCGGCTTGTCGTCGGCCCCCGTGACCGCGCCGGTCGCGCCCGAAGCCTGCGCCCCGTCGGTGATCCGGACTTCGGCGCCGTCCTTGAGCCGGTCGGTGCCGTCGGTGACGATCCGGTCGTCCGGCTTCAGGCCGGAGGCCACGACGGTGTTGGTCCCGTCGGTCTCACCGGTCTTGATCGGCCGGACCGTGACCTTGGCGTCCCCGTCCATCAGGTAGACGTAGGTGCCGGGGGTGCCCTGCAGCAGGCCGGAATTCGGCACCAGCGTCGCCGCCCGCACCGTGTCGACGGTGAGCTTGGCGTTCACGAACTGGTTCGGGAACAGCTCCTCGTCGGCGTTGTCGAACAGGGCCCGCAGCTTCACCGTGCCGGTGGTCGTGTCGATCTGGTTGTCGACCGTGTCGAGGGTGCCGACCGCGATCTGGTGGGCGTCGCCGCGGTCGTAGGCGCGCACGGCGAGCTTGGCGCCGGCCCGGACCTGGCGCATCACCCGGGAGACGTCGTCCTCCGGCAGGGTGAAGATCACCGAGATCGGATGGAGCTGGGTCACCACCACGATCGCCGTGGAGGCGGCCGAGATGTAGTTGCCCTGATCGACCTGCCGCAGGCCGACCCGCCCGTCCACCGGCGCGGTGATGTGGGTGTAGGCGATATTGAGCTTCTGCTGATCGACCAGCGCCTGGTCGGCCGCCACCGTGCCCTCGTTCTGCTTGACCAGGGCGGCTTGCGTGTCGACGTTCTGCTTCGAGATCGAATCCTGCCGGTTCAGCGTCTGGTAGCGCTGCAGGTCGAGCTTCGAGTTCTGCAGCAGGGCCTGGTCGCGGGCGAGCTGGCCCTGGTACTGGGCGAGCAGCGCCTCGTAGGGCCGGGAATCGATCAGGGCGAGCTCGTCGCCGGCCTTGACCGCCTGGCCCTCGCGGAACTTCACCGCCATCAGGTAGCCGCTGATCTGCGACTTCACCGTCACAGTGGCGAGCGGCGTCACGGTGCCGAGGCCCTGGAGCACCACCGGCATGTCGCCGGTGGTGACCGCGGCGATGCCCACGGCCTGCGGCATGTCCCCGCCGCCGTGCCGGCCGCCGCGGCCGCCGCCCTTGTGGGCCGTGGCCGGCTCGGCGGCCTTGTCGGTGCGCGCCTCGTACCAGCGATGGCCGATCGCCCCGGCGCCCGCCAGCAGGGCCAGGATCACGAGCCAGCGGATCGGCCGGAAGCGCCGCGTGCGGACATCGCGCGCCGGCGCCTCGCCGGGCTGGTAGGCGCGTGCCCTATCGGTGCGGATCGGTGAACTCTCGTTCATGCCTGACTAGAGCACATGCCGGACGCCTGCGCGACCGGCGGTACCCTATCCCTCGCTGTGCACGCCCCCATGGCGCATGTCCCGGCCGCCCGATGCTTCGCGGCCCGGACGGTCGCATCGGCCTAAGCGGCTATACGGGCCGGATGGCGTCGGGCCGCTGCGGCATATTCCGTCGCCGGGCAGGTGCTGGATGCCCGGCCAATGTGCCGTCACTAGGGCGCCGAGGTTTCAGCCGTGTTGCTGGGCTCCGCGGCGGACGGATCCGGTGCCGCATAGGCCTTCAGCACCGCGCGGAACGGCGCGTCCACGGGCGCGACCGGCAGGCCGAGCCGGAGGGCAAGGCCGGTTCCGGCGATCAGCAGGGCGAGGAGGAGGCAGCGTGTCGTCCGCATGGTCGCATCCCGTCAGCCGGACCCTTACCAGGCCGATCGGCCTCCTTCATGCGAAAAGGGCCACCGATCCGGAGATCGGTGACCCTTTGACGAGGACCGGAGCGGCATCTCGCTGACGGAGCGAGGGGGCAAAGCCCCGCCGGCTAGAGCGCCGCTCCGGCCGTGAGACGAACCTACGTTACGACTGATGAATGTCAACATTCGTCAGCGGCCCGATCCGCCGGGACGGCCGGGTCTGTGCGGCCGCGCACATTCCGTACGCCGCCGACCCCATGCTACATCCTGGCGATGCTCCCATCGTCTGCTGCGCCCGAAGCGGCGTCCCGCCCCGCATGAACCCGGTCTTCGCCGCCCTTCCGACCACGGTGTTCGAGACCATGTCGCGGCTCGCCCGCGCCCACGACGCGGTCAATCTCGGGCAGGGCTTTCCCGACGATCCGGGACCGGCGGACGTGCGCGAGCGCGGCGCCCGGGCGTTGCTCGAGGGCTGGAACCAGTACCCGCCGATGATGGGGCTGCCGGCCCTGCGCGAGGCCGTGGCCGCCCATTACGCCCGCCACCAGGGCCTCGCCCTCGATCCCGAGACCGAGGTGATGGTGACCTCCGGGGCCACGGAAGCCCTGGCCGGCGCCCTGTTGGCCCTGATCGAGCCCGGCGACGAGGTCGTGCTGTTCGCGCCCATGTACGACGCCTACCTACCGCTGGTGCAGCGGGCCGGCGGCGTGCCGCGGATCGTATCCCTGCAGCCGCCGTCCTTCCGGCTCGACGAGGCGGCGCTCGCCGCCGCGTTCGGCCCGCGCACCCGGGCGGTGGTGCTGAACAATCCGCTCAACCCGAGCGCGACCCTGTTCGCGGCGGACGACCTGGCACTGCTCGCCCGGTACTGCACGCGCTTCGACGTCACCGCGATCTGCGACGAGGTCTGGGAGCACGTGGTCTTCGACGGCGCCCGCCATCAGCCGCTGATGGCGCTGCCGGGGATGCGCGCGCGGACGGTCAAGATCGGCTCGGCGGGCAAGATCTTTTCGCTCACCGGCTGGAAGGTCGGCTTCGTGATGGCCGATGCCCGGCTGATGCCGGTCCTGGCCAAGGCGCACCAGTTCCTCACCTTCACCACGCCCCCCAACCTGCAGGACGCGGTGGCCTACGGCCTCGCCAAGCCGGACCCGTGGTTCGAATCCATGCGGGCGGGCTACGCCGCCTCCCGCGACCGGCTGGCCGGCGGCCTGCGCGACCTCGGCTTCCGGGTCCTGCCGGCGCAGGCGACGTGGTTCCTCAACATCGACATCGCGGGCCTCGGCTACGCCGACGACGTGGCCTTCTGCGAGGCGCTGGTCACCCGCCACGGCGTCGCGGCGATCCCGGTGAGCGCGTTCTACCCGGACGGCTCCGTGCGCAGCCTCGTGCGCCTGTGCTTCGCCAAGGCCGACGCCACCCTGGATGCGGCCCTGGAGCGGATGCAGGGCCTCGCCGGGGGTGCGGCATGATGGTCGCAGGCGCGTTCCTTGCGGGGATCCCCCGGGGGGGCCACGTCGTTGGTCGTAATGGCTCTCCGACGGATCCCCGCGATGGATTTCTCCCAGGCTTCCCGGACCGGTCCCGCCGCCGGCGCCAAGACCTTTCCCGGTGCCAAGACTTTTCCCGGCGGCGCCTCTGGGCGCCTGCCGCCGTTCCTGTCGACGGATCTCGACCGGGAAGCCAGCCTCGCCCGGCTGGAGACCCTGGCGCATTTCATGGACACGGCCTTCGTGATCCCGGGGATCAACCGGCGGGTCGGGTTCGACGCGCTGATCGGCCTCGTGCCGGTGATCGGCGACGTGGCCGGCATGGTGATCTCGTCGTTCATCGTCTACGAGGCCAAGCGCCTCGGCGCGCCGCGCTGGCTGGTGGCCCGGATGGGGCTGAACGTCGCCTTCGACGGGCTGCTCGGCGTGGTGCCGCTGGCGGGCGACCTGTTCGACGCCGCCTTCAAGGCCAACCGCCGCAACGTCCGCCTGCTGCGCCGCTGGATGGAGCGCACCGGCGGCGTCCGCCCGAACGAGATCGAGGGCACCGCGACCCGCCTCGACGCCTGATTCTGTTTCGAGCGTCGCGATCGGATGAGGCTGGTCTTGGCCTCGTGCTCGTCCCCCTCCGCGCGGGGCACGCGCTCGCCCTCCCCCCTTTGCGGGGGAGGGTGACCCCTGCGTCTGCAGGGGTCGGGAGAGGGGAACCCGGTTTCCGGAAGAGACGCAGCAGGGGTGCGCGCAGGCGCTTTCGCCTGCGCCGTCGCCCCCCTCTCCCGACCCGCTTCGCGGCCCACCCTCGGCAAAGGGGGGAGGGAGTCGTGCGTGCATTTGACCGCAGCCCGAATCCATTGGCGACGTGTGAACGTCATCGCTCCTGCGGCAGAGAGCGTCTTCCAGTTCGACAGGGGCCGCGGCCATGAACGAGATCGCGCGCCCCGGCGAGAGCGAGGTCGTCCCGATGCCGGGCGCCCAGCCGATCGTCCTGCGGCCCGATGAGGCCGTCCCGCTCCCGGCCCCGGTCTCGGATGGCCACGGCCGGCTGTCGCCGCTCGCCCGGCGCCGGCTCGACAATTTCCGCCGCAACCGCCTCGGCTATGGGTCGTTCCTGCTCTTCGCCGCGCTGTTCGTCCTCAGCCTGTTCGCCGAGTTCATCGCCAACGACCGGCCGATCGTCCTGTCCTACAAGGGCGAGTGGCTGGTCCCGGTGCTGGTCGACTACCCGGAGGAGACATTCGGCGGCTTCCTGGCGGTCACCGATTTCCGCTCGCCCGAAATCCGCAAGGAGATCGCCGAGCACGGCTGGGCGCTCTGGCCGCCGATCCGGTTCTCCTACGACACGATCAACGAGGACCTGCCCACCCCGTCGCCGTCGCCGCCGACCTGGATGCTCTCGGACGCCCAGTGCAAGCCGGTGGCCGAAAAACTCGGCGGCGCGACCTGCGCCGACATCCCGTGGCACTGGCTCGGCACCGACAACACCACCCGGGACGTACTGGCGCGGGTGATCTACGGCTTCCGCATCTCGGTGCTGTTCGGGCTGATCCTGGCCGCGGTCTCCTCGGCGATCGGGGTCGTGGCCGGCGCCGTGCAGGGCTATTTCGGCGGCTGGGTCGATCTCGCCTTCCAGCGGTTCATCGAGGTCTGGGGCGGCATCCCGACCCTCTACCTGATCATCATCATCTCGGCCTTCATCGCGCCCGGCTTCTTCGTCTTGCTCGGAATCATGCTGCTGTTCTCGTGGGTGGCCCTGGTCAGCGTCGTGCGCGCCGAGTTCCTGCGGGCACGCAACTTCGAATATGTCCGGGCCGCGCGGGCCTTGGGCCTGTCGAACCTGCGCATCATGACGGTTCATCTGTTGCCGAACGCCATGGTGGCGACGCTGACCTTCCTGCCGTTCATCCTCAACGGCTCGATCACCACCCTGACCTCCCTGGACTTCCTGGGCTTCGGCCTGCCGCCGGGCTCCCCCTCCCTCGGGGAACTGCTCGCTCAAGGCAAAGACAACCTGACGGCGCCGTGGCTCGGGCTCACCGGGTTCCTGGTCATCGCCGTGATGCTGAGCCTGCTTGTGTTTGCCGGCGAAGCAGTTCGTGACGCGTTCGATCCCCGCAAGTCCTTCGCCTGAAGCCGGATCCGGCCTTGAACCCACAGGCGATCGACGATCCTGCAAAAATATTTTGCGTTTTCACGGCAAGACCGATGAGCGGCCGGGAAAGTCGCGCCAAAACACTCCGGGGCAGCCGTTGATCTAGGGCGTAACGGTCTCTCCCGACAACGAAAACCCGGTTCCGGGCCCGCCGCAGCATTCGTTGCCCGGGCCAGGATAAAGCGCTGCGCAAGTGCCGGAATAACGGCGCCAATGCAACTTCAACCTGTAACCGTGACCGGTCGATGTAGACCTGAACTTTCAATCGATCACAGGGAATTGTATGAGTCACCTTGCTTTTTTCGGTGACTGTTTTAACTCGCAGCAAGAGGTTACCTCAACGAGCGTCAAACCCAGGGAAAGCGAGAATGTCCGAAGAAGCGCCGGCATCCCAAGTGCACTATATCGAACGGACCGTGGACGTCGTCGCGGCCTATGTCGCCAACAACTCCCTGCCCCCCACCGAATTGCCGTCGCTCATCGCGAGCATCCACGACGCGCTCAATTCGATCGCCTCCGGACCTTCCACCTCGGCTGGAGACACTGTCGATCGGCCGACCTCGGCCCAGATCCGCAAGTCGATCCGGCCCGATGGTCTGATCAGCTTCATCGACGGCAAGTCGTACAAGACGCTGAAGCGCCACCTGACCAAGCACGGCCTCGACCCGCAGGCCTACCGGGAGCGTTACGGCCTGCCGGCCGATTACCCGACGACCTCGGCGAACTATTCGGCGCAGCGCTCGGCCCTGGCCAAGAGCCTCGGCCTCGGCCAGCCCAGCCGGTCCCAGCAGGCCGACAAGGAGTCGGACGCCGAGACCGATCTGGAGCCGACTCCCGCCCCGGCTCGCGGCCGCCGCAAGACCGAGTCCGCCCCGGCCGCCAAGAGCCGCTCCAGCCGCAAGGCCGTCGAGGCCGCCTGAGGCTTCGGCCGCACCTTCCTCTGCGCCGTCAGGTGCGGAGGGAGGTGCGCGTGATCCCTTGGCCCGCCTGCTGGATCGACATTCCTATCGGCGCGAAGCACGCACCCGACACGATTGTAAAAACGCCCGCCAATCTCCGCATCGACACAATAACTCGTTAACGGAGACACTATAGCGCTGTTATAGAGCGTTATTCGAGCGTGTCCTGGTGGGTTCAAAGTCTGATATTCCGCTCGTCGCATGGGCGACCCGGTGCAGCTGGCGGCGCGCCTTCGACCTGCGCACCTGGGCGGCGCTCGGGCTTGCGCTGGTCATCACGGGCTCGGCCGCCCTGTTCATCGCCCATCTGGAGACGCGGGCGGTCGAGGACAATGAGCGCAGCCTCGGCGGCCTCGCCACGATCCTGTCGGACCAGGCCGACCGGGCCCTGCAGGCGATCGAGTTGGTCCAGGACGCCGTGCTGGCCGAGTTCCGCACGGCGGGAATCGCCACGCCCGAGCATTACGCCGACGCGGCTTCCCGGCCGGCCATGCACGCGGCCTTGCAGACCTGGATCGCGGCGCTGCCGCAGGCGAACGCCATCACGCTGATCGACCGGACCGGACGGCTGCTCAACTTCAGCCGCTACTGGCCGATTCCGACCGTCAACATCGCCGACCGGGACTACTTCAAGGCGCTCTCCGCCGACCCGGACCTGCAGCGTTACGTGGGCCGGCCGGTCGCGAACCGGGGCGACGGCGCCTGGACGATCTATATCGCCCGGAAGGTCGCGGCCCCGGACGGCACGTTCCTCGGCCTGATCCTGGGCGCGGTGGAACTCGGTTATTTCCAGGGCCTGTACGACCAGACCGCTCCGGCGGACGACGCCGTCGTGTCGCTGTTCCGCAACGACGGCATGCTGCTGGTCCGGCACCCGCAGCTCGAAGGGACGATCGGCCGGATCTTCCCCCGGGCCGGCGCATCCCTGATCACCGCACGGACCGCGCTGGGCGGCGTCACGCGCACCGTCAGCCCGATCGACGGCCAGGATCGGCTCATCGCCGCCCGTGCCCTGAAGAACTACCCGCTGGTCCTCAGCGTCAGCCGCACCGCCGAGGCCTGCCTGGCGGCGGCGCGCCAGCAGGCGGCCATCGTGGGCGCGGCGGCGATCCTGCTGGATCTCGGCCTGCTCGGGCTGGTGCTGCTCGGCCGGCGGCAGGCCCGCGCCCAGGAGCGGCTCGCCCAGTCCGAGGCCGCCCGGGCCGCGGCCGAGGCGCGCGAGCGCGGCGAGCGGGCCTTGCGCCTCCAGGATGCCCGGTTCGGCATCGCCCTCGACAACATGGTCCAGGGCCTGTGCCTGTTCGACCGGGACGGCGCCCTCATCGTCATGAATGCGCGCTACGCCGAGATGTACGCGGTTCCCGAGCCTCTGCGCCGGCCCGGGACCGCGCTGCCCGCCCTCCTCGATCACCTGGCCGACCCGCGCCACGGCCTCGGGGCCGCGGCGGCCGGCGCCCTGGTGGCGGCCTGCGAGCGCACCGCCGCGCAGGGTCACCCGGTCTCGCTGACCTGCGATTTCGCCGACGGCCGGGCGGTCGACGTGGTCCACGCCCCGATCCCCGGCGGCGGCTGGCTCTGCACCCACGAGGACGTCACCGAGCGGCGCCGGAGCGAGGCCCGGGTCGCCCACATGGCCCGGCACGACGCGCTCACCGGCCTGCCGAACCGCCTGGTCCTGAAGGAGCGCATGGACGCGGCGCTCGCCCGCTGCGACGCGCGCGCGCCGGCGACCGTGCTGTGCCTCGACCTCGACGGCTTCAAGACCGTCAACGACACCTATGGGCATCCGGCCGGTGACGCCCTGCTCTGCGCGGTGGCGGCCCGGTTCGCCGCCACCGTGGCGCCCGACGACCTCGTGGCCCGGCTCGGCGGCGACGAGTTCGCCATCGTCCTGGGGACGGCCGCCCTGCCGGCGGACGCGGCGCGCCTGGCCCGCTGCCTGGTCGCGGCGCTCGAAACGCCGGTGATCGTGAACGGCCACAGTCTCGCGATCGGCACCAGCATCGGCATCGCGAGTGCCGACGACGCGTCCGGCACCGCCGCCACACTCCTGCGGCAGGCCGATATCGCCCTGTACCAGGCCAAGGCTGCCGGGCGCGGCACCTGGCGCTTCTTCGACCCGGCCATGGATGTCGAGATCCAGCGCCGCCGGCAACTCGGGGCCGACCTGAGCCGAGCCCTGGCCGAGGGCCAGTTCACCCTGCATGTCCAGCCGATCGTCGGGGCGCACAGCCAGGCCCTGCACGGCTTCGAGGCCCTGCCGCGCTGGCACCATCCCGAGCACGGCGATGTCGGCCCGGCGGAGTTCATTCCGCTGGCCGAGGAGGTCGGGCTGACCAGGCCGCTGGGTGCCTGGATCCTCGCCGCCGCCTGCCGGGGGGCTGCCGCCTGGCCGGATTCGGTCCGGGTCGCGGTCAACCTGTCGCCCCAGTACTTTGCCGACGATGGACTCGAGGCGGACGTGCGCGCGGCCCTCGCCGACAGCGGCCTCAGCCCGGACCGGCTCGAACTCGAGATTACCGAAGCGGTCCTGCTGCAGGACAACGCCGCGAACCTGTCGCTCCTGGGCGCGCTCCGTGCCGCGGGCGTGCGGATCGCCATGGACGAGTTCGGGACCGGCTATTCGAGCCTCGGCACCCTGCACCGGTTCCCGTTCGACCGGCTCAAGATCGACCCGGGCTTCGTGCGCGGCCTCGCGCGCGACGGCGGCAGCGTCGCGATCCTGCGGGCCATGGTCTGGCTCGGGCGGGCGCTGAAGATCGATGTCCTGGCCGAGGGGGTCGAGACCCCCGAGCAGGCCCGGATCCTCCGCGAGGAAGGCTGCCACGAGCTGCAGGGCACCCTGTTCGGCCGCCCCGCGCCGGTGGCCGACCTCGCCGCGATCCTGGCCCTGACCTCGGGCAGTCTGCGCAAGACCGAGGCCGGGCAGGCCCGCGACGGCGTGGCCGCCTGAGGGAGCCCCGGTCTCTCAGGGGCTCCGCCCCCGAACCCCGCCAAAGGGCTGAGCCCTTTGGGATCCCGGGACTCAGGCCGCCTTGGCTTCCAGCCGTCCCTCCAGCGGGAAGACCTTGGCGGGGTTGAGCATCCAGTCGGGGTCGAACACGGCTTTCACCCGCATCTGCTGCTCCAGGTCGGCCTGGGTGTACTGGAAGCGCATCAGCTCGCGCTTCTCGATGCCGACACCGTGCTCGCCGGTGAGGCAGCCGCCGACCTCGACGCAGAGCTTGAGGATCTCGTCGCCGGCGGCCTCGGCCTTCTGCAACTCGCCCGGCTTGTTGATGTCGAACAGGATCAGCGGGTGCAGGTTGCCGTCGCCGGCATGGAACACGTTGGCCACCCGCAGGCCGTGGCCGGCGCAGATCGCCCCGATGCGCTCCAGCACCGGCCCGAGCTGCCCGGTCGGGATGGTGCCGTCCATGCAGATGTAGTCGGAGATCCGGCCCGTGGCCCCGAAGGCCGACTTGCGGCCCTTCCAGATCGCGGCGGATTCCGCCTCCGAGCGGGAGACCCGCAGGCTGGTCGGCCGGAAATCCCGGGCGATCGCCTCGATGCGGGCCAGCATCGCGTCGCATTCGGCGTCCGAACCCTCGACCTCGATGATCAGCATCGCCTCCGCGTCGCGCGGGTAGCCGGCTTTCGCGAAATCCTCGGTGATCAGGATCGCCTCGCGGTCCATGTACTCGATCGCCACCGGGATGATGCCAGCCGCGATGATCGCGGCGACGCAATCGCCCGCATCCTCGACCTTCGAGAAGCCGACCAGCACCGGACGCGCGCCCTCGGCCGCCCGCAGGATCCGCACCGTCGCCTCGGTGACGATGCCGAGCTGGCCTTCCGATCCGCAGATGAGGCCCAGGAGATCGTAGCCGGGGCTGTCGAGGTGCTGGCCGCCGACCTCCACCACGGTGCCGTCGTTGAGCACCAGGGTGACGCCCAGCAGGTTGTTGGTGGTCACGCCGTATTTCAGGCAATGGGCGCCGCCGGAATTCATCGCGATGTTGCCCGCAATGGTGCAGGCGAGCTGGCTCGACGGGTCGGGGGCGTAGAAGAAGCCCTCATGGGCGACCGCGCCCGAGATCGCCAGGTTGGTGAGCCCACTCTGCACCCGGGCGGTGCGGTTCTCGAAATCGAGGTCCAGCACCTGGGTCATCTTGCCGACCCCCAGGATGATCGCGTCACCCTGCGCGATCGCCCCGCCGGCCAGCGACGTGCCGGCCCCCCGGGGCACCACACGGACGCCCTCGGCGTGGCAATAGGCCATCACGGCCGCCACCTCCCGGGTGGTCGAGGGCAGGACCACGGCCAGCGGCATCTGCCGGTAGGCGGTCAGCCCGTCGGTCTCGAAGGCCCGGCGCTCGTCCTCGCTGGTCACCAGCGCTTCCGGGGCGACCAGGGGCGCGAGGCCCGCCAGGATCGCCTCCCGCCGGGCGAGGATTTTGGGGTCGGGCTCGGGGAAGCGGATGGTCATGGGGCTCGGGCCCTCTCTCGATCTGGCGTATCGGGAGCATGGACCCGCTGGAGCGGGCCTTCAACCGTCCGGCGGACAGAGTGGGGCGGCATGTCGTCCCGGCGTCACATTTCAACCATGACGGCTCCCTAGCGTCGAAAACCTCGCTTCGCATCGCCGCTCGCGGCGCCGGATCCGCCCGACGGGTCCAGAACGGAACCGATGAACGCTCCCGCCTCCAGCGCCCTGCGCGACGACCTTTACGATTCCGCGGCCGCGAACCTCGCCACCACCCGCGATGTCGGGATCCGCAGCCTGCAGCTGGGCATCGCCGCCCTGCAGGAGACCAGCGCGGCGTTCCAGGGCCGGCTCGGCGTGGCCTTCGAGGAGGCGGTGCAGACCATCCTGCAGAGCAAGGGCCGGGTGATCGTCAGCGGCATCGGCAAGAGCGGCCATATCGGCCGCAAGATCGCCGCGACCCTGGCCTCCACGGGCACCCACGCCTTCTTCGTCCACCCCACCGAGGCGAGCCACGGCGATCTCGGCATGATCGCCCGCGACGACGTGATCGTCGCCCTGTCCTGGTCCGGAGAGACCGCGGAGCTGTCCGACCTCGTCGGGTTCAGCCGCCGCTTCTCGATTCCCCTGGTCGCCATCACCCGCAACGGCGCCAGCACGCTCGGCAAGGCCGCCGACGTGCTTCTGGAGCTGCCGCGGGTGCGCGAATCCTGCCCGCACGACCTCGCCCCGACCTCCTCGAGCCTGATCCAGCTGGCGCTCGGCGACGCCCTGGCGGTGGCGCTGCTGGAGCGGCGCGGCTTCACCTCGGCGCGCTTCCACACCCTCCATCCCGGCGGAACGCTCGCGGCCCGGCTCAAGACCGTGCAGCAGGTGATGCACGGCCCCCAGGACATGCCGCTGGTCTCCGACACCGCCCTGATGTCCGAGGTGCTGATCGAGATCGCCGCGCGCCGCTACGGCTGCGTCGGCGTCACCGACGCCGCCGGCCGTCTGGTCGGCATCGTCACGGACGGCGACCTGCGCCGCCATATGGGACCCGAGATCCTCGACACCCCGGTCTCGGCGATCATGACCCGCGAACCGATCACCGTGGAGCCGCACAAGCTCGCCCAGGCCGCCCTGGAGCTGATGAACCGCCGGCTGATCACCGCGGTCTTCGCGGTCACGGACGGCCGGCCTGTGGGCATCGTCCACGTCCACGACCTGCTGCGCGCCGGCATCGCCTGAACGGTCGGTATCCGGCCGGCTTAAACCGAGGATACTCCCATCCAACCCCCTCATCCTGAGGTGCCGAAGCGGAGCGGAGGCCTCGAAGGAGGCTTCCAGGGATCGCGCGGCAGGCTGGAAGGCTCCTTCGAGGCTCGCTTCGCTCACACCTCAGGATGAGGGCGTTGGTAGGATTGTCGAAATTTCGATAGCCAGTGAATTTGGCGGGTCAAAATATTACAGTCGCGCCAGCAGCTCCGCCTTCTTGTCCGAAAATTCCCGCTCGGTGAGCACGCCCCGGGCGTGCAGCTCCGCCAGCCGCTCGATCGTCGCCAGCACGTCGCCGGACGGTGACGCCTCCGGCTTGGACGCGGCCGGCTGCGGGGGGGAGGCCGGCGGTGCGGCCGGATCGACCTGCCGGGGGGCGGCCGTCTCCGCCTCGATCCGGCGCAGGCGGTCGAGGGCCACGACGCCCCGCGGTCCGGTGAAGTCGAGGCTGCCGTTCGCCTGCGACACCCCGGAGATGTGGTGCTCGCCGGTATCGTAGAGCGCGATGCCGGAGCCCGATTCGATGGCGAGCCGCCGCGTGTCCGGGAAATAGGCGTAGCGCATGCCGTTCTGCGAGCCGGTGCTCGCCGGAGCCCCCAGGCCGGCGGGCCACCACTCGCCGCCGCCGCGCCGCGATTCAGGGCCGGCCTCCGAGAACCCGCCCGCGGGCAGCGCTGCGGAGAGCTCGGTGCAGAGGGCGTCGACGCGGGCCTTCAGGCCGTCGTCGAACATCCGGCCGACCATCACCATGCCGCCGGAAAACCACTGGCCCATCCCGCCGAGATCGGGATGGTCGAACTGCGCCATCGTGCCGTGCCCGCGCTCCAGCGCCTGGACCAGATGGCGCACCGCGTCGAGGCTCACGCCGTGGCGCTCGGCCACGCTGCGCAGGCCCGAGGCATGGTCGAACCCGCCCTCGTCCAGGAACGAATCGGGGGCGGCGGTGCCGCCGGGCGGGACCGAGGGTTTCGGGTCCATGGGCGAGCTCCGATCGTCGCCGGCGGCCATGATGGCCAGGGCCGGCGCTGTTGCGCTGCCGACACAATCCCTGGTCGTATGCTCCGGTTCCGGATTCCCTCAGGTGCCGGACTGGGGGAACGGGCCGGCGATGACGAAGTCGGCGATCGGCCGGCGGCCGTTCGGAGCCTCGCGCGGCCGCTGCTCCTCGGTGAGGTCGGCCTCCGCGACCTTGCGGCCCACCGCGAAGGCGGCCTCGACCCGGTGGTTCTCGGGCAGGCGCAGCACCTCGGGGGCGCGGACATGGTCGAACCCGGTCATGCCGTGGGCGTGCCAGCCCTGGCGGAACGCCTGGAGCTGGAAGGCCAGCGAGGCGGTCCCGGTATCGAACGAATGGCTGTAGGACGGCTTCAGTTCGTCGCCGACCTTCATGAGCCCGTTCGAGACCAGGAACAGGATCGCGCCGGTGCCCGAGACCCATTTCTGGTTGCCGGGTACGAGCAGGCCGAAGAACGTGTCCCAGTTCGCGTCGCCCCGCAGCGCGTAGAGGAAGCGCCAGGGCTGCGAATTGTATGCGGAGGGCGACCAGCGCGCCGCCTCGATCATCCGCAGCAGCTCGGCTTCGGGCAGCGCCTCGCCCGTGAAGGCGCGGGGCGAGTGCCGCGCCACGAAGATCGGATCGATGTCGTGGTCGGGCTGGCGGGACGGGGGCAGGCTCACGGGAATCGACTCCGGCACGGTTACGCTTCGGGTAGCGCCGACACTGCCCGAAATGCTTGGCTGGTGGCAAACCCAGGCCACGCATTGCAGGGCCGCCATTCCCGTAGCGGAACGTCCGATCCTCGATCCCGAACTCCAAAGGATATCGCCTCGATTCAATCGTGTCTCCGAGAGATCTGTGTTGGGAATTAGTTTTGATCTCACGTTGGGAGTATTTAGCCGGTCTACAAACAGGTCTAGGTCGTGATCTAATTTTTAAGCTGATATTTTCGCGCTTGAAGGCCGAACGATGACAGCGCTGCCCAAGCAGTTTAAGTCGTCACGGTTTCCTCTCGTGTACAGACTTTCTTCTACGCCTTGCGTTCAACGTGTGCACCCGTGTAGAATTAATACGTCTTAGTTGCCAACATTACGTTGAGTGGCTTTTGATGCACTGTTGCGATCAAAGAGAACGGGTTACAGTTCTCTCGAATAAGAAACTAAATCGTGCGTAAATTAAAGCTCTTGAGGAAGACCAATCATGAATTTAAACAATGTTACCGGACACACGGCGGAGTCAATTTCTGAGACGTTCCGACTTAATTTTGTGCGATGGAATGATAGTAATGAATCTTGGATAGGCAACATTGCCTACGATATTCTTAGATCTGCTTCTATTGCTGGATCGCCTGCGATGCCGGGATTTGTCGAAGGTGAAACGTTCCACGTCCACGCCGAAGCGTTTTCCTATTTTGATCATTCGATCGTATCGGGGATCCAGGATTGGTATGCCCAAGCCCGCGCGATGGCTGCGCATTGGTCCTTGCAACATGGCCGAACTGAGCCGATCGAGCTGCCGGGAACGTGGTGTTTCGTAGCTCAACCTTGGAGTAATGTCTTCTGGCACTGGATATGCGAAGGTCTCGTCAAAATTTCGGCTTTCGAAGCTGCGGGCTTCACGGGCGGCTACATAGTCCCAGGTGGGGTGGGATTCGTTCGGAGATCGCTTGAATTGCTCAACATTGACCCATGTCGATTGCATTACTGCAGCGTACCTTACGCACACATAGAAAAACTTATCGTGCCGCATCGGTTTCGCGCACAGATCGACCTGCGGAATCACTTGGACGCGGTGGATTGGCTGAGGACGCACCTTGTATCCGGACAGTCAGCCGACGAACCACTTAAAATCTATGTGGCGCGGCGGGATAACCGTAGTATCGTCAACGAGGACGACCTCCTTACACTGTTGACGGAACACGGTTTTCGGCACGTTTCCATGGAAAACCTGGACTTTGCAGACCAAATTGCGTTGGTGTCGCGAACGGGTATTTTTGCCGGCCCCCATGGGTCCGCCTTTGCCCACACCATGTTCATGCCGCGCCGGTCATCGATAGTAGAAATATTTTCACCGACTTATGTGAATCCATGTATGTTGACGACATCTATGCATCTCAACCAAGACTACGCGATGGTTGTGGGCTATACCGATGCCGCAATAGGTCAACCGCGCGACTCCCCGATTCTAGCAAATATTGAGCTTGTAAAACTGTCACTGGAACGGGCAGAAGCTTTGGCTCAGTATTATAAATCGCGACGGGTAATATAGTCAGATTTCCGAGATGGAATGATCTTTCCCTGCTTGATTCCCGAGTTCGCCTACAAAAAACTAGAACAATGATGGATTCTTTCCATGGTCCGCAAGATTGCGGCGGGAACTTTGCAGGCGACTTCGGGAATGACTTTTCTTAATAGGGGCTGTGCAGAAACTATAGCCGACGACGTATATAAAATGCCTATTCAACGAACTCCCTGAAATAATTAATTGTTCTTGTTAGGCCTTCCTGTAGATTTATCGTTGGTTTCCAAGCAAGGGTTTGCTCAGCCTTTGTGATGTCCGGCCGTCTTTGCCGCGGATCATCCGTAGGCAGGGGGCAATAAATTAGCCGTGAAGATGAATCTGTTAGTTTTAGTATTAGATCTGACAGTTGTACAATCGTGAATTCTTCTGGATTACCAATATTAATCGGCCCTGTCACGTCGCTAGGACTAGACATAAGTCGGATAAATGCTTCAATCAAATCATCGACATAGCAGAAGGATCGGGTTTGTTTGCCGTCGCCATAAATCGTTATGTCTTTTCCTTGGAGGGCTTGCATGATGAGATTTGAAACAACCCGGCCATCGTTTGGAAGCATTCGCGGGCCATAAGTATTAAAAATACGCGCTACTTTGATCTGCAAATTATGCTGACGATGATAATCGAAAAACAAAGTTTCCGCGCAGCGCTTACCTTCATCGTAACATGAGCGGAGACCGATCGGGTTGACATGGCCCCAGTAACTCTCCGTCTGAGGGGTGAATTCAGGATCACCATAGACTTCTGAAGTAGATGCTTGAAAAATCTTCGCCCTTATTCTTTTTGCGAGGCCAAGCATATTTACTGCGCCCAAGACGCTAGTTTTGATTGTTTGTACCGGATCGAATTGATAGTGTATGGGTGAGGCGGGGCAGGCTAAATTGTAGATTTCATCAACTTCGACATATAGCGGAAAGGTTATATCGTGACGCATCAGCTCGAAGCGTGGGTTTTTGAGGAGATGAACGACGTTTTCGCGCGCGCCTGTGAAGAAATTGTCGACACACAAAACCTCGTGCCCATCGTTAAGGAGCCGCTCGCAGAGATGCGAACCAAGGAACCCACCTCCCCCTGTGACTAGGATTCGTTTGATTTTTCTACGCCGCAAAGCAATAATCCTTTTCTAAAGTAAAATTAAGCAACGTTATTTACTTACGTATTGTCGATATGGCCAAGTAAATCGAATGAACTTGTCCGCAATCGAACATAACACGTTGTTGGGCCGGTCACCCCTTTAATATATCACGCAGGGCCGTCCAACCGATCGAAAATTCAATCAGACCCGCAGGGGGCAACCCAAGCAGGTCTGTTCAAGATCCGCACGCCGCAGAGAGCGCGCGCTGCAGACGTTTCACGCCACGCTGCGCTCGATCTCCTCCTCGTCGCAGATCACGCCGGCATTACCCTCGAACTCGGCCGCGAGGTCCACGGGGGCGTGGGTCGGGGCCGCGGCGGCGCGGTCGCGCGCGAAGGTCGAGAGGAACAGCCGCATGACGTGGCGCACGCCCGCGTCGTTGATGGTGCGCTGGTCCTCGTTGTAGTAGCGGCCGGCATTCACGTTGCTGGTGACGATGTCGTAGGCGGGGAAATACACCGCCCGCGGATCGCCCCGGCCGACCACCTCGCCGGCGGCCACCCGCAGCACCGACTTGGAGTAGCTGTTCGACTCCATCACGTGCCGGTCCATGTATGTCGCGATCATCGGCACCGGCGAGACCGTGAAGATCACCCGGGCCTTGGGATTCACGCTCCAGAGCCGGTCCAGGAAGCCATTGAGGTCGCCCAGGACCTCGCCCGCACCGGCATTGACGCACTCGTACAGGTCCGGATCGAAGGTCCCGCCCGCGACCCCGGGGGCGAGCGGCAGCGCGGCGCCGTCGGCCCGCCAGCGCCAGCCCTCGGTGAGGCCGAGCGTCAGCACGAACACGTCGAGGGTCTCGAACAGGCGGCGCACCTCGGCCAGGTGCGCGTCGCGGGCCGCGATCACCTCGGCCTCGCTCGCAAATCCCGCCGGCTCGACGGTGGGGCGGAACGGGTCGACGTAGCGGCCGTCGTCGCGCAGCCACGCCTTCAGCTCCGGCTCGAATTGGCCGTAGGCCCGGTCGAACAGCTGCACGAACTGGCGCGTGTAGTAGAGGTTGCCGTACCGGGCCGAGAAGGTGCCGAACTGGCGGGCATTGGCCTCCTCGGCGCTCATGCCGGGCGGCGGCGGCTCGGTCAGGTAGTAGTTGAAGCCGGCGCCGCGCACCGCCTCGGCCACCCTTTGCGCGAAGCAGGAGCCGCCGGTGGCGACCTTGTCGGTCGGCCCGATCGCGAACGTGTCCTTCGGGTGCGGATTGACCGCGAAGGGCGGCACGTTGGTCACGACCTTGCGCCAGAATCGCTCGGCCGGTAGACCCGTATACGGATTCAACGCCATCTTCGAACCCTCTTCTTCACGACGGCAAGATCTTCACGACGGCGTGCGCCCTCGGGGATGCCGAGCCGTCCGCTGACACCGGCACGCGACGTGGCCCTGAACGATCTGCCCCGGCGCGCCCGCAGCGCGTTGTCCCTGTCGACCCCCAGTTGGGCGCCCACCTGGGCGACACCATGGCGAAACCGCGCGCGCGCCGCCACCACGCGCGACGGGCCGGCCATCGCGGTGCTGGGCAATTGCCAGGCCCGGGGCATCGCCCAGGCGATACGCCTGCTCGCGCCGAAGAGCCCCGTGCGCTACCTGCCCATGGGCTCGCTCAAGCGCGACCACGGCCATGTCGACGGCCTGATCCGGACGCTGCGCTCCCACGACCACGTCTTCTCTCAGGTCTTCCCGGGCGGCCTGATCCCGGGCGGCGATATCGCGACCGTTCGAGCGGCCGATCCGCGGCTCAAGCTGTTCCCGTCGATCGTGTTCTCGGCGTTCCATCCGGACATGGTCTATGTCGGCCAGGCCTCGGACCTCGCGGCGCTCAAGCTCGCGCCCTCGCCGATGGGGCAGTACCACTCGGCGATCGTCCTCTGCGCCCACCGGCTCGGCCTCGATGCCGGGCGCACCGCCGGCCTGTTCCGCGAGGACGTGTTCCGGCGGCTCGGCTATCTCGACCATTGGGATCCGGCCGTGCACGAGCTGGTCGGGTCCGCCGCCGCCCTGGGCTTCGGCCTCGACCGGGAGGTGACCCGGTGGGCGCGCCGGGGCGCGTTCATGCACGTGATGAACCACCCCAAGGCGTTCGTCATCGGCGACATCGCCCGGCGGCTGCTGCAGGAGGGCGGGCTCGCGCCCCAGCCCGTGGAGATCGAGGATTACCTCGGCGACGAGCTGGCCCAGGACGTGGTCTGGCCGCTCTACCCGGCGATCGCGGAGCATTTCGGGCTGACCGGCTCGTTCCTGTTCAAGATGAAGCCCCGAGGCGAGGACTTCCCGACGCTCTACGACCTGCCGGGCTTCATCGCGGCGAGTTTTTCCATCTACGACGCGATGCCGGCCGGCGATCTTGCCTGCCAGCGGGTGGATGCGTGGCTCGCCGCGCCCGAGATCGTCGCGCTGTTCCGGGCCGGTTAGAGCGCTCGCCGCCGAAGTGGACACCGGTTCGGCGCAAGCGAGCGCGTCATATCAATGACTTAGAGGCGAGCCCGATTGCAACGCGATCGGGAACGGCTCTAATCGCGGCCGGCTCAGCCCGCCGCGCAGAGCGGCGCGTCGCTCAGGCCCTCGACCATCATCCGGACCAGCCGGTTGACCGCCTGCACCTGGAACGGCTTGCGCAGGAACAGGCTGCCCGGGACGCCCCGGCCGCCGCTCGAATCGGTCGAGGTGTAGACCACCGGCCGGTCGGCATGGATCGCCCGGAAGGCGTGGGCCACGATCCAGCCGTCGATCAGCCCGGGCAGATGGATGTCGGTGAACAGCCAGTCGATCTCGTGGCCGCGCGTCCGCAGGAGCGTCAGCGCCGCCTCCCCCGTGGAGGCCTCGATCACCCGGATGCCCTGCGTCTCGCACAGGCTCGCGATGATCTCGAGGAGCAGGTAGCTATCCTCGACGATGAGGACGCACTGGGCGGGGTGCATGCGGAGGGTCCGGGGATCGCACGAAGTCTTTGATCGGAAGCGCTCGCTTGCGCCGAACCGGTATCCACGTCGACGGCGAGCGCTTCATGCGAATCAAGAACCGACAGGGTTGAGGATCTCTTAAAAGCCGCCGCGAAACCGGTATCCGGTGCTGTTGCATCGCGGCAACCGGCGGGGCGGAAATGGCTCCGCGCGACAGCCTCCTTGCACGATTGCCCCGGCATGGCCGCAATCCGGGCGCGTCAGCATTCGCGAGCGTGCGGCAGCGCACGCCGCCGACCGGCGCGGGCTCGCAGGACGCTCCGCGGCGCCGGCCTGAACCGTCGCTTAACCATCCGCGCCTATCACCGGCGCTCAGGACTACGCGGACCCGCCTCGAAGACCAGCAGCCGGCCTTCGGCACCGCTCGAGGAGTTGAACGATCATGCCCCAGCGTTTCCGCGCACTCGCCCTCGGCCTTTCTGTCTGCGCCGCCCTCGGGCTCGGCGCCTGCAGCAACGACAAGGACCTCGCCGACGCCTCCGCGTTCGGGGCAGGGGCCGCGACCCCGGGCAGCGCGCAGGACTTCGTCGTCAATATCGGCGACCGGGTCTTCTTCGAGTCGGATTCCACCGACCTGACGCCCACCGCCACCGCCACACTCGACAAGCAGGCGGCCTGGCTGCAGCGCTACCCGCGCTACACCTTCATCATCGAGGGCCATGCCGACGAGCGCGGCACCCGCGAGTACAACTTCTCCCTGGGCGCCCGCCGGGCCCAGTCGGTCAACGACTACCTGGCCACACGGGGCATCGGGGCGAACCGGATGCGCACCGTCTCCTACGGCAAGGAGCGCCCGGTGGCGGTGTGCAACGACATCTCGTGCTGGTCCCAGAACCGCCGCGCGGTGATCGTGCTCGACCGCGGCGCCGGGGCGTAAGTCTTCGCGGATCCGGCACCAAGCCACGTCCGCCTGCCGGTTCCTTCGAAGAACCGGCAGGCATTGCCGCGAAGAATTGGCCGGCCGCGGCTTCGACCTTTCCGCGCCGCAGTTTTGCCGCGGACCGGCGCATCTGATAGGGCCTCGCGCTTCCATCGGACCGCAGCCCATCATGCCCGCCCGCCTTCGCACACGCCTCGCGCTCACCACGATCCTCGGGGGCCTGCTCCTCGGTCATCCGGCCGCCGCGCAGGATGCCTCGGAACTGGTGGTGCGCCTGGGGCGCATCGAGAATCAGTCCCGGATCATGGCCGGGCAGATCGAGACCCTCCAGTACGAGAACCGGCAACTGAAAGAGCAGCTGCGCAAGTTCCAGGAGGATGTCGAGTTTCGCCTGAACGAGGGCAGGGGCGGCGGGAAGGCCGCTCCCTCGGCGGCGCCGGCACAGGCCCCATCGGGTACGGTCAACGGCGGCAACCCGGGCTCTGGGCGTCCGGGCAAGCGCGGCGACGCGTTCGATCCGGCGCAGGCTCCCGGCGCTCCCGGGGCGCCGATGCCGCTCGGCAGCACGCAGCCCTCTCCACCCCTGCCCCCGCGGGAGGCCGCCGAGGCGGCCCCTGTACGGCCGCAAGCTCTGCCCCGGCCCCCGATCGAGGATGAGGATCCGGATGCCGAGGGTGCCGCTCCCGGCTACGACGAGCCTGTGGACCTGCGCCCGCCCGCCCGCACCGGTGCGATCCCGGTCCCGGCGCCCCGCCCGGCCGAGAGTGTCGCCGCGACCCGGACGGGCGACCCGGCCGCCGATTACGACGCCGCTGTGGAGCTGTACCGCTCCAAGCAGTACGAGCAGGCCGAGATGGGTCTGCGCCAGTTCATCCAGTCGCATCCGCGCGACAACCGGATCGCCGGCGCGACCTACTGGCTGGGCGAGAGCTACCTGGCCCGGGGCCGCAACCGCGAGGCGGCCGAGCAATTCCTGAAGGTCTCCACCGACTATGCCCGCTCATCCCAGGCGCCGGACGCGATGCTGAAGCTCGGCGTCACGCTCAACGCACTCGGAGCCCGCGAGCAGGCCTGCGCGACGCTCGCCGAGCTGGACCGAAAATTCCCCAATGCCGGCACCAACGTCCGCCAGGGCGTTGCCCGGGAGCAGAAGCGCGCCCGCTGCGCGGCCTGATCGGGATCCCAAAGGGCTTGAGCCCTTTGGCGGGGTGTCGGGGCAGAGCCCCGATGGACCAGGGCTCTGCCCTGGACCCGCAAAAGGTCCCGGACCTTTTGAATCCATGACTGGTCTGCCGGACGACCCGGTTCTCCGCGCCCTCGGGCCCTGGCTCGGCCGGTCCGACCGGGGCGTGCTGCTGGCCGTCTCGGGCGGCCCTGATTCGAGCGCCCTGATGCACGCCGCCGCGGCCCTCGGTGCGTCCGTACAGGTCGCCACCGTCGATCACGGCCTGCGCCCGGATTCCGGCCCGGAGGCCGAGGGGGTCGGCCGGGCAGCCCGGGCGCTCGGCCTGCCGCACGCGATCCTGGCCTGGGCGGGGCCAAAGCCCGGCGCCGGCTTGCAGGACGCGGCCCGGACCGCCCGCTATCGGCTGCTGACCGCGCATGCGGAGGCGATCGGCGCCGGCCTCGTGCTCACCGGTCATACCCAGGATGACCAGGCCGAGACCGTGCTGATGCGGCTTGCGGCCGGCAGCGGCCCGGCCGGGCTCGCCGGCATGCGGGCCGAACGAGCGCTCGCCCCCGGCATCACCCTCGGGCGGCCGTTCCTGGCCCTGCCGAAGGCGACCCTGACGGCCTGGTGTGAGACCCGCGGCATCCCGCATGTCCGCGACCCTGCCAATGCCGATCCGCGCTTCGCCCGCGCCCGGCTGCGCGCCGCCTGGGCCGCCCTGGAGCGCGAGGGCCTGAACCCGGCGCGTCTCGCGCGCCTCGCCGAGCGGGCCGCCCGGGACGACGACGCCCTTCGGGGCGCGGCCGAGCAGGCCTTTGCGGCGGCTCTGCTGCCGGCAAAGAATACCGACGGTGCCGCCTTGCGCCTCGACGGCGCCGTGCTGGCGGCTCTGCCGGAGGCCACCGCCCTGCGCTGCCTCGACGCCGCCCTGGTCCGGGCTGGCGCTGCGCCGCGCCGGCTGGAGCGCCTCGAATCCTTGGTGCTCGGGGCGCTGCTGCCGGCCCTGCGCCGCCGGGAGCCGATCCGGCGGACCCTGGCGGGGATTTTGGTCGCCGCGGATGCGGCCGGCACCGTGAGCCTCGCGCCCGCGCCGCCCCGGCGTCCCAGGTCGGCGGACAGGACCATGGATTGAAGAACGGATGTTCCCCTCGCCGCAGGGGGGACCGGCTTACTTGGCAAGGAAGCCCCCCCCGCCTACATTGGCGAGGTGTGCACGGATGGACCGGCAAAGCCGCGCGATGTGTCCGTCTAGGGGGCCGCACGCACCAAGGATCGATCGATGAACCCGAATTTTCGCAACTTTGCCTTGTGGGTCGTCATCTTCCTGCTGGTGCTGGCCCTCGTCACCCTGTTCCAGAACCCGGGTCACCGGGGCGGCGGCAGCGAAATCGCCTACAGCCAGCTCCTCAACGACGCCGATTCCGGCAAGATCCAGTCGGTTGTGATTTCCGGGCAGGACGTGTCCGGCACCTATGTCGGCGGCGGCAATTTCACCAGCTACGCCCCCAACGACCCGAGCCTGGTCTCCAAGCTCCAGGGCAAGGGCGTGACGATCACCGCCCGTCCGCCGTCGGACAACACCCCCTGGTTCATCCAGCTGCTCGTGAGCTGGCTGCCGATTCTCGTCTTCATCGGCGCCTGGATCTTCCTGAGCCGCCAGATGCAGTCCGGTGCCGGCCGCGCCATGGGTTTTGGCAAGTCGAAGGCGAAGCTCCTGAACGAGGCCCATGGCCGCGTGTCGTTCGATGACGTCGCCGGCGTCGAGGAGGCCAAGGAAGACCTCCAGGAGATCGTGGAATTCCTCCGCGACCCCCAAAAATTCCAGCGCCTCGGCGGCCGGATCCCCCGCGGCGTGCTGCTCGTCGGCCCGCCCGGCACCGGTAAGACCCTGATCGCCCGGGCGGTCGCGGGCGAGGCCAACGTGCCGTTCTTCACCATCTCGGGCTCCGACTTCGTCGAGATGTTCGTGGGCGTCGGCGCCAGCCGCGTGCGCGACATGTTCGAGCAGGCCAAGAAGAACGCTCCCTGCATCATCTTCATCGACGAGATCGACGCGGTCGGCCGTCATCGCGGCGCGGGTCTCGGCGGCGGCAACGACGAGCGCGAGCAGACCCTGAACCAGCTCCTCGTCGAGATGGACGGGTTCGAGGCCAACGAGGGCGTCATCATCATCGCGGCGACCAACCGCCCCGACGTGCTCGACCCGGCTTTGCTGCGTCCGGGCCGGTTCGACCGCCAGATCATGGTGCCGAACCCGGACGTCACCGGCCGCGAGCGCATCCTTCGGGTCCACGTCCGCAAGGTGCCGCTGGCTCCCGATGTCGACCTCAAGGTGATCGCCCGCGGCACCCCCGGCTTCTCGGGCGCCGACCTGATGAACCTCGTCAACGAGTCGGCCCTGCTGGCCGCCCGTCGCGGCAAGCGCATCGTCACGATGCACGAGTTCGAGGACGCCAAGGACAAGGTCATGATGGGCGCCGAGCGGCGCACCCTGGTGATGACCGAGGACGAGAAGCGGCTCACCGCCTATCACGAGGGCGGCCACGCCATCGTGGCGTTCAACGTCCCGGCCACCGACCCGGTGCACAAGGCGACCATCATCCCGCGCGGTCGGGCGCTCGGCATGGTCATGCAGCTGCCTGAGCGCGACAAGCTCTCCATGAGCTTCGAGCAGATGACCTCGCGGCTGGCGATCATGATGGGCGGCCGCATCGCCGAGGAGATGACCTTCGGCCGGGACAAGGTGACCTCGGGCGCCCAGTCGGACATCGAGCAGGCGACCCGGCTCGCCAAGATGATGGTGACCCGCTGGGGCTTCTCGCCCGAGCTCGGCACCGTGGCCTACGGCGAGAACAACGACGAGGTCTTCCTCGGCATGTCGATGGGACGGCAGCAGACCGTCTCGGAATCGACCGCCCAGAAGATCGACGCCGAGGTCCGCCGCCTGGTCGAGACCGGCCTGGAGGAGGCCCGTCGCATCCTGGCCGAGCACAAGGACGACCTGGAGGCACTGGCCCAGGGGCTGCTCGAATACGAGACCCTTTCGGGCGACGAGATCCGCAACCTCCTGAAGGGCCAGCCCCCGATCCGCGACGGCGGCGACGTGCCCCCGGCCCCGGCCCGGGGCTCCTCGGTCCCCTCCGCCGGCCGCGGCCGCCCGAAGGAGAGCGACGGCGGCCTGGAGCCCCAGCCGCAGGCTTGAGCCGGGCTGTGAGTTGAGACGAGAAGGGCGCCGCGAGGCGCCTTTTTTTGTTGGGTTTTTGGGTCTTGGCCTCCTGTCGGATAGGCGCTGTGGCCGCGTGCGTATCTCCCTCCCCCGCAGAGGCTAAGATGTTCACACAACCCTGGCCGAGACGCGCTCTCCTCCCCGCAAGGGGGAGGGGAAAAGCGCCTTTCTTTCAGAACCTTGGCGCTCGGGAGAGAAGTGTGAATCCGGTAGCCCGCAGAGGGGGGAGGGAAGGCGCGTGGCAGTTCCGGACCGAGCATCCCGCCGGCCCCGCATGACATTCCGCCCCGGCTGTCCAGGATCGCCTCCCGAAAGCTCGGCCGGTGGCTCGGCTCTCGGCGGCGAATCGGAAAGACCGGGGCCGGGATCTGTCTGAGTCGCGCACCCGATGGCGTTGTCCGTGTATCTCGTCGTCGGTCTTGGGGCCGCGGTCGCCGGCTTCGTGCAGGGTCTGTCGGGCTTCGCGTTCGGGCTGGTGGCCCTGTCGTTCTGGGCCTGGGTGATCGACCCGCAGCTCGCCGCCGTGCTGGCGGTCGCCGGGTCTCTCACCGGCCAGGTCGTGGCCGCCGTTACGGTCCGGCGCGGCTTCGACCGGGCGCGCCTGGCGCCGTTCCTGCTGGGCGGGCTGGCCGGCATTCCGCTCGGGGTGATGCTGCTGCCCCACCTCAATGCCGACTGGTTCAAGCTGGTGCTCGGCACCCTGCTGGTGGTCTGGTGCCCGGCGATGCTGCTGACCAAGGACCTGCCGCGGATCACCACGGGCGGACGGCTGGCGGATGCCGCGGTCGGGCTGAGCGGCGGCCTGCTCGGTGGGCTCGGCGGCTTCACCGGCACGCTGCCGACCCTGTGGTGCGTCCTGCGCGGCTACGAGCGGGACGTGCAGCGCACGATCATCCAGAACTTCAACCTGGCGATGCTCGCCGTCACGATGCTCGTCTATCTCGGCTCCGGCCTCGTGACCCGGAGCGCCCTGCCGATGCTGGCCGTGGTGCTGCCGGCCATGCTGATCCCGGTCCTGCTGGGCACCCGGGTCTATGTGGGTTTGAGCGAGACCGCCTTCCGCCGGGTGGTGCTCGGGCTCCTGACCGTCTCGGGCGTCACGCTGCTGGCGGCGGCGCTCCCGCGGGTGCTGTAAGGCACCGCCCCATTTCGACCGTCTTTGTCGCGGAGCACCCGGGGCAATCCAATCTGCTAAGGTCTGTCGGGCTACCCTGTCGCCGCGTTGGCCGGACGAGAGGCCCGGCACCGGAGATCCTGATGGCGCGCAAGTATTTCGGAACCGACGGCATCCGGGGCCGGGCCAACGGGGTGATCACCCCGGAACTCGCCCTCAAGGTCGGTCAGGCGGCGGGCCTGGTGTTCCAGCGCGGCGACCACCGCCACCGGGTGGTGATCGGCAAGGATACCCGTCTGTCGGGCTACATGATCGAGACCGCGCTGATCGCCGGCTTCACCTCGGTGGGCATGGACGTGCTGCAACTCGGCCCGGTGCCGACCCCCGCGGTGGCGATGCTGACCCGCTCGATGCGGGCCGATATCGGGGTGATGATCTCGGCCTCGCACAATGCCTTCGAGGATAACGGCATCAAGCTGTTCGGGCCCGACGGGTTCAAGCTCAACGACGCGATCGAAGGCGAGATCGAGGAATTGATCGACGCCGAGCTGCACACGCGGCTCGCCGGCTCCGCCGATCTCGGCCGGGCCAAGCGGATCGAGAGCGTGCATGCCCGCTACATCGAGTTCGCCAAGCGCACCCTGCCCCGCCATGTGACGCTCGACGGCTTGCGCGTGGTGGTCGATTGCGCCAACGGCGCCGCCTACCGGGTCGCCCCCGAGACCCTGTGGGAACTCGGCGCCGAGGTGATCGCCATCGGCACCGAGCCGGACGGGTTCAACATCAACCGGGATGTCGGCTCCACCGCTCCGGCGGCGCTGGTCGCCAAGGTGCGCGAGCGCCGGGCCGATATCGGCATCGCGCTGGACGGCGACGCCGACCGGGTGCTGATCGTCGACGAGAAGGGCCACGTGGTCGACGGCGACCAGCTGATGGCGGTGGTCGCGCGGTCCTGGCAGGAGGACGAGCGGCTGACCCAGCCGGGGCTGGTGGCGACGATCATGTCCAATCTCGGCCTGGAGCGCTTCCTCGGCGGCCTCGGCCTGACCCTGGCCCGGACCGCGGTGGGCGACCGCTACGTCCTCGAGCACATGCGCGAGCACGGCTACAATCTCGGCGGCGAGCAATCCGGCCACATCATCATGTCGGACTACACCACCACGGGCGACGGCCTGGTGGCGGCCCTGCAGCTCCTGAGCGTGGTGCAGCGCCAGGGCCGGCCGGTGAGCGAGGTCTGCCACTGCTTCGACCCGCTGCCGCAGATCCTCAAGAACGTCCGCTACCGGACCGGCCAGCCGCTCAGCCAGGACAGCGTGGTCAGCGCGATCGCCCAGGCCCGCGCCCGCCTGGGCAATGGCGGCCGCCTGGTGATCCGCCCCTCCGGCACCGAGCCGGTGATCCGCGTGATGGCCGAGGGCGACGACCGCGGCCTGGTCAACGAGGTGGTTGACGAGGTGGTGGAGGCGGTCACCAAGGTCGCGGCCTGAAGTCCGGGATCCCAAAGGGCCCGCGGCCCTTTGGCGGGGTTCGGGGGCGGAGCCCCTGATGACTGGACGATCACGCGTAGGCGGCGCGCAGCACAGCCGGGGCTGTCATTCGCCACGCCGCCAGCAGGGCGGCGCGCAGGGGCTCCTCCTCGCAGAGGTCGAGGTCGAGATTGGTCCAGCCGCGCCGGCCCCAGGCGCCGTCGAGCGGCGTGAACAGGTCCGGGTCGGCCTCGCACAGGTCCGCCTGATCGGCCGGGGCCAGGCGCAGCACCACCCGGGCCTCCTCGACCCACAGGGTCGCGAACACCCGGCCCCCGACGCGGAAATCCGGGTTGCCGCGATGGACGCCCGCCACCGTCTCCGGCAGCATCAGCGCCAGGATGCGCACGTCCTCGGGCAGCACCGGCTCAACCCGGCCCGCGGGCGGATGTGTTCGCGATCGTACCGAGCGGTGCGGCCAAGACTTGCACATCCTTTGCTGAGCTGCGGTCTTGTCGGGCTGTAAGCAGGCCGCAAGGCTAACATTTAACGTTAAGCCGGATTTAAGACGTTCGATCCATCCTTCACCACGTCATCCGAGCCGGCTTGCCAAGCTTCCGGCACATGAGTCCAGTGAAGGAATACCCATGGCCCGCTCCAAGCTGAACGCTTTGGTGCGCAGCCTGACGCTCGCAGCGAGCGTCGGCGCGCCCTGCCTGGCCGCTGCCGCGGACCTGCTGCCCCCGCCCCCGCCCCCCCCACCCCCGATCGAGGTCGGCGGCGGCTGGTACCTGCGCGGCGACGTCGGCGCCAGCGTCTACACCCGCCCGAAATACACCGAGGCCTACGATTACACCGGCTACCCGGACGCCAACCGCTCGTTCGGCAACGAGGTCGGCGGCGGAGGGTTCGCGGGCGTCGGCGTCGGCTACCAGTTCACCCCGTTCCTGCGCGGCGACGTGACCGGCGAGTACCGCTACTCCACCGGCCTGCGCGGCAGCGAGTATTACAAGGGCCCCGAGTTCGACAACGGCCTCGGCTCCTACGGGGTCAACAAGTCGAGCAGCAACTTCGATTCCGCGGTGGTGCTGGCCAACGCGTATTTCGACCTCGGCACCTGGTACGGCATCACGCCGTTCGTCGGCGGCGGCGTCGGCTACGCCTTCAACCACGTCTCGGGTTATTCGACCAACCAGCAGTTCACCAGCCCGAGCTACGCCTACGATTACGGCCACCCGATCTACGATTGCAGCTGCGGAGCGCCTTCCTACAACTACGCGCCGGTCTACGACAGCAACGGCAACCCGGTGTACAATACCAACAGCGGCAGCAAGTTCTACAAGAGCAAGACCAGCGGCAGCTTCGCCTGGGCACTGCATGCCGGTCTCGCCTACGACGTGAGCGACGCCCTGAAGATCGAGGTGGCCTACCGCTACCTCAACCTCGGCAAGGCCGAGACCGGCCCGGGCTTCGTGCCGTGCTGCACCGGCAGCCTGCAGGCGATCAAGGTGAAGGACATCGAGGCGCACGACGTGAAGATCGGCCTGCGCTACTACCTCGGCGGCCTGGTCGCGGCGCCGCTGCCGCCGCTGATGCCGGAGCCGATCCCCGGCCCGCTGGTCCGCAAGTACTGAGTCTTTTTCCAACGCCCTGACGACCGACGGCGCGGATGCTCTCCGCGCCGTTTTTTTGTCCTGCGCCGGGGTTCATCGCGGGACGAGATGGATCGGAGATCGGAATTGCCCGGGCGAATAGGTCTAACCAAGTGTTGATGATCGAATCGGGATATCCGGAGAGCCCCAAAATAACGGACGCTTAAGGTTACCCATCTATCACTGCATCGAGGCCCGAGCCGCCGTCCGTCTCGCAGTTCCAGGACGATCCCGATGCGTACCGTCACCTTGCCGCTGCTGGCGATCCTCGGCCTCTGCGGCGCGAGCACAGCCCGGGCCGCAGACCTGGACTATGATTACCTGCGCGGCGCCGATTACGACCCGGTCCCCGCCCCGGTGGTGGACTGGAGCGGCGTGTATGTCGGCGGCCATGGGGGCTATACGTCCGCGGCGCTCGGCTTCAAGAACGCGCTCCAGCCGCTCGTCTACCAGCGCTCCCACGACACCACCGCAGAGAGCGACTTTCGCGCATCGACCCTGCTCAGTCCCCAATCCAAGCGTGTCGGTTCCGGCAGCTTCGGCGTCTATGCCGGGTACAACATTCAATACGATAGCTTCGTCTTCGGTATCGAAGGTGACTACACGAATTTCGGCCGCATGGGCTATTCTCGCGACAGTATAAATATCTCGAGAACAAACTCTGCGAACCTGCTGGAAGACTTGTACCTCAGCGGCACGTCGGCGACGCGGATCAACGATTACGGAACACTGCGCGCCCGCGTCGGATACGCAGCCGACAATTTGATGCCGTACGTTACGGGGGGCCTCGCCATCGGTCGCGCGCGCGCCGCGGACTCGCTGGTCTATTACGATTCCGGCTTCGATGTCAGCGCGTACAACGCGAACCTTGCGGGAACAAAGACTTTCGTGAATACCTTCGGCAGCTATTACAACGATCCAAAATCGAAGACCAAGGTCGTCGCCGGCGTGGCCCTGGGCGCTGGCCTGGAATACGCGATCACGCCGAACATCTTGCTGCGGGCTGAATATCAGTATGTGCTGTTCAATCAGTTCGACGGGCACAAGGTCAACCTGAACACGGTCCGGGCCGGCGCCGCGGTCAAGTTCTGATGCGGCGCGGCGTCGGGAGGCTTGCGATGCTCGACCCGAGGGGATTGCGAGCGCTCACGCTCGGCCTTCTCGTCGGGCTCGCCCTCGTCCCCGCCCCAGCCTCGGCCTGGCCCGAGGATCGCGGCTTCGACCCGCCCCGCCTTCGGCGTGCCGTCCGCGCACCGCCCGACCTGGCGGCGGTGCCGCCGCCCGTAATCGTCCGGGGTTACCTGCCACGCAACCATAACGTCCCGATGTACAACGAGCCGCCCCGCCGGGGGCCGGCTTGGTAATCAGATCAAGCGGCTTTTCAAGGCAGGCTTGAGCGCCATCGAAGCGGCAACCGCCCGAGAACGCAGCCGCCCGCAACGTCATCGGATCGGATCTTACGGCGTCCAGGAACTGCCGGTCGCAGCCGGCTCGTCGCTGCCGTCCGGAAGATCGGTGAGGACGCGCGAGTCTGCAGGGCGTCGACCCGGCGCGGTCGGATGCGTCATCGCCTGGATGACGGCGTCGGCCGATGGGATGACACCGACGCGTGCGAGCCCCCGCAGGAGGCCAACCGTAGAGAGCAGATGCACATTCGGCGGCTTGTTGATCACGCGCACGTCCCGGTCCTCGAAAAGGAGCAGGACCGGGGCGCCATCGCGGACGTAGTGTTTCAGGCCGTCATCCGACGACAGGAAGTCGGCGATGGCCAGTTCGCCGGCGTTGCGCTTGGGCTTCAGGCCCTGCTGACGGCGTTCAAGTTCCATCTGCCAGATATCCGTCGTGACGCGGATGAACCGGGAGCGGTGCTGCGCGATGAAAGCCTGGACGTCGCGATCCTTCCGGTAATGGACTGGGTCGCTCGTGACCTCGTCGTAGATGGCATCGACGACGACGATGGGCATATCGAGGTCCAGCAGCAGGGTGAGTGCATCGGCGACCCAGAGACTGTTGAATGGACCCGAATCCGGGATGATCAGGGTGCAACGTCTCACGTGGACGTCCACAGCCGCTCGAATGCGGCGGCCTGCTCCTGGACGAGGTGCTCGGGTGGGCGCGGCGGCGTGAGGCCGTGGTCGCCGAGGACTACGAGCAACGCCGCGTAGTCACGCAAGCCGAGCGCCTCGATCGCCTCCCGGCGTGTGATCATGCCAGCGGCGAAATCCACGAGGGGATCGGGGATCTTCTTCGCCGGGCCCGCACCGATCACAGCTTCCAGATGCGCGCGGACGATGGCGGTGACGCTGGTTCCATGGCGGGCCGCATAGGCCTCAGCTTCGTCGACCAGACCTTCGGGCAGGTTGAACGTCGTCTCGGGCATCGGATGCCTCCACGGCATCACAGATATATCCGAGTGCGACGTGAAGCCAGTTGCGGACGCCCCGCCGACGAAGGGCCACGCCCGGATGCAGGCCGCCGAGCCCTCAGCTCTCCAGCTCGCTGTCCCAGTACAGGTAGTCGAGCCAGGTGTGGTGGTACTGGCGGTGGTCGAACTCGGGCTGGCGATGGTGCAGCTCGTAGCGGGTCGGCCGGCGCGGCTCGGTGGCGAGCGGCATGTCCGCCTCATGCGGGGTGCGGTTGGCCTTGCGCAGGTTGCAGGGCGAGCAGGCCGCCACGACGTTCTCCCAGCTCGACAGGCCGCCCCGCGAGCGCGGAACCACGTGGTCGAAGGTCAGGCCGCCCGCCGGCAGCCGCAGCCCGCAATACTGGCAGCTGAACCCGTCGCGCAGGTAGATGTTGTAGCGGGTGAAGGCCGGGCTGCGGGCCAGCGTCACGTAGTTCTTCAGCGCCACCACGCTCGGCACCCGCAGCGCCCGCGACGGCGAGCGCGCCTCGACATCGTAGCTCGCCACCAGGGTGACGCGGTCGAGGAACAGAGCCGTGAAGGCGTCCTTCCACGACCACAGGGACAGCGGATTGTACGAGAGCGGCCGATAATCCGCGTTCAGGACGAGGGTTTGGAGATCCATCATCGGCGCGACTCTTCGGACTATCTCTGACGCGGGTAACGCGCGGGAACGCGCCGGCGCCCCACCGGCCCATCCGACCCGGCCAGGGGCCGGTGCAGGACAGGCCGGCGGACGGGACGTCGGCTCGGCGGGAGAGGCGGAAGGAGCAACAGGGCGGCGGGCCGGCGCGCGGGGGCGCCAGTCGGAGCGGTAGCAACCGGAACGCGGCCGGGCCGGACCGGCACCAGAGCCGGCCGAACCCTTTCGCGTGACAACGAAAAGGCCCTGTCCATACGGTGTTCATCTAATCCCACCGTGACACCCTTGTGAAGCTTTTCCAGCAGGGTCCCGGGGACGCACCCACAGCGGGGCCCTGGCCGGCCGATCCGGGCCAGGGTGGGCAGGGGCACGGTTTCGCCCTATTGGAAGCCCACAGCGCCCGGCCTCGAGAGGCGTGCCGAATCGCCTTGCGATCAGGCGCGCCCCTCAGGCTTCGATTCCACGCGCTCGCCGACGCCGAACCGATGTCCCCTTCGGCGACGAGCGCTCGAGAAGGCCCGCGCGGTTCCCGATGACCGCCGGTCCGCCGATGCCGGGCTCCGACCGCGCGCCCGGCGCGCCCGACGAGAGGTAGCCTATGATCCGCACGCCTGTGCGCTCCCGGAAGCTCAACGCCGCGCCGCGCCGGCCCGCCGCGCTGGCCCTCGTGGCCGCGCTGATGCTGGCGATCCCGGCAGCCGCGCCGCCTGCGGCCTGGGCTCAAGGCGCAGCGCCGGCCGGGCAGCCCGCGGAGTCCAAGCCTTCTGATGCCAAGCCTTCCGATGCCAAGCCGGCCGACGCGAAGGCGCCCGACACTGCCAAATCCGGCGAGGCCAAGCCCGCGCCGAAACCCGAGATGTCCGAGCAGCTCAAGGCGGTCCGGGCCCAGCTCGACGCCGCCAAGGCCGAGCTCGAGGCCCGCGAGAAGCAGCTGGGGCATACCGACCTGACCGCCGCGGATCTGGCGGCGATTCGCGACAGCGCCGGGACCGTCACCGAGGAGATCCGCGCGCTGATCACCCGGCTCGACACGCCGCTCGAGGCGGCACGCGAGCGGCTGGCTCAGCTCGGGCCGAAGCCCAAGGACGCCCCGGAGAGCTCGGACGTCGCCGAGCAGCGCGTCGAGCGCGAAGCCGCGGTGGCGCGGATCGACGAGACCCAGCGGCTCGCCCGCTCGCTGCAGGTGCAGGGCGACCAGATCATCGACCGGGTCTCGAACCGCCGGCGCGAATCGTTCACCCGCGACCTGTTCCAGCGCTCGCAGCCCCTGGTCAGCCCGGGCCTCTGGGCCAAGGTCATGGCCGACGTGCCGCGGGACACGCGCTCGCTGCAGAGCGCCGTGTCCGATATCGGGCTGCTGTTCTCGCGCAACGGCAGCATCGGCAACCTGCTGTTCCTGGGGCTCGCCTTCGGGATCTCGATCGCGCTGTATTTCGGACGGCGCAACATCGCCCCCCGGGCCGCCCGGCGGGACGCGGCCACCACCGAACCGTCGCGGCGCGCGACCCTGCTGGCCGCCTGGCGGGTGATCCTGCTCGGCACGGTGCCGGCGGTGGCGGGCTCCTACGCGGTCTACTACGCGCTGGACGCCACCAACCTGCTGCCCTCCCGGCTGCTGCCGGTGGCCGCCGCGATCCTGGGCGGGCTGGCCTTCATCGCCTTCGTGGAGGCCCTATGCGACGGGCTGCTCAGCCCCGACAAGCCGGCCTGGCGCCCGGCCCCGGTCGGCGACGCGGCCGCCATCCGGCTGACCCGGCTGGCGGTCGGCATCGCCACGGTGCTCACCGTGGTGAAATCCGTCGAAGCGCTGAATTCCGGGATCTCGGCGGCCCTGCCGATCTCGATCGCGACCCGCGGCATCGGGGCCGTCGCCACGGCCCTGATCCTGGCGATCGGCCTTCACCGGTTCGCCGATACCGAGCAGGAGGAGGAGGCCTGCTTCGGCCCCTACGTGCCGACCAAGACCACCACGGGCATCGGCGGCCCGGCCCGGCTCATCGGCTGGGCCGCGGTGGCGCTGATCGGGGCCGGTGCGCTGGTCGGCTACGTCGCCTTCGCGGCCTTCTTGATCGACCAGCTGATCTGGGCCGGGGGCGTGCTGGTGCTGCTCTACCTGCTGGTCCAGAGCGTCGACACCTTCATCGGCCGGGCGCTCACCGACGAGTCTCGGCTGGCCACCACGCTCCAGGCCAATACCGGCCTGCGCAAGCGCTCGCTGACCCAGATCTCGGTCCTGGCGACGGGGGCCGCCCGGGTCGTGCTGATCCTGGTGGCGGCGCTGCTCGTGCTGGCGCCCTGGGGGCTCGATTCCACCGACATCGTCTCGTCGATCCGGCAGGCCTTCTTCGGCTTCAAGGTCGGGGACGTGACGATCTCGCTGTCGAGCATCGCGTTCGGCGTCGGCATCCTGGTGCTCGGCGTGTTCGTCACCCGGGCGGTGCAGCGCTGGCTGGAGCTGACCTACCTGCCGGCCACCGACCTGGACGCCGGCCTGCGCAACTCGATCACCACGATCGCGGGCTATTGCGGCTTCCTGCTCGCCCTGGCGCTGGCCTTCTCGTATCTGGGCCTCAGCCTGGAGAAGCTGACCATCGTGGCCGGCGCCCTGTCGGTGGGTATCGGGTTCGGCCTGCAATCGATCGTCAACAACTTCGTCTCCGGCCTGCTGCTGCTGTGGGAGCGCCCGATCCGGGTCGGCGACCAGGTGGTGATCGGCGATTCGGAGGGCATCGTGAAGCGCATCTCGGTGCGCTCCACCGAGATCCAGACCTTCGACCGCTCGTCCGTGATCGTGCCCAACTCGAACCTGATCTCCGGGGTGGTCAAGAACCGGGTGCGCGGCGACCGCTCAGGGAGGGTCAGCATCACGGTGAGCGTCCTGCGCAACCAGGACCCGGTGCGGGCCGCCGAGATGATCGTCGGCTGCGCGCAGGCCCATGCCGACGTGCTGCGCGACCCGGCGCCCCGGGTGGTGTTCAAGAAGATCGGCGACCCGTTCCTGGAATTCGAGCTTTTGGTCTGGATCGTCGATGTCAGCCTCGGCCAGAAGGTCCAGACCGACCTCAACTACGCGGTGTTCGCCATCCTGTCGGAGGCGGGCTTCATCCCGCCCCTCGGCCCCGGCGCCAGCATCGTCACCGTGCAGGGTTTCGAGGCGATGCAGGCCGCGATGGGCGAGATCGCCAGCCGGTTCGGGCAGCCCGCCCCGGAGCCGGCCGAGCCGGCCCAGCCGCAGCGCGACCGCGGCCTCCGGAGCGCGGGGGGCTGAGCCCCGCACGCGCCTGGTCGCGCAATCGCGCCGCGCTCCCTATATCGCCCGAGCGTCCGAGCCGGATGCGGGAGCGTGGATCTGGAAACGTGGGCGGACGCAACCTGAGACGAGGCCTGCTCGCGGCGGCCGGCCTCCCGGCGCTGGCGCTGCTCGGCGCCTGCGCCACCGAGGCGCCGACCAATGCGGCCCTGCCGAGCATCTACCTGCCGCTGGCCAGCCAGAACGCCCATATCGACACCGATGCCGCCCGGGACATGATCTCGTCCTATCGCCGCAACCGCGGCGCCGGGCCGCTCACGGTGGATCCCGACCTGCAGCGGCTGGCCGAGGCCGAGGCCGCCGCGATGGCGCTGGCCGACCGGCCGAGCAAGGCGCAGACCGTGAAGGCCGCAGTCGGTCGGCTCGGCTACGCCGACGTGAACGCCAACCTGTCGGCCGGCTACCACACCCTGGCCGAGGCCTTCTCCGGCTGGCGCGAGAGCGCCCCGCACGAGGCCACGATGCTCGATCCGCGGGCGACCCGGATGGGGATCGCGACCGCCTACGCGCCGGGCTCGAAGTACAAGGTCTACTGGGCGCTGCTCACCGCCAAGTAGAGCGCGGCGCCAGCTGAAAGACAGGTTCGCAGGGCTCTGCCCTGCACCCGCAAAAGGTCTCGGACCTTTTGAGACCATGACTGTCCGCGATGGATCGCCCTACGGCAGGCCCTTCACGTTCGGCACCGGGGGGGCCTCCTTCATCAGCGTCACCGTCACCCGGCGGTTGGCCGCGAGGTAGGGGTTGTCGGGAAACATCGGCTCGGTGTCGGCCTTGCCGGAGACCGAGGCGAACCGGTCGTCCGGCAGCCCCGAGCCGGCCAGAAGCTCCCGCACGCTGATCGCCCGGCCGGCCGACAGCTCCCAGGGGGGCGCGGATGGGCGCTGGCCCGGCCTTTCGGTGGCGGTGAAGCCCGTGACGGCGATGCGGTTCGGCATCTGGCGCAGGGTCGGGGCGAGCTTCTCCAGCAGGCGCCGGGTGCGCTCGTTCGGGCGGGTCGAGCCGTCCGGGAACATCGAGCGCCCGTCCTGGTCGACGATCGACAGGTCGAGGCCCTGCTCGGACCGGACGATCACGACGTTCTTCGACAGTTCGGCGATGTCCGGCATGTCCTGCAGCGCCTGCCGCAGGGAGGCCGCCGCGAGGCCGAAATTGTCCGGCTCGCCGGTCTCGGTCAGGCCGAATTCGCTGCTCTGGTCGCGCCGGGGCGGCGTCGTCCGGTCGGTGGCCGTCTCGGGCGGGATATTGCGCAGGTACTTCACGTGGTCGGCGGCCGGCAGGCCCTCGGATTCGAGGATGCCGGCGAACTTCGATTCCTTGTTCACCCCGAAGGCGTCGCGCATCGAGCCGGCGACCACCTGCATTTTCTTCTGGTCCTGCGTCGAATAGGCCGCGACCATCACGAAGAAGCTCATCAGGAGCGCCATCAGGTCGGCGAAGGTCACGAACCAGCCGTGGCCGCCATGCGCGGCGCCGCGCTTCCGTCTGGCCATATCAGGCGGCCGATTCCATCAGCGCTTCGCGATGGTTGTGCGGCAGGTAGGCGACCAGCATCTCGCGCACCAGCGTCGGGCTCTTCTGGTCGCGGATCATCAGGATGCCGTCGATGATCAGGGAGCGGGAGACGTCCTCCTCCTCGAGCTTGACGTGCAGCTTGTCGGCGAGCGGCAGGGTGATCAGGTTGGCGATCACGGCGCCGTACAGCGTGGCGAGCAGGGCGGTCGCCATGGCGGGGCCGAGCTTCGACGGGTCGGACATGTTGGCGAACATCGCCACCATGCCGAGGATCGTGCCGATCATGCCCCAGGCCGGGGCGCAGTCGCCGTAGGCCCGGTAGACCTTCGAGCCCTCGTCGAGATGCATCAGGAAGTTGTCGCGGTCCCGCTCCATCGTGTCGCGGATGAAGTCCCGGTCGTAGCCGTCGGCGATGTAGCGGGCTCCTTGAGCCAGGAACGGGTCGGAGATTTCCATGTTCTCCAGCGCCATCGGGCCGGACTTGCGGACCACGTCGGCGAGCTTGGTGATCTCCTCGATCAGCTCCTGCGGCTTCACCGAGCGCATCATGAAGGCGAAGCGCAGGCCCATCGGCAGGCCGTGCACGATCACCGAGAACGGGAAGCGGATCATCGTCGCCGCGGTGGCGCCGCCGAACACCACGACCACCGCGTGCTCCGACGCGTAGGCCCCGAAATGGCCGCCATCGAGGATGATCAGCCCGACCACGACGCCGAGGCCCGAGAGGAGGCCGAGTGCGGTTGCGAGATCCATGGCTCTGGGCGCCCGATGCGAAATCGTAAAAAAGCGGTCCCAGCGGTCGCTTGCGGCCGGGTTATTCACAGCGGTAGGAAATCTTGCTGAATGAACCGTAAAGGCGATGGCTTCGACCCTGTCGAGGGCCGTCATCGCCCGTTCAGGCGCGCCCCGGCATAAGCCGTGTCGTGTGAGGGGTTTGGCGGCGGGATCAGCGAGATCCGCCCGCCGCAAGGACCTTAAGAAGTAGCGCGAGACCCGGACACACGGGCCGCGCCGGGGGTGTCGGAGCTGTCGTGATGGTTCGTCTGTACGGGCGGGTCCTGGGTTTCCTGAAGGCGGAACGGCGGCTGGCCATCGGTCTGGCTGCCACCAACGTCGTGCTGGCGATCGCGGCGTTCGCCGAGCCGCTGCTCATGGGCCGGATCATCGATCAGCTCACCCACCTCAAGCGCGGCGGCAACGCCATGACCACCATGCTGCCCCTGCTGGCGGCTTGGGTGGCGTTCGGCTTCTTCACCATCGCGGCGGGGGTGTTCATCGCGCTCCACGCCGACCGGCTGGCCCACCGCAACCGCCTGTCCTCGATGGCGAGCTATTTCGAGCACGTGCTCGACCTGCCGCTCGCCTTCCACTCGGCCAACCATTCCGGCCGGGTCCTGAAGGCGATGCTGGAGGGCACCAACGGCATGGCCTGGCTGTGGCTCGGCTTCTTCCGCGACCACCTCGTCGCCCTGGTCTCCCTGGTCGTGCTCCTGCCGATGACCCTGTTCATCAACTGGCAGCTCGGCTCGATCCTGGTCGTGCTGGTGCTGGCCTTCACGGCGCTCACCACCTTCGTGATGCGCCGGACCGAGACCCTCCAGGGTCAGGTCGAGGCGTTCAATTCCGGCCTCGCCGCCCACGCCTCCGACGCGCTGGGCAACGTCGCGGTGATCCAGTCCTTCACCCGCGCCAAGGCCGAGAAGGACGCGATGCGCGGCATCATCACCAACCTGCTCGCCGCGCAGATCCCGGTCCTGTCCTGGTGGGCGCTCGCCAACGTGGCGACCCGCGCCTCGGCGACCATCACCATGACGGCGATCTTCGTCACCGGCATCTGGCTGTACCAGGCCGGCACCACCACGGTGGGCGAGGTCGTGGCCTTCATGAGCCTGGCCACCGCCTTCGTGGCGCGCCTCGACCATGTGGTCGGCTTCGTCAACGGCCTGTTCCAGCAGGCGCCCAAGATCGCCGAGTTCTTCGAGATCTACGACACCGTGCCAGCCGTGGCCGACCGTCCGCATGCCCGGCAGGTCGCCCGGTTCGAGGGCGAGGTCACCTTCGACGAGGTCGCCTTCTCGTATGACGGCCGGCGCAAGGCGCTGGACGGCGTCTCGTTCTCGGCCCGTCCGGGCGAGACCGTGGCTTTGGTCGGCACCACCGGCTCGGGCAAGTCGACGACGCTCGGCCTCCTGCACCGCAGCTTCGATCCGGCCTCCGGGTCGATCCGGATCGACGACATCGACGTGCGCGACATCGGCCTCTCGTCCCTGCGCCACAACATCGGCGTGGTGTTCCAGGAGCCGATGCTGTTCGCCCGCTCGATCCGCGAGAACCTTCAGGTCGGCCGGCCCGACGCCACCGATGCCGAAATGCTCGACGCCCTGGAGCGGGCCCAGGCCGGTGCCTTCATGGCGCGCCAGCCGGACGGGCTCGACACGGTGATCGGCGAGCGCGGCCGGTCGCTCTCCGGCGGCGAGCGCCAGAGGCTCTCGATCGCCCGGGCGCTCCTGAAGAACCCGCCGATCCTGATCCTCGACGAGGCGACCTCGGCCCTGGACGCCGCCACCGAGCGCAAGCTCCAGGGCGCTCTTGAGGCCGTCATGGAGGGGCGCACCACCTTCGTGATCGCCCACCGGCTCGCCACGATCCGCAACGCCGACCGCATCCTGGTCTTCCACGAGGGCCGGATCGTCGAGGCCGGCACGTTCGACGCGCTGGTCGCCCAGAACGGCCGCTTCGCCGAGCTCGCCCGCGCCCAGTTCATGGCCGCCGAGGCCGACGAGACCGAGGGTCGCCTGGCCCTGGCAGCGTGAGGGACGGGCGCCGGTCCGCCGGCGCCCAAGGAAGTCTCAACCTTTCGGGAGACAAAGTCTTCCGTAGGCGGTCACCCGCCTCCCGGGAGCCCCGTCCGACCGGGCGGGCCCCTGGGGGCGAACCTGTTCCGGACCTCTGAGTCACAAAAAATGCTGCGTGAGATCGTCCTCGACACCGAGACCACCGGCACGGAGGCACGCAACGGCGACCGGCTGATCGAGATCGGCGCGGTCGAGCTGCTCAACCACATCCCCACGGGGCGGACCTTCCACCGCTATTGCAACCCGCAGCGGGCGGTCTCCGAGGGCGCGTTCAACGTCCACGGGCTGTCGGACGCGTTCCTGTCCGACAAGCCGCTCTTCGCCGGGATCGTGGGCGAGTTGCTGGCCTTCCTGGCCGACGGGCGCCTGGTCATCCACAACGCGCCCTTCGACGTCGGCTTCCTCAACATGGAATATGCCCGGCTCGGGGCCAACGCGCCGCCGCCGATCCGGCTGGAGGACGTGGTCGACACCCTGCCGATGGCAAGGCGCAAGCACCCGGGCGCGGCCAACAATCTCGACGCCCTGTGCAACCGCTACGGCATCGATACCAGCCGGCGCACCAAGCACGGCGCGCTCCTCGACGCGCAGATCCTGGCCGAGGTCTATGTCGAGCTGCTCGGTGGGAAGCAGACCAGCCTGGGACTCATGGACGCGCAGGCCGGCCCGGCGGTCCAGGCCGTCGTCCAGGCGGCTCCGGTGGCCGCCCGCCCCTATCGAAGCCGCCTTACGGATGAGGAGCGAACCCGTCACGACAGCTTCCGCGCGAGCCTCGGTGCAGCGCCGATCTGGGCCGATTACATCGGCGCCGACGACCCGGCCTGACCGGCCTTGCCGCATCGCACATCGGCCTCTATTGCGTCGCACCATATGCCGATCGTTGCGCCATCCCGGCCGCGGCACGGACGCTGATGTGACCAAGCGCGCACCCATCATGGATCCCTTCAGCAAGCTGAAGGCACTGCAGGACGGCGCGCGCAATCAGGCCGCCGGCTCGCCCTTCGCCGACATGATCGAGGCCACCCGCCTGACCAGCCTCGGCCGCCTGGACGAGGCGACAGCCCTGATCCAGCGCAGCTTCGGCGGCTACACGGCTGCGCCGCCCGCGGAGACGCCGGCACCCCAGGCTCCGCTCCACCGGCAAGAGGCTCCGCTCGAATCTCCTCGAGACGCCCGGCGAGAAGCCCCGCCGAAGGCCCGAAGCGAGACGCGCGCCGAGACCGCCCGCAACCCGATCGCCGAGCCGGCGGTGCGCGTCCGCAAGGTGGTCGGCAAGGTCGTGCGCGGCCTCGCGCCGGTGCTGAAGGGGTTCGGCCAGCCGCGCCGCGCGCCTGCGCAGCCGTCGGCACCCCGGAAACCTCCGGGCGAGAGCCGCTTCGTCGCCCTCAGCCACGCCGAGCCGGCCGGCAGCCGCGACTACAAGCTGTTCATCCCGGGCGATCCGGCCAAGCCGGCGCCGCTGATCGTGATGCTGCACGGCTGCATGCAGAACCCGGACGATTTCGCCGCCGGCACCGGCATGAACGCCCTGGCCGAGCGCGAGGGCTTCTTCGTCGTCTACCCGGCCCAGAGCCGGCAGGCCCATGTCCAGCGCTGCTGGAACTGGTACGAGCCGCGCGACCAGCGCCGGGAATCCGGCGAGGCGGCGATCATCGCGGGCCTCACCCGGGCCGTGATGGCGGCGCACACGATCGACCCGGCCCGGGTCTACATCGCCGGCATGTCGGCGGGGGGCGCGGCCGCCCTGAACATCGCCCGGGCCTATCCGGATCTCTACGCCGCGGTGGGCGTGCATTCGGGCCTTGCCGCCGGCTGCGCCCGCGATCTCGGCTCGGCGCTGATGGCCATGCAGGTCGGGGCGCCGGGTCTCGGCGCCCCAGGTCTCGGCACCGCGGCGTCGTTCGGCGCCTCGTCCGCCGGGCAGCGCATCCCCACCATCGTGTTCCACGGCGAGGAGGACGGCACCGTCAGCGTGCGCAACGCCGACCAGGTGCTGTCCCAGGCCAACGTCGCCGGCCTGACCGCCCGGTCCGAGACCTTCGAGGGCCGCGGCCACCCCTTCACCCGCACCCGCTACCGGGACAGGACCGGCCGGGTCGTGGTCGAGGATTGGCGGGTGCGCGGCGCCGGCCATGCCTGGTCGGGCGGCCGCCCGGAGGGCAGCTACACCGATGCCGACGGCCCGGACGCCTCGCGGGCGATGCTCGACTTCTTCGCCGAGCACCGGCTCGGGCCGCGGTAAATCGGCGGACGTGGGGCGAGCCTGGAGGCTTGCAGGGCGCTGCCCTGCACCAGCAAAAGGTCCCGGACCTTTTGAAACCGTGACCGGATCCATCCATGACCGCACCGATCCCGACCCTCGACGGCCTCGCGCAGGTGGCGGAGAGCTACGACCTGCTCCTCTGCGACGTCTGGGGCGTGCTGCATGACGGCCAGAAGGCCCATGTCCCGGCCGGCGAGGCGCTGATCCGGTTCCGCGGCCTGCCGGGCGCGCGGCCGCGCCGGGTGGTCCTGGTCTCGAACGCGCCGCGGCCCGGGGACGGCGTCGGCCGCATCCTCGACCGGTTCGGGGTGCCGCGCGAAGCCTACGACGCGATCCTGACTTCGGGGGACCTGACCCGGGAGCTGATCGCCGGACACCCGGGCGCCCGGATCCGGCATCTCGGGCCGGAGCGCGACCTCGGCATCTTCAAGGACCTCGACCTCAGCCTCGTCCCGGAGGAGGAGGCCGACCTCGTGGTCTGCACCGGCCTGTTCGACGACCGCAGCGAGACCGCCGACGATTACCGCGACGAGCTCACACGCCTCGCGGCCCGGCGTCTGACGCTGATCTGCGCCAATCCCGACCTCGTGGTCGAGAGCGGCAACCGGCTGATCCCCTGCGCGGGCCTGCTCGCGGCGGCCTATGCCGAGCTCGGCGGCACCGTGATCTATGCCGGCAAGCCGCACCGCCCGGTCTACGAGGCGGCTTTGGCCAAGGGCGCCGAACTCGGCGGCGCGCCGGTCGACCCGGGCCGGGTCATGGCGATCGGCGACGCGATCCGCACCGATATCGCCGGCGCCAGCGGCTTCGGCATCGCCAGCCTGCTGGTGGCGCGCGGTATCCACGCCGAGGAACTCGGCGTCTCAGCCGAGCATCACCGCCTCGGCGACGTGGCCGAGTGGCTCGGCCGCCAAGCCGTGCATCCGGATGCGGTGATCGAGCGGCTGGTCTGGTAGAGCGTCGGCCTCGGCCGCCATGCTACAACCGGGGATGGCCGATCCCGTCCCCGCCGCCACCCATGCCCGTACCATCCTGGCGGCGCATGAGCATCGCCGCCAGATCGCGCCCCTGACCGGCTGGGATGCCGGCCTGGACCTGCCCGCCGCCTACCTTGTGGCCGGGGAGGTCCGGCGCCTGCGCGTGGCGAGGGGCGAGCGACCCGTGGGCCGCAAGATCGGCTTCACCAACACGACGCTCTGGGACGCCTACGGTGTCCACGCGCCGATCTGGGGCCATGTCTACGACACGACCCTGCACGCGCGCGCCGCCTTGACCGGGCCGGTCCCGCTCACTGCCCTGGTCGAGCCGCGGATCGAGCCGGAGATCGTGTTCGGGCTGGCCCGGGCGCCCAAGCCCGGCATGGATGAGGCGGCCCTGCTCGGCTGCCTCGCCTGGGTGGCACAGGGGTTCGAGCTGGTGCAATCGCTGTTTCCCGGCTGGCGCTTCGCCGCTCCCGACACGGTGGCGGCCTTCGGGCTGCACGGCCTGCTGGTGCTGGGCGAGCGGGTGCCGATCGCCCCGGATGCGGCGCAGGGCTGGATCGGCGTGCTGGCGGACTTCTCCATCGAACTCCTCCGGGACGGCGCGGTCGCCGACCGGGGCAGCGCCCGCAACGTGCTCGGCGGCGGCCCGCTCGCGGCCCTCGGGCACCTGGTCGATGTGTTGGCTAACGATCCCGGGAGCCCTCCGCTCGCAGCCGGCGAGATCGTGTCCACGGGCACGCTGACCGACGCGCTGCCGGTCGTCTCCGGACAGGTCTGGACGACCCGGCTGTCCGGCCTGTCCCTGCCGGGTCTCGACCTCGCCCTGGCCTGACCGCGCCGGCGGCCGGGAAATCCTGTTCGGTCACCGGATTTCGACACAAAGCCGCAGGGTAATTCTGCCAAACCTGCTTAGGGTGCGGGCGAACGGGACCCGGCGAGACGGTCGGCATCCCGCGGCACGCGCTTCGCTTGGCGCCGCGTGTCGTCACCTGTGTCCGGTCGCGGCTTCGGGCATTGGTGATGGTTAGCCGACATGCCACATGCTGAGCCATGCCTGGACGCACGCGGAGCCGCTACACGACCTTCCTGGTTTCGGTGACCGCCGAGCGATCCGGCGGCCGCGGCCGGTCGAGTCCGAAATCCGCGCCCTTGGTCTACGCGGTGATGAAGCCCAATGCCGAGGCGGCGCTGCAGGCGGTCCGCACGCTCACCGAGGCGCCGGTCGCGGTCGCCATCGTGGGCAGCCTGTCCACCCGGGTGTCCAAGGGGCTCAAGCTGAAGCCCGGCGAGCCGCGCCCGGTGTGACGCGCCGGCTCAATCCACCGCCAGCCGGTAGCCGACGCCGCGCACGGTCTGCAGGAAGACCGGGTTGGCCGGATCGACCTCGGTCTTGCGGCGCAGGCGGTTGATCTGCACGTCGACGGTGCGTTCCGCGGCGGCTCCTCCGGGGCCGGCGAGCTGCTCGCGCTCGACATTGGCGCCTGCGGCCACCGCCAGGATCGTCAGGATCTCGCGTTCCCGCTCGGTGATGCGGATCAGCGCGTCGTCCCGGCGCAATTCGCCCCGGTCGATGCGGAACGCGAACGGCCCGAAGGTCACGGTCTCGGCCGCCGCCTCGCGCGGGCCGACGCCGCGCTTGATGATGTTGCTGAGCCGCAGGGTCAGCTCCCGGGGCTCGAACGGCTTGGGCAGGTAATCGTCCGCCCCGATCTCCAGGCCCATCACCCGGTCGTTGGGGTTGGACCGGGCCGTGAGCATCAGGATCGGCACCCGGGAGGTCTCGCGGACGCTGCGGGCGTAGTCGAAGCCGTTCTCGCCGGGCATCATCACGTCGAGCACCATCGCGTCGAACACCACGCTCTGGGCCCGGGCCCGGGCCTCGGCGGCACTCGCCGCCACGGTGACGCGAAAGCCCTGGTCGGTCAGGTAGCGGGCGAGCAATTCGCGCAGGCGCCGGTCGTCATCGACCACCAGGACATGCGGCGCCGCGTCCGGCAGCTCGGCCCGGGGCGCGGCCATCAGGCGCCGCCGGCTCCGCGCCGGGCCATCAGGCGCCGGACCGCCGCCCGGTCGTCCGGCTCGATCATCGCCATCAGAAAATCCTCCGGGGAGCCCAGCGCGTCCGGGGCGGCGAGCGCCCGGGCGAGGCGGCGGGCCTGGACCCGGGTGAGGTCGGCGGCCAGCTCCGCGCCGGACGGCGTGCAGTACAGCAGGCGCTGGCGCCGGTCGCTCGGGCCGGTCTTCTGCGCGACGTAGCCCTGGCCGATCAGGTCCTTCAGCACGCGGTTGAGGCTCTGCTTGGTGATCCGCAGGATGTCGAGCAGCTCCGCGATGGTCAGTCCCGGATAGCGGTCGACGAAGTGCAGCACCCGGTGATGCGCCCGGCCGAACCCGTAGGCGGCCAGGATCCGGTCGGGATCGCCGACGAAATCCCGGTAGGCGAAGAACAGCAGCTCGATCAGGTCGTCGCTGCGGAGGACGTGCGCCGGCGCCGCGGCGGCATCGGTCCGGCGGAGCGCGGGCGCCGATGCGGACCCGGCTGCGACGCCGCCGTCGCGGTGTGCCGATGAGGTCACGGGGGGCAGCGTGTCACGGGGGGACCGTCCGAATGGCAAGAAGGTCAGTCCCGCTGACATGTCTCAGCGCCGTCCGGGAGCGTCAAGTCCGGCGGCGCCCGCCCGCGAGACACTTGGCGCCTCGTCCCGGGATCCGGGTCCGAGGCGCGGCACTAAGGCGCTCATCGACATCGTGTTTTCCGGAATCCGGCAGCCGCCGTTCGGGATGCCGCCGCGATCGGGGACTTGCCGGTGGCGACGGCGCGTCCGATACCGGTTCGGGCCGATATCAGCGCCCGAGGGGAACAGCATGAGCGACGCCGACGCACAGGCCCGCCGCCTCTGGATCCGCGATCCGCTGGCCATCCTGGCCGAGGAGGCCGGGGGCGGTGTCGTGGTGGCGGGCAGCCGCATCGTCGAGCGCGTCGCCGCGGGCGCCCGGCCGGCCGACCCGGTGGACGAGACCTTCGACGCCTCGCGCCACGTGGTCATCCCGGGCCTCGTCAACACCCATCACCACGCCTTCCAGACCCTGACGCGGGCGCACCCGATCGCGATCAACAAGCCGCTGTTTCCGTGGTTGAAGGCGCTCTACACGGTGTGGGGCCGGATCACCCCGGAGGCGTTCCGGCTCGCCACCCGAGTGGCCTATACCGAGCTGCTGCTGTCGGGCTGCACCACGGCGGGGGACCACCATTACCTGTTCCCGAAGGGGCTGGAGCAGTCGGTCGACATCCAGGTCGAGGAGGCCAAAAGCCTCGGGATCCGCGCCGCCATCACTCGCGGCTCGATGAGCCTGTCCGACCGGGACGGCGGCTTGCCTCCGGAGACGCTGACCCAGGACGACGACACGATTCTTTCGGACTGCGAGCGGGTGCTGAACCTGTTCCATGACCCCGCCCCCGGGGCGATGGTGCAGATCGGGCTCGCCCCTTGCTCGCCGTTCGCGGTGACGAAGCGGCTGATGCGCGAGAGCGCGGATCTCGCCGCCCGGCACGGCTGCCGCCTGCACACCCATCTCGGCGAGACGCTGGACGAGGACCAGTTCTGCCTGTCGATGTTCGGCTGCCGCCCGGTGGATTATCTGGAGGAGGTCGGCTGGATGACCGACCGGGTCTGGCTCGCCCACGGCATCCACTTCAACGATGCCGAGGTCGCCCGGCTCGGCAAGGCCGGGGTCGGCGTGTGCCATTGCCCGACCTCGAACATGACGCTGGCGTCGGGCCATTGCCGCACCTGCGAGCTGGAGGCGGCGGGCTCCCCCGTCGGCCTCGGCGTCGACGGCTCGGCCTCGAACGACAGCTCGAACCTGATGGAGGGGGTGCGCCACGCGCTGATGCTGAACCGGCTCACCTACGGCGCCGAGACCGTGACCCATCTCGATGCGCTCCGCTGGGCCACCGAGGGCTCGGCCGCCTGCCTGGGACGCTCCGATATCGGCCGGATCGCGCCGGGCCGCGAGGCCGACCTTGCCCTGTTCACCCTGGACGAGCTGCGCTTCTCCGGCGCCCACGACCCGCTCGCCGCCTTGGTCCTGTGCGGCGCGACCCGGGCCGACCGGGTGATGGTGGCCGGGCACTGGCGGGTGATCGACGGTGAGCCGCTCGGGATCGACACGGGCCGTTTGCGCGAGGATCATTCGCGGCTGGCCGTGGAGCTGTTCGGGGTGGGGTGAAGGCTCGAAGGTTCGGATTCAAAAGGTCCGGGACCTTTTGCGGGTGCAGGGTGGAACCCTGCTCAGTCGCGGTGAGCCTTGAAGGCTTAAAATCGCCAGCGTAGCGTTGCTGCGGAGCTACGCCGAGGTGGAGAAGCCGCCCATGACGATCACCACCCTCAACAACCAAGAGTTCGAACACGATACCGGCCGCGCCAAGAAGGCTGCGGCTGAAGAACCGCTCTTCATCATCGAGATCTTGGGCCAACCGGCAGGCGTCGAAGACGTGGCGGTGGATTTCCCCCGCGCGCGCGACCTCGCGCAAGGCGCCGATTTCGACTGATGGTTCTGCTTATCGCAAGGTCCTGAGGGCCTTCCCAGTAGACCGAGCCGGTTCAGATGAAAACGTGCGACGTGAAGCGGTAACGCAGTCCTTCTTCTTAGAAGGTGCGACTGGATTCACACGTCGCCGAACGAGGCGTGGGTCCCCTCTCCCGCACGGGAGAGGGGACCCGCGCTTTATCCTGCACCCGTGCTGCCGCACCGGCACGGAATTCAGCAGCCCGAACGGAAGAGGGAACGCGGCGCGGCCTGCGGAAGGCGATGTGTGAACATCATTGCCTGCAGAGGCGCAGCCTGAGCGCTCCCGCTCAAAACAACCCGTCGATCTGCCCGTCGGCATCCAGCCGGATCGTGTCCGCGGCGGGCACCCGGGGCAGGCCCGGCATGGTCATGATTTCTCCGCAGATCGCCACCACGAAGCCGGCCCCCGCCGAGAGGCGGACGTCGCGCACGCCGACCACGTGGCCCTCGGGGGCGCCCATCAGGCTCGGGTCGGTGGAGAACGAGTACTGGGTCTTGGCCATGCAGATCGGCAGGTGGCCGTAGCCGTCCTTCTCGAAGGTGGCGAGTTTTTGCGCCGCCTTGCTCTCGATCTGGATGTCGGCAGCGCCGTACAGCTTGGTGGCGATCGCCCGGATCTTTTCCGAAAGCGGCGCCTCGGTCTCGTAGGCGTAGCGGATCGGCGCGGGCTCGGCGGCGGAAAGCTGCACCACCGCGCGGGCGAGATCCTCGGCGCCGGCGCCGCCCTCCGCCCAGTGGCGGCAGGTGATCGCCTCGACATCCAGCCGCTCGCGGCACAGCTCCTTGAGCCGGGCATGCTCGGCGTCGGTGTCGGCGTAGAAGTGGTTGACCGCGACCACCACGGGCAGGCCGAAGCCGCGCAGGTTGGTCACGTGCCGGGCGAGGTTGGCGAACCCCTTCTCCAGGGCGCCGATATTCTCGCCCCCGAGGCTCTTCTTGTCGACGCCGCCATGCATCTTGAGGGCGCGGATCGTGGCCACGACCACGACCGCCGACGGGGTCAGGCCGGCCTGCCGGCACTTGATGTCGAGGAACTTCTCCGCGCCGAGATCGGCGCCGAACCCGGCTTCCGTCACGGTGTAGTCGGCGAGCCGCAGGCCGGCCCGGGTGGCGATCACCGAGTTGCAGCCATGGGCGATGTTGGCGAACGGGCCGCCATGGATCAGGGCGGGGTTGCCCTCCAGCGTCTGCACCAGGTTCGGCTGCAGGGCGTCCTTGAGCAGCACCGTCATGGCGCCGGTGGCCTTCACGTCCTTGAGGGTAACGAGCTTGCGGTCGCGGGTCTCGGCGATGACGATCCGGCCGAGGCGCTCCTCCAGGTCGGCCAGATCACGCGCAAGGCAGAACACCGCCATCACCTCGGAGGCGACCGTGATGTCGAACCCGTCTTCCCGGGGGAAGCCGTTGGCGACGCCACCGAGGGACTGGTTGATCTGGCGCAGGGCCCGGTCGTTCATGTCGACCACCCGGCGCCAGTGGATCCGGCGCACGTCGATGTTGAGCTCGTTGGCCCAGTAGACGTGGTTGTCGATCAGCGCCGCCGCGAGGCTGTGGGCCGAGGTGATGGCGTGGAAATCGCCGGTGAAGTGCAGGTTGATCTGCTCCATCGGCACGACCTGCGCCTTGCCGCCGCCGGCCGCCCCGCCCTTCATGCCGAAGCAGGGGCCGAGAGAGGGCTCGCGCAGGCAGATCATGGTCTTCTCGCCGATGCGGTTCAGCGCGTCGCCGAGGCCCACCGTGGTGGTGGTCTTGCCCTCGCCCGCGGGCGTCGGGGAGATCGCCGTCACCAGCACAAGCTTGCCGGGTGTCTTGCCGTCCAGCCCGGCGATGTAGCCGTGGTCGAGCTTGGCGATGTGCTTGCCGTAATTGTGGAGCGCCGCATCCGGGATGCCGAGCTTCTCCGCGACCTGCGCGATCGGCTTCAGGGTCGCGGCGCGGGCGATCTCGATATCTGACGGCATGGGCGTTCCTCCCTGGCTCCGCGGGCACGGCGCCCGCCCACCCGCCGACTGTTATCGTGCGGGGATCTTGCCTCGCGATGTCCTGCCGCGCCGGTCTCGCGCGGACGCGGTCGCACGGCGAGGCCGCCCGACGCGCAGCGGCAGCACTGTGCGTCAAACCGGACGAAAACGCCCGTCGATTTTTATGAGCCGGCCGACAAATTAGTCTTGCCGGCGCGGAGAGGATGCGCAGGCGGTCAGAGGCTGCAGGGGGCCTTCAGCCCCCCGACTTCTTGGCCTTGTCGGCGGAGCCCGGGGCCTCGTGCGGCTGGGGCGCGCCCTTGGGCAGTTCCGGGTTCTCGGCGTTGTGCGGCACGGCGACCGGGGCCGGCGTGGTCTCGGCGGTGGCGGTCGGCTTCTCGGTGTCCGGCAGGCCGTCCTTGAGCTTGTCGTTGATCTGCGCGAGGTCGTCCGGCTCGGGGTTCAGGTCCTTGGCGTGCTGCCACTGGAACTTGCCCTCGAGGCGCCGTCCGGCCCGCCAATAGGCGTCGCCGAGATGGTCGTTGATGGTCGGGTCGCCGGGCTTCAGCTCGACCGCCTTCTCCAATTCGCGCACCGCGTCGTCCCAGCGGCCGAGGCGGTAATAGGCCCAGCCGAGGCTGTCGACGATCATGCCGTCCCGGGGGCTGGCGTCGGCGGCCTGCTGCAGCAGCCTGAACGCCTCGTCGATGTTGATCTTCTGGTCGACCCAGGAATAGCCGAGGTAGTTCATCACCTGCGCCTTGGCGGCCGGCTGGCTCGCGGGCACCAGCGACAGGGCCTTCTTCAGGTCGGCCTCGGCCTTCGGCCATTGCTTGGCGCGCTCGTAGGCTGTGCCGCGGAAGTAGAAGGTCGTCCAGTAATTCGCCAGCGGCCGGTCGCCGATCAGCGCGATGGCGCGGGTGTAGGTGGCGGCCGCCTCCTCGTACTTCTTGCGCGCCCGCTGGACGTTGCCCAGCGCGGTGATCACGTCGATGTCGTCCGGGTGGGCCTTCATGGCCGCGTCGAGATGGGCGAGCGCCTCGTCGCCCTTGCCCATCTGCTCCAGGTTGAGGCCGATCTGGATGTCGGCATTGAGCTTGAGCGGCGAGGTCGCGGGGATCTGGGCGTAGGCCTCGTTGGCGCGCTCGGTCTGCTTCATTCGGTCGAGGGTGTCGGCGAGCGTCAGCCGGGCGAGCCCGTGGTCCGGGGCGAGGTAGAGCGCCAGCCGCAGGTAGATCACCGCGGGCAGCTCGTCCCCCTGCGTCGAGCCCGCCGAGCCCAGCCCGTACAGCACCTCGGCGGCGCCCTCCTGGGCGGTGCCGATCAGCCGGGTCAGGGGCTTGCCGTCCTTGAGCTTGTCCAGGGCGTCGCGCACCAGCGGGTGGCGGGGCGAGAGCTGGTCGAAGTCGGAATAGGCCTGGATCGCCAGGTCGGTGCGGCCGAGGCTGGCCTCGAGCCGGGCATAGGCGTCGACGATGCGCAGGGTGTTCCGGTCGGCCTCGTAGGCGGCCTTGAGGCGCCGCTCGGCCTCGGCGTTGTCGCCGATCACCGAGGCGATCAGGCCGGCATGGTAGTCGCGGAAGGTGTTGTAGTAGCGCTCGCCCCGGAGCTTGTTGACCGTCTCCAGCGCCTTCTTGCCGTCGCCCGCGCCGGCATAAGACCAGGCGGTCAGCAGGGTCGCGGTGAGATCCGTCGCAGCTCCGCGGCCGCTGCGGGAAAAATTCTGGCGGGCGGCGGCCCATTGACCGGCCTTGATCTGGCGCACCCCCAGCGAGAGGTTGGCGAGCCCGTTGGTCGGATCGCGCGCGATCAGCTTCTCGGCGGCCCGGAACGCGTCCGGCAGGGCGCCGTCGGCCAAGAGCGAGATGAAGGCGCGCTCGACCAGCTCGGCGTTGCGCGGATCGGCCTTGACCGCCTCGCGGTAGAAGCTCGCCGCCGCCGCCGTGTCCCGGGACGCACCCGCGATGTAGGCGGAGAGGAAGTTGCCCTCCAGGGATTCCGCGGGCTCGTATTCGAGCAGCGGGGCCGACTCGCGCGGCTGGGCGGCCAGAACGGTCTGGGGCAAGCCGGCGGCGAGCATCAGGGCGAGCGCCGAGACGCTCCGGCGGGCGCGTGTTGTCATCATGAACCGGTCGCGGCTCCTGGGCGCCGGCCTACGAGGGCCAGGCGCGAGAATGGCGGGGCATCCCCGAAAATCGCTGGGGACACTGGACTCATCCCGCCAGCCCCGCAAGGCGAAAGGATGGCGCGGGCCGGCCGTATGGTCTCAGGCGGGCTCGGGGGCAGGCTTCCTCGGAGGCTTGCTCCGTTCGCCGAGCAGGCTCGACAGAACCTCGGCTGGGATCATTGCCGGCAACGCAGCCGTCAGGAGGCCGTGAACGCTGACATGGATGTCTAGGTCAGCAATTTCGAAGGCAGCCCCGCCAGGCCATAGCTCGATCTGCGACAGAAAAGCCGGATCGACATCACGCAAGGGTTCGATCAGCCTGCGCGGGACCAAGAAGCCACCGTGCCGCTCGGTCAGGATCGCGACGGCGTCATGATCCAGCCAGTAGGCCACCGAACTTGCCCGGAACTCGCGCTCCGATTGCGCACGGCCCTGCCGAAGCGCCCGGGTGAAGTCCGCCTCGGAAACGACGTGGCGCGTCATGCCTCATCCCCTGTTCCGGCCTTGATCGTCGCCCTCGAACCGTCGTTGAAGTCCAGCGTCAGGTCCTCGCCGATCGAGTCGTAGACGGCCGTGCGAACCTGGCGGACGCTTCCACGCCGCCGCGCCAGAAACGTGAGGGATCCTGGCTGCCCGAACTCCTGAGCCTTGGCCAATCGCCCTTCGAGACAGGTCGTGCCTTGGACGGACCACCAAACTCTTCGGCAGGCCGCGAGATCGTCCTGTATCTCGTCGAGAAGCAGCCCGATCTCGCGACGCCGAGGCGCGTTCCGGAGCGGCTCGATGTCCCAGAGGGCGACGGCATCCGTAACGAACGAGAACCCGACGCGTGCGAGCCAGGCCTCGCGGCGCTTGAGAGCGCTGACATGCGGCGGGCAATGATCGTGCGAGAACACCACGACCTGCGCCCCCGTCCGCGCCGAAACGAAGACCTCCGCCATGCGAGACCTGCCCCCGAGCCGATCCTAACCGGTCCTGTCGGGTTTCCAAGCACCGCAGCGGAGCGCCTCCCGTCGGCCCCCCTCACATATTCGGATAGTTCGGCCCGCCCGGCCCCTCCGGCGTCACCCAGTCGATGTTCTGGTTCGGGTCCTTGATATCGCAGGTCTTGCAGTGGACGCAGTTCTGCGCGTTGATCTGGTAGCGCACGCCGTCGCTGGCGGCGGCGTCCTCGACCCATTCGTAGACGCCGGCCGGGCAGTAGCGGCTTGAGGGGCCGCCGTAGACGTCGTGCTCGGAGTGCTTCTGGAGTTCCATGTCCCGGACCTTCAGGTGCGGCGGCTGGTCCTCCTCGTGGTTGGTGTTTGACAGGTAGACCGAGGAGAGCCGGTCGAAGGTCAGCTTGCCGTCGGGCTTGGGGTAGGTGATCGGCGTCACCTCCGAGAGCGGCTTGAGGCAGGCATGGTCCGGCTTGCCGTGCTTGAGCGTGCCGAACAGCGAGGTGCCGAGCAGGCTGGTGGTCCACATGTCGATCCCGCCGAGCCCGACGCCCACCAGGGTGCCGTAGCGCGACCAGAGCGGCTTGACGTTGCGCACGGCCTTGAGGTCCTGCCCGATCGGGCTGTCGCGCCAGCCGGCCTCGTAGGCGGTGAGCTCGTCGCCGGCCCGGCCGGCCTTCAGGGCGTCCGCGATGGCGTCAGCCGCCTGGATCCCGGACAGGACCGCGTTGTGCGAGCCCTTGATCCGCGGCACGTTGACGAAGCCCGCCGAGCAGCCGACCAGGCAGCCGCCGGGGAAGACCAACTTGGGCACCGATTGCCAGCCGCCCTCCATGATGGCCCGCGCACCGTAGCCGATGCGCTTGGCGCCCGCGAAGGTGTCGGCGATCAGCGGATGGGTCTTGAACCGCTGGAACTCCTCGAACGGCGACAGGGTCGGGTTCTCGTAGTTCAGGTGCGTGACGAAGCCGACCGAGAGCAGGTTGTCGTCGAAATGGTACAGCCAGGAGCCGCCGCCCGCCTTGTTGGGCAGGGGCCAGCCCATTGTGTGGCGCACCAGCCCCGGTTCGAAGGTGGAATCCGGCAGCTGCCACAGCTCCTTCACGCCGAGCCCGTATTTCTGGTGGTCGCTATGGCGGTTGAGGGAGAAGCGCTGGACCAGGCCCTTGGTCAGGTTGCCCCGGGCGCCCTCGCCGAACACCGTGTACTTGCCGCGCAGCTCCATCCCGCGGGTGTAGTCGTCGCGCGGCTCGCCCGACTTGCCGATCCCGAGATCGCCCGTGGCGATGCCCGCCACCGCGCCGGATTCGTCGAACAGCACCTCGGAGGCCGGGAAGCCCGGATAGATCTCGACGCCGAGCGCTTCGGCCTGGACACCGAGATACTTGCAGACGTTCGACAGCGAACCCACGAAGTTGCCGTGGTTCGACATGAGCTTGGGGAAGAACACGTTCGGCAGGGTGACGCCGCTGTTCTTGGTGAGCATCATGAACTCGTCGCGCCGGACCTCGGTCTTCAGCGGCCGCTCCGGATCGGTGCGCCAGTCCGGCACCAGCAGGTCGAGGCCGTTCGGGTCGATCACCGCGCCCGACAGGATATGGGCGCCGACCTCGGAGCCCTTTTCCACCACGACGACGGAAATCTCTTCGCCGATCTCGGCGGCGCGCTGCTTCAGGCGGATCGCGGTGGCGAGCCCGGCCGGGCCGGCGCCGACCACGACCACGTCGAAATCCATGCTTTCGCGTTCGGGCAGCGCCATCGTCGAGCCTCCTGATTTCTTGTCGATTTGTTCGATCCGTTGCCGGATCGGCATTGCGTGCTGCCGTCTCAAGCGATTCCAGACTGGAAAGGCAAGCGGCCGGAGCCCGGACTTGAGCGAAAGCTCCCCTATGCCGCATGGGTGGGGCCACGGACGAGGTCGGGGCGACTCGGCGGTTCCCTTCGGGCACGGCACGGCGCCCGGGGCCGCGCCGTTCGGTCACGCAAGTCCTTGCCGTCGAGCGGGTTTCAAGAGTTGTCCACAGGCATCGAGCGCCCCACATGCTGAGCAGCATGCCGAGCCCCAACGACGCGCAAGCCGACCTCATCGCCTATCTCGATTTCCACGTGGAGGCCGGCGCCGACGCGGTCCTCGACGAGCAGCCGCATGACCGGTTCGGCGAGGCCGACACGCCGGCCCCGACCCTGCGGGCACCCCGGCGCCCGGCCGCGGCGCCGCGGCCCGTGGCCCAGGCGAACAGCCTCGTCCCGCCCCCGGGCTCGCCCCCGCCGGCGGCGCCCGCCCGCACCTTCGGACGCGCGGCCAGCGCCCAGCCGGACGAGGCGGCGAGCGACGCCCGCGCCCGGGCGCGCGAGGCCAAGAGCCTCGACGAGCTCGAAAAGATCCTGGCGGATTTCGACGCCTGCCCGCTGCGCTTCACCGCCAAGAACCTGGTCTTCGCCGACGGCAACCCGGAGGCCCGGGTGATGTTTCTGGGCGAGGCACCAGGCGCCGACGAGGACCGGATCGGCAAGCCGTTCATGGGCCGCTCGGGCCAGCTCCTCGACAAGATGATGGCGGCGGTCGGCCTCGACCGAACCAGCGCCTATATCGGCAACATCGTGCCCTGGCGGCCCCCGGGCAACCGCAACCCGACCCCCCAGGAGGTGGCGGTGTGCCGGCCCTTCGTGGAGCGCCAGATCGAGCTGGTCGACCCGGAGGTGATCGTCTGCCTCGGCGCCCCCGCGACCCAGACCCTGACCGGCACCAAGGACGGCATCCTGCGCACCCGCGGCCGGTTGTTCCCCTACAAGCTGCCGACCCGCGAGGCGAAGCTGCTCGCCACCCTCCACCCGGCCTTCCTGCTGCGCCAGCCGGTGCAGAAGCGCCTGGCCTGGCGGGATTTCCGGTCCTTGCGCGCCCTGCTCGACGGAAAAGCTTGACCGTGGGCGCGGAACCGGGCGTTCCCTCCCGTCATTAGAGCTTCGTCCCGAACGGTGTCTGCCGGCTTTCGGACATAGGCGATGCACAGTGAGGACCGCGCCCTGCCCGGCGGCAGGCGCGGCATCAGGGCGGTACCATGCGCTGGGACGATCTACGCAGCTCCGACAACGTCGAGGATCGCCGCGGTGAGGGCGGCGGCGGTGGTGGCATGGGCTTCCCGGGCGGCGGCGCGGGCGGACTCGGGATCGGCACCATCGTGGTGTTGATGATCATCGGCTACTTCACGGGCATCAACCCGGCGATTTTGATCGGCGGCGCCCAGCAGATCGGCCGCGGCGGCGGCCAGCAGGAGCAGCAGGCGGACCCGCAGACCCAGTCCAAGCGCCGCCAGGCGCCCACCGACGAGAGCGGCCGGTTCGCCTCGAAAATCCTGGGCAATACCGAGGATGTGTGGAGCCAGATCCTGCCGCAGCAGACCGGCAAGCAATACACCCCGACGACCCTGGTGCTCTACACCGGCGGCACCCGCTCGGGCTGCGGCTCGGCCCAGGCGGCCATGGGGCCGTTCTACTGCCCGCTCGACAAGAAGGTCTACCTGGATACCGGCTTCTTCAAGGAGATGGCGACCAAGTTCGGGGTGAAGGGCGATTTCGCCTACGCCTACGTCATCGCCCACGAGGTCGGCCACCACGTCCAGGACGTGCTCGGCATCCTCGGCAAGGTTCAGGCGCGCCAGCAGCAGGCCTCCAGCAAGACCGAGGCGAACGCCCTGTCGGTGCGGATCGAGCTGATGGCCGATTGCCTCGCCGGCGTCTGGGCCAAGAACTCCAACGACAAATACGCCGAGCTGGAGCAGGGCGACATCGACGAGGCCCTCAACGCCGCTGCCCAGATCGGCGACGATTCGCTGCAGAAGCGCTCGCAGGGCTACGTGGTGCCGGATTCCTTCACCCACGGCTCCTCGGCGCAGCGCCAGCGCTGGTTCACCGCCGGCTACAAGAGCGGCCAGACCAAGGCCTGCGACACGTTCCGGACGGCGAACAATTGAGACGGGGTGACGGGTTCTGCGAGCAGGCCCCGTCTTTGCGAGCGTAGCGAAGCAACCCAGCGGCGCTGCGCTCCCCGACGTGGCGTTACCCTGGGTTGCCTTCGCTCGCGATGACGGCGAAAGCTCCCAGTCAAGCGTCCCCTCTCACCTGCGGCTCCAGCGAAGGGCATTGGCCCGGACCTTCCTGCCTCTGCGGCATCCCGGCGACAGGGCTACGGACTTGACGCGAATGTCATTTCGCATTCCCGTTCCACCCGGTCTGACCCATGGAGAGCGCGATGGCGTCCCTCGCCGTGACGGCGAAAGGACAGGTCACCCTGAAACGTGACCTGCTGCAACACCTCGGCATCAAACCCGGGGAGCGAATCGACTTCGAGAAGCTGCCTGGTGGCGAGCTGCGCGTGCGGGCGGCTCGGCCATCCGGCACGATCGACAAGTTCCTCCATGCCCTCGATGGAAAAGTGACGCTGGATGCGCCGCTGACGATCGAGGCGATGAACGCCATTGCGGAAGCGGGCTGGACTGGCGCGCCGGACGACGGATGAACATCGCCGTCGATACCAACGTGTTGGCCCGGGCGATTCTGATGGACGATCCCGAGCAGGGCCGCACGGCGCGAAAGCTTCTCACGGATGCGACCACGATCGCGATCCCGCTCCCGTGCCAGTTGGTCTGGATCCTCGGCGCGGGGCCAAGCTCGCGACCGCGGATGTGGCGTCCGCGCTGCGCGCGTTGCTCGAAACCGGGAACGTCGCCATGAACCGGCCCGCCGTGGAGGCCGGGCTCGGGCTGCTTGAGGCCGGCGGCGACTTCGCCGACGGTGTCATCGCCCATGAAGGCCGCTGGCTCGGCGGCGAGACCTTCGTCTCGTTCGACCGGAAGGCTGTGGCGCTGCTGTCCCAGCAGGGGGAGGCCGCGCAGCTGCTATCTTGAGCGCGGCCTCGGTCGGGACATATCAACCCTTGCTCAGCCGCCGAGCATTCGCCTGGACCTTCCGGCGGTAGCTGCGGATCACCTTGCTGTTCGAGGCGCCGGAGGCGACCATCAGGGCCGCTTCGCTGGCCGCCATGATCTTCTCCGTCACCATGCGCTGCGCCTCGATCTGCGCGGCCGGACCGCCCACCGCGAACATCGCCATGCGCTGGGCAATCACGCCTTGAGCCTCGAGGCCCAGCATGGCCATGTCGAGGCTCGTCTTCCACCAACCGAACAGCATCGCGTTCCTCTGTCTCGCGCGGGGCAACGGCCCAGCCTGCGCTTGGCTCCCGGCGCCGGTCCCACGGTTGCGTGAGGGGCCCGCGGCCCCCGCGACCCCGGCTCCGTCTTTGCGCCGTCTCGATCCATGCCGTAAGCGGCCCGGAGCATTCTCTCCCGGACACGGCAACCGCCCTTCATGATACGCCTGGACAAAATCACCAAGCAGAACGGGCGGCAGCTCGTTTTCATCGAGGCCTCGGCCGCCCTGCAGCGAGGCGAGAAGATCGGCCTTGTGGGCCCGAACGGGGCCGGCAAGACCACCCTGTTCCGGATGATCATCGGCCAGGAGCAGCCCGACGAGGGCCAGGTCTCCGCCGACCGGGGCATCACCATCGGGTATTTCAGCCAGGATGTCGGTGAGATGGCCGGGCGCAGCGTCGTCACCGAGGTGATGGACGGGGCCGGGCCGGTGAGCGCGGTGGCGGCGGAGCTCGCCGAGCTCGGCGCGGCGCTGGCCGACCCGGACCGCGCCGACGAGATGGACGCCCTGGTCGAGCGCTACGGCGAGGTCCAGGCCCGGTTCGAGGAACTCGACGGCTACGCCCTGGAGGGCCGCGCCCGCGAGGTGCTCGATGGCCTCAGCTTCAGCCAGGAGATGATGGACGGCGATGTCGGCGCCCTCTCGGGGGGCTGGAAGATGCGGGTGGCGCTGGCCCGCATCCTGCTGATGCGCCCGGACGTGATGCTGCTCGACGAGCCCTCCAACCACCTCGACATCGAGAGCCTGATCTGGCTCGAAGCGTTCCTGAAGGCCTATGACGGCGCCCTGCTGATGACCTCGCACGACCGCGAGTTCATGAACCGCATCGTCACCAAGGTCATCGAGATCGACGGCGGCGCGCTCACCACCTTCTCGGGCGACTATGCCTTCTACGAGGAGCAGCGGAAGCTGAACGAGGCGCAGCAGCAGGCGCAGTTCGAGCGCCAGCAGGCGATGCTTGCCAAGGAGATCGCCTTCATCGAGCGGTTCAAGGCGCGAGCCTCCCACGCCGCCCAGGTGCAGAGCCGGGTGAAAAAGCTCGACAAGATCGAGCGCGTCGAGCCGCCCCGGCGTCGGCAATCGGTGGCGTTCGAGTTTCAGCCGGCGCCGCGCTCGGGCGACGACGTCGTGATGCTCAAGGGCGTGCACAAGCGCTACGGCAGCCGCACGATCTACGAGGGGCTCGACTTCTCGGTGCGCCGCCGGGAGCGCTGGTGCGTGATGGGGATCAACGGCGCCGGCAAGTCGACGCTGCTGAAGCTCGTCACCGGCACCACCGAGCCGGATGACGGCTCGGTCACGGTCGGCGGCAGCGTCAAGCTCGGCTACTTCGCCCAGCACGCCATGGACCTGCTCGACGGCGACCGCACCGTGTTCCAGACCCTGGAGGACGCGTTCCCGCAGGCCGGCCAGGGCTCGCTGCGGGCGCTGGCCGGCTGCTTCGGCTTCTCCGGCGACGATGTCGAGAAGCGCTGCCGGGTGCTGTCGGGCGGCGAGAAGGCCCGGCTGGTGATGGCCCTGATGCTCTACGACCCGCCGAATTTCCTGGTGCTCGACGAGCCGACCAACCACCTCGACATGGGCACCAAGGAGATGCTGATCACGGCGCTCGGCGCCTACGAGGGCACGATGCTGTTCGTCTCCCACGACCGGCACTTCCTGGCGGCCCTGTCGAACCGGGTGCTGGAGGTGACCCCCGAGGGCATCCATCAGTATGGCGGCGGCTACACCGAATACGTCGCCCGCACCGGCCAGGAGGCGCCGGGCCTGCGCAGCTGAGGCTTTTTTGGCGCAGGCGCGACCTTCGGGCTCGCTCCCGCGCCGGATTTCCGGCGCTATGCTCGGCCCGACCCTGGGGGCTGAGACGGCGTGCGACGCGTCCTGAAATTCCTGCACACGATGGGCTCCGCCGGCCTCCTGGGCGCGATGGCGGCCCTGGTGGTCATGGTGAGCCTGGCCCCGGCGCCGGCTGCCCTGCCCGGCTACGCCGCGATCCGGGGCGCCATGGGCGCTGTCGCCACCTGGATCTTCCTGCCGTCATTGGCCGCGACCCTGATGTCCGGCCTGCTGGCGATGGCGCTCAACCGCGCCTACCTCAACGCCGGCTGGGCCTGGATCAAGCTCGCCACCGGCGTGCTGATGTTCGAGGGCGGCCTGGTCTACGTGCAGGGGCCGATGAAGCGCGAGGCCGAGCAGAGCGCCCGGGCCCTCGCGGGCCTCCTCGATCCCGCGACGTTGGCCCGCTCGCTCGAAGGCGAGCGCGGCACGCTGTGGGTGCTGCTGGCGGTGGCGACCGCCAACGTCGCGCTGGGGATCTGGCGCCCGCGGATCCTGCGGATCCCGCACTAGGTCGATCGCTTGAGGTGCGAGACCAATCGGACTCCGAATCTCTCCCTCATCCTGAGGTGGCGTAGCGAAGCGGAGCCCTCGAAGGAGCCCTCCAGCCAGCCGCGCGATCCCTGGAGGGCTCCTTCGAGGCCGCTGACGCGGCACCTCAGGATGAGGGAGCGGGTGGGAAAACCTTCGAAATCCATTCTAAAATCGTTCAAAACGCCGGCTGCGTTCTAACTAATGCGCCAACTAACAAAATTATTTTCCGATACAGAATCCGGAGAACAGCCGGTCCAGCACGTCCTCGACGCCGACATAGCCGCCGACCTCGCCGAGGGACCGGACCGCAAGGCGCAGATCCTCTGCGGCAAGTTCGGGCAAGGCGCTCTCCCCTGCGAGCAACCGGTCGAGATGCGCCACGCAGGCGTCCAGGGCTGCGCGGTGGCGGGCTCGGGTGACGAGTGCGTCTCCGGTCCCGAGCCCGGCTTCCGCCACGTGCTGGATCGCGTCGAGGAGGGCTTCCAGCCCGGCTCCCGTCCGCGCCGAGACGGCCAATGCACCGGGCGGTACGGGTTGTGATGAGCCGGCAAATAAATCGGCCTTGGTGTGAATCACGAGTGTCCGAACCGTTGGCTCGCCGAGGTCGGGCACCGTGCCGCCCGGAGGCACGAGGGCCAGCACCAGATCGGCCGCGCCGATGCGGGCGCGGCTGCGCAGGATGCCTTCGGCCTCCACCGGCTCGGCGGTATCGCGCAGGCCCGCGGTGTCGACCAGAAACACCGGCAGGCCGCCGAGATCGAGGCGAACCTCGATGGCATCCCGGGTGGTGCCCGGCACGTCCGACACGATCGCCACCTCCCGGCGGCTGAGGGCGTTCAGCAGGGTCGATTTTCCGGCATTGGGCGCACCCGCCAGCACCACGAAAAACCCCTCGCGCAGACGCTCGCCCCGGCGGCCGTCATGCAGCGCGGTGGCGATGTCCTGGCGCAGGGCGGCGGCGCGGCCGAACAGGGCGGCGTCGAGGTCGGTATCGTCGACATCGCCCTCGTCGGAGAAGTCGAGGGCGGCTTCCGCGGCGGCGAGGCAATCGATCGCCTCGGCCCGCCAAGCCGCGACCTGACGGCTCAACGCGCCGTCGAGTTGGCGCAGGGCCTGGCGGCGCTGCCCCTCGGTCTCGGCGTCGATCAGGTCGGCCACCGCCTCGGCCTCGGCCAGATCCATCCGTCCGTTGAGCACCGCCCGGCGGGTGAAGGCACCCGGACCGGCGGCGCGGCAGCCCGGCATCCGCGCCAGGGCGGTGAGGACGCCCATCCGCACCGCTGCGCCGCCATGCAGGTGCAGCTCGGCCATGTCCTCGCCGCTGTAGGTGTCGGGACCCGGGAACCACGCGACCAGCGCTCGGTCGAGTTCGGTGCCGTCCGCGGGATCCCGCAAGGTCCGCAGAGATAGCCGCCGGGGCGGCGGCAGGGTGCCGCCGAGGGTGACGAGGATCTGCCCGGCGGCCGGTCCGCTCACGCGGATCACCGAGACGGCGGCACGGCCGAAGCCGCTGGCGGGGGCGAAGAGCGTGTCGGTCTCGGTCATGGTGTGTCGCTGCGGCGGGCGGCGGCCGCCGGATCCTCGGGGCGCGTTTCACGTGAAACACGAGCCCCGGTCTCTCTACCATCCCGGCGCCGCAACCGCCTCGTTCGATGCCATCGAATGGTCACGCTGGCCTATCAGATCGGCCGACGTTGCAGCCGAGAGACCTGAGTCGCGCCATGACATCCTGGACCCGCCGCACCGCCTGCCTGAGCGCCCTCGCCGCGCCGCTGATCCTGCGCAACGGGTTCGCCCGCGCCGAGGAGTCCGAGCCTGCATTGGTGGCGATCGAGCGCCGGCTCGGCGGCCGGCTCGGGGTCTCGGCGGGCACGCAGGCGGGCGTCCTTCTGAGCCATCGCGCGGATGAGCTGTTCCCGATGTGCAGCACCTTCAAGGTCCTGGCCGCCGCCGCCGTACTGGCCCGGGTCGATGCGGGCACCGAATCTCTGGACCGGGTCATCGCGTTCGGACCCGGCGACCTCCTGAGCTACGCGCCGGTGACCCGGAAGGCTGTTGAAGCCAGCGGCGGCACCGGGCGGATGAACGTGTCGGATCTCTGCGCCGCCGCCATCGAATGGAGCGACAACAGCGCGGCCAACCTGCTGCTGACCGCGCTGGGCGGCCCAGAGGCGCTGACCCTTTGGCTGCGCGGCATCGGCGATCCCGTCACCCGCCTCGACCGCAACGAGCCGACCCTCAACACCGCGCTGCCCGGCGACCCGCGCGACACCACCAGCCCGGCGGCGATGCGCGAAACCCTGGCGCGCGTGCTGCTCGGATCCGTCTTGTCGGCGGCCTCGCGCGGGCGGCTGGAGGCCTGGATGATCGCGTCCCGGACCGGGCTCAAGCGCCTGCGGGCCGGATTGCCGGCGGACTGGCCGGCCGGCGACAAGACCGGCACCGGCGACAACGGGACGTTCAACGACGTGGCGATCCTGCGGCCGTCAGGACACGCGCCGGTCTTCGCCTGCGTGTACGTCACCGGAGCCCAGGTCCCGGCGGAGGCGGTGGAGGCCGCCCATGCGGAGATCGGCCGGCTCGTCGCCGCGCGGGCGGGGGGAGCCTGAACCGAGACGGCCATGGCCAGGACGCCCGCAAAGACCACCCGCGCGACCCAGGCCCTCGACAAGGCCGGCCTGCGCTACGGCCTGCACGCCTACGATTACGATCCGGAGGCGCCGCGCATCGGCCTCCAGGCCGCGGAAGCGCTGGGCGTCGCGCCCGGCCGGGTGCTCAAGACTCTGATGGCGGCGGTGGACGGCAAGACCGTCTGCCTGCTGGTCGCCTCCGACAAGGAGGTCTCGATGAAGCGGGTCGCGGCGGCGTTTTCCGGCAAGGCGGCGGCGATGCTCAAGCCCGCCGACGCCGAGCGCCTGACCGGCTACCATGTCGGCGGCATCAGCCCGCTCGGACAGAAGCGGGTTTTTCCGACCGCGATCGATGCCGGCTCGCTGTCGGACCCGGCCGCCGAAATCCACGTCAACGGCGGTGGCCGGGGCCTGCAGATCCGCCTGATCGAGGGCGATCTCGTGGCCGCCCTCGCGGCTCTGGTGGTGCCGCTGACCTGAACCGCGGCGCGGGCGTAAGCCAACGTTTACCCTGTTCCCGCACCCTGTCGCCGGAACGGGGATGGGTCGGGCATGCGGGTGACGGGGCGATACGCGATCGGGACGGCGCTCGGCCTGACCCTGCAGCTGATTACCGGGCACGGTGCCCTGGCAGCGGATCTCGACGTGCGCGGCGGCTACGACATGGTGACCCGCAGCGGCCCGCGTTTCTTCCCGCGCAACGACGGGATCGACCGGCCGCCGGTCTACAGCCTTCGCACCCGCGCGGTTCCGGTGGGCTGCACGCCCCGCCGGGTGCCGGTGCCGACCAACGCGCCGGACGATCCGAGTTATGTCGGCTCCGAGTACGGCCTGTCGCATCCGAGCTATTACGGCTTCACCCCGCCGCCGGGCGTCGACGACCCGTTCGGCCGGTCGCTCCTGCCCTACTGCCCCTGATCCGGCGCAGGCGGGTTTCTCTCCCGAACATCATGGTCTAGATCGGCGCCCCGCCCTGGAGCCCGACCTGTGCCCGAATCGACAATCCAGCGTTTCAGCGATCTCGCCGCCCTGCGCCGGAGCGTGACTGGCTGGCGCGGTGCGGGCGAGCGCGTCGTCCTGGTGCCGACCATGGGCGCACTGCACGAGGGCCATCTCGCCCTGGTGGCCGAGGCGAGGCGGATTGGCCGGCGGGTGGTGGCCAGCATCTTCGTCAACCCGACCCAGTTCGGCCCGAACGAGGATTTTTCGCGCTACCCGCGGGACGTTGAGGCCGACCTCGCCCTGCTCGGCCGGGCCGGTGCCGACGCCGTCTGGACGCCCACGGTGGAGACCATGTACCCGCCGGGCTTCGCCACCCGGATCGATGTCGCCGGGCTGACCGAAGGATTGTGCGGCCCGTTCCGGCCCGGCCATTTCTCCGGGGTCGCCACGGTGGTGACCAAGCTGCTGAACCAGGTCGGGCCGGACGTCGCGCTGTTCGGCGAAAAAGATTTCCAGCAGCTCCGGGTGATCCAGCAGGCGGTGGCCGATCTCGACCTGCCGGTGGAGATCCGAGGCGTGCCGACCGTGCGGGAAGTGGACGGCCTCGCCCTGTCGTCGCGCAACCGCTACCTCTCGCCCGAGGAGCGGGCGGTGGCCCCACGGCTCCACGCGGTGCTGGCCGCGATCGCCGCTGCGGCCCGGGGTGGTGGCCCGGTCGCGGGCCCGGTCGCCGAGGGACGCGCGGCGCTGGAGGCGGCGGGTTTCCAAGTGCAGTACCTCGCGGTCTGTGATGCCCGGACCCTGGCACCGGTCGAACGGGTGGACGGGCCCGCCCGGGTTCTGGTGGCCGCGTTCCTCGGCCGGACCCGCCTGATCGACAACGTGGCGGTTTGAAGGGCCGTTCGACCGGTCTTTCCGACCCTCGCCCTCATCCCGAGGGACGGAGCGAAGCGGAGGCCTCCTTCGAGGCTCCCTGTGCGCGCACATCCGGATGAGGGGAAGGGCTGGAGGTCCGTCCCATTGGGCCGTCCCTGGACCAGCCAAAGCTCCGAAAACCCAAGGTTTCAAAAGGTCCGAGACCTTTTGCGGGTGCAGGGCAGAGCCCTGCAATCTTTCACGTCTTTCAAACCTCCGGTTGCGTCAGCATCCAGATCGCGCTCATCTTGGCCGATCCCGTGGCTCCGGCCATCGTGACTGTATTCCCGCCGCGCCGAGGCCCGACGATGCCGACCCCTTCGACCGACGTCAGCGACATCGACCGGATCCGCGCCCGCCTGGCCGCCAGCCCGAGACCGGCCGATCTCGCGGCCCGCCGCGCCCGCGTGGATGCGCTGGGCGCCAATTATCCGCTGCCGGACGATGTCCATGTCCAGCCGGCCAAGGCCCGGGACGTGCCCGCGGAATGGACCGCGACGCCGGCGGCGGACCGCGACCGGGTGATCCTGTTCCTGCATGGCGGCGGCTACGTCTCGGGGTCGCTGGCGAGCCACCGCCACATGGTGGCCCAGGCCGGCCGGGAGGCGGGGACGCGCACCCTCGCCCTCGCCTACCGGCTCGCCCCCGAGCACCCGTACCCGGCGGCGATCGGCGATGCGCTGGCCGGCTACCGGTTCCTGCTCGAATCCGGGTTCGCGCCCGAGCGCATCGCATTGGCCGGCGAGAGCGCGGGCGGCGGCCTCGCCGTGGCGACAGCGCTGTCGCTGCGGGAGCGGGGGATGCCGCTGCCCGGCTGCCTGTGGCTCAGCTCGCCCTGGACCGACCTCGCGCTTACGGGCGGGAGCCTGGACACCAAGGCGTCGATCGATCCTTTGATCAGCCGCACCTACCTCGCCGAACTCGCGGGTGCCTATCTCAACGGCGCCGATCCGCGCGACCCCCTGGTCTCGCCGATCCAGGCCGATCTCGCCGGCTTGCCGCCGACGCTCATCCAGGTCGGCTCCGCGGAAACGCTGCTCGACGATGCCCTGCGGCTCGCGGGCGTGGCCGCGGCCGCGGATGTGGCAGTCGCGCTGGAAGTCTGGCCGCACATGATCCACGCCTGGCACCTGTTCTACCCGGAGGTCGCGGCCGGCCGGCGCTCCCTGGCGAGCGCGGGGCGGTTCATCCGGGCGCAGCTGGGCGGGGCCGCCGGCGCATGACGGCCGGGCCGGCGGGCCCGCGTCTCGTCGTCCTGTCGTGCTGCCTCGGCATCCTGGCCATCGGGATCAACGGCACGGCGATCATGACCGCGCTGCCGACCATGCGGCGCGATCTCGCGCTGGATGCCGGCCACCTGGCCTGGGCGGTGAACGCCTATCTCGTCGCCGCGGCCGCCTGCGTGATGCTGGGTGGTGCCGTCACCGACCGGATCGGCGCCGCCCGGGCCTCCGTGGCCGGCCTGCTGCTGTTCGCCCTCGCCTCCGTCGTGATCGCCCTGGCGCGGGATGCGGACATGCTGCTCGCCGGCCGCGCGCTCCAGGGCCTTGGCGCGGCCCTGTCGATCCCCAGCACCCTGGCGGCGATCAGCACCGCGAGCCCGCCCGAGCGCCGCGCGGCGGCGATCGGCGCCTGGGGCGGGGCCTTGATGCTCGGCTTCAGCATCGGGCCGCTGATCGGGGGTATCCTGACCCACCTCACCGGCTGGCGCGTGATCTTCTGGGCGGATGGGGCCGCCATCCTGCTGGCCGCGTTCGGCCTGTGGTTCGCAGGACCGCGCCGACCCGCGCTGCCGGCCACCAAGCGGCACCGTTTCGACGGAGTCGGTTTCGTGTCCCTTGCGGTCGCGATGGTCGCCACGATCTTCGCCCTGCAGGGGCTCACCCATGTCGGCCGGGCGCCCGTCCGGCTGGCCGTGCCGCTCGGGATCGCGCTCCTGGCCTTCGCGCTGTTCGTGCGCCGGGAGCGGCGCCGGCCCGACCCCCTGGTCGATTTCGGCCTGTTCGCAACCCGGGGCTTCAGGCCGGCCCTGATCATCGCCACCACGGCGATGGTCTGCATCCTGCCACTGCTGCTGTTCTTCAACCTCGACGCACAGAGACCGGACGGCCTCGGCCTCAGCGCCATCGCCGCGGGGGCTCTGCTCCTGCCGATGAGCACGGGGCTGCTCGCCTTCGCGCTGCTCGCCCCCCGGCTCGCGGCGCGGTTCGGGGTGCGGCGGCCCATCGGGGCGGCGCTGGTGCTGGTCGCCGTGGCGGCCCCGGGTGTGGCGTGGGCCTTCGAAGCCCGCGCGCTCCCGCTCCTCGGGTTCGGGCTGTTCTGGCTCGGGGCGGGCCTGGCCGTCCCCTACGCGATCGCGCCGCGCCTGGCGCTGGCCGAGATTCCCGGGCCGCAGGCGGGCCAGGGCTCCGGCATCGTCAACAGCTGCACGCTGCTCGGCGGCAGCATCGGCGTCACCCTCGGCGCCATGGCGTTCGGCGAAGACGGCTTTTCCCGGGTGATGGTTCTGCTGGCCGGCGCTGCCCTGATCGGGCTGTTGGCCGCCGCCCGATTGCCGCCTGCGCGGCCGGCCAGGACCGGGAGGCCCTGACGGGATACGAAGCCCGGCCTGCGCCGCCGCCCGTCGCCAAGCCGTCGCCAAGCCGTGACCGTGGAGCCACGCCCGGGGTGATTCGGGCGTTCGCGGCCTGACGCGATTGGCACCGGTCCCCCGACCTGCTCTGTGGCCGGGTGATGGGAATGCGCCGTGCCCCTGCCCTGCTCGTCCTGTCGCTGGCCGCCGCGTCGCCCGCCGGCGCGGCCCAGGACGCGATCGACGACGCGATCGAGGGCATGGCCGGCCCCTCCGGCGAGCGCCTGCGCTACGACGCGAAGGGCCTGACGCTCAGCTTTCCCGAGCCCGAGGTGAAGCTCCAGATCGGCGGCCGCCTGCATGTCGATGCCGGCGCGGCGAGCTTCAGCCGGCCGGGCCTCGCCGCGACCTTCCCCGACAGCGTCGCGGTGCGCCGCTCGTGGATCGAGCCGACGCTCACCATCGGGAAAGATTGGGTCGTCGCCTTCCAGTACGATTTCAGCGATCCGATCCTGCCGATCAACGACGCCTTGATCGCCTGGAAGGGTCTGCCGGACACGATCCTGACGCTGGGCAACATGAAGGTGCCGTTCAGCCTCGAATGGCTGCAGAGCAACAACGACACGCTGTTCGCCGAGCGCTCCCTGGCCAACGCCTTCGTGCCGGATCGCCGCTTCGGCTTCGCGGTCGGACATCACGGGCAGGCCTGGACCGTCACCGCCGGCGTGTTCGGCAACGCCGCCAGCAACGGCATCACCGGCGACGGGGTGGCGGCCGCGGGCCGGGCCACGGTGGCGCCGATCCTGGAGGAGCGCGAGACCCTGCATCTCGGCCTCGCCGGCATCACCCAGAGCCGCAGCCGGGGCGACGGGGCCTTCAGCTTCTCCACCCCGCCGGAGGCGTTTTTGTTCACGCGTTCCTTCGTCGATACCGGCGACCTGCCGGACGTGGCGCGGGTGTCCCGGATCGGCGCCGAGTTCGCTTATCGCAACGGCCCGGTCCTGGTGCAGGCCGAGGTTATCCGTACCGCGGTCGACCGGTTCGCCGGCCTGGGTGGGGCTTCGCCGAGCCTCGATTTCCAGGGGGGCTATGTCGAGGCCGGCTGGGTGCTGAACGGAGCGGGCCGCGCCTACGCCCTGGCCCCGGGCAGCAGCACGAGCTACGCGACCTTCAAGGGCGTCCAGCCGCGGGACGACCAGCGGGTCTCCCGGGGCGGGGTCGGCGTGTTCGAACTGTCCGCCCGCTACAGCGCCATCGCGCTGAACGCCCGAGGCTTTCGCGGCGGCGCCGAGCAGGACGTGAGCCTGGGCCTGAGCTGGTACCCGGAGCCGAACCTGCGCCTGATCGCGAACGTCATTCACGGCCGCGTGCAGCCGGGTACGGCCCAGTCCGACGCGCTCGGCACCGCGCCGTTCTCGGTCGACACAATCCTGGGGCGGATCCAGATCTACTGGTGAGACGCGCGGCTCGGACCGCCCGTCAGACGGCTCTGCGCAGGACTGAGCGGAACGGCCGCCGCTCGGGCTCCGGCTCGGCCGGCGGTGGCGCGGGCGCCTCGGGCGGCGGCGGCGCGGCCAAAACCTCGGCGCGCACCGGCCGCGGCGCCGCGAAGGCCGCGCCCTGGGCGTAGGGCACGTCGAGGTCGATCAGGTCCGGCACGTCCGCCTCGTCGGTGACTCCGATGGCGACCAGGCGGATGCCGGCCCGGGCCAGGGCCGGGGCGAGATCCTCGATCGCGAGGTCCGACAGCCTGCGCCGGTCGGAGCCCGGCCGCAGCAGCATCTCGGCCGGCACCTTGACCTGGCCGACCCCGAGCCCGGCGAGCTGGGCCACGTCGAAGCGCAGGTCGTCCGCCCGGTCCAGGCTGAACCCGATCCGGCCGCGCAGCGGCAGGAGCAGGCCGCGCTGGCCGCCGTCGAGGCCGTGCCAGCTGGCCTGCGGCAGGGCGATCGCAAGCCCGGCCAGGGCGGGATCCTCCGCGACGGTGCGGGCCAGCTCCCGCAGCAGGCCGGGCTCGAACAGCGAGAGCGGCGACAGCCCGTAGGTCAGCATGGTCTCGCTGCCCCGGCGGGCGAGATGGCGCGCCACGATGGCGGCCCGTTGCAGCATGCGCCGGTCGAGCTCGGTGGTGCGGCCGTAGCGCTCCAGCACCGGCAGGAACGCCTCGGGCTCGATGAGCCGGCCCTCGACCCGCAGGCGGGCCAGCGCCTCGTAGGCCGTGACCTTGCGCTGGGGCAGGGTCACCACCGGCTGCAGGTGGATCTCCAGCGCGTCCGCCTCGAAGGCCTGGACGATCTCGGCCTCGCTCTCGGCCCAGGGTGCGGGCGCGCGGGGGACCGGGCGCGGCGGGATCGGCCGCGGTGCGGGGGCTGGCGCGGGTGGCAGCTCCTGGACGACCGGTCGGGCGGGCGGGCGCGCCTCGATCGGTGCCGTTGGCGGGGCCACCTGCGGACGACTCGCGAGCGCCGGGCCCTCGGGGGCCGGGGCCGCCTGGACGCGCGCCGGCTCCGGCTGGGCCGGGGGCAGCGGCTCGGGGCGCGGCTCCGGCCGAGCCTTGAGGGCGGCGAGTTCGGAATCCTGGGTGCTCACCACCGTGGTCAGGTCGCGCACGATGCCGCTGAGCAGCCCGAGCTCGACGGTCAGTTCCTCGACCTCGGCCCGGAGCGCGGCGTCGCCGGCCTCCGGCCGCGACGGCACGGCGGCGGTCTCGGCCTTCAAGAGGCGGCGGGACAGCAGATCGACTTCGCCGGACAGCTTCTCGCAGCGTGCCTTCAGGGAGGCGGTACGCGCCTGTGCGACGCCGGCCGCGACGGCGGCGAGCGCACCGAGTGCCAGGGCGCTCGTGAGCGGCGCGAACACCGCGAGCGGCCCGAGCACGACGAGCGCCAGAAGCCCGGCCGCCAACAGCCCCGCGTACCGGCCGAGGACCGGGACCATCGTCAACAACACCTACCAGGGTCACGCACCGGCCGCCGGGGGAAGTCCCGGGATGATTCGGCGGGCGAAGACCGATTCGATGATCTTTGTCGCTGCGCGGCTCCCGCGGCAAGGCGAACCGATGCGAATTCCCCCCGGTGTTGTGCCGGAGCAAGCAGGAACGTTGCGGAATCGCCACGGCGAGGCGGTTTGCGTGCGGAGGGGAGAGGGTTGCACCGGGCGCTCATGTGAACGGAAACAAAAGGCGCCATAAAGCGTGGCTATGACCACACTGTCTCCAAGCATTCCGAAGTGCGTCCCGATGCTCCGTTCCCTCCGTCGTGTCGGCTCGTCCATCGGTGCCCTCGTCCTCGCCTTCGGTGTTGCGCCGACACGGGCCGCCGATCTCGGGACGGCGGCCTCCGGCTCGGGGCCGGTCTTCACGCGGGTCGATCCGGGCGCCGTCGATCCGAGCACCTGGATCGTCACCGTCAGCGCCTCGCTCCAGGCGATCCCGCGCTATCCCGGCGCGTCGGACTACGCCGCGGTCGGCTATCCCGGGATCGACATCCGCAAGGCCGGCGAGCCGCGCCGCTTCTCGACGCCGGATGACGGTTTCAGTTTCTCGCTCTACGACGATCCCGTATTCCGGATCGGCCCGACCGCCCGCATCGTGCCGGGCCGCTATTATGGCGACGACCGGCGCCACCTGTTCGGCTTCCGGGACGCGCGCATCGCCCTCGAGCCCGGCGTGTTCGCCGAGTTCTACCCGACCTCGTTCATCCGCACCCGCGTGGAGGCCCGCCAGGGCGTGTACGGGCATCACGGCACGGTCGGCTCGGTGGCGGCGGACTACCTGATGCCGGTGGGCCAGTTCCTGTTCTCGCTCGGCCCGCGCTTCAACATCGGCGATGCCAGCTACGCCCGAACATATTTTGGCGTGTCGCCGGCCGAGGCGGCACTCAACGGCCGCGTGACGCCGTACAATCCCGGCAGCTTCTACGCGGCGGGCGTGCTCGGCGCCGTGACCTACACCCCGAGCGAGACCTGGGCCTATACCGGCTATGCCGGCTACACCCGTATCCTGGGCGCGTCCGGCGACAGCCCGCTGGTGCGGCGCCCGTTCGGTAACCCCGATCAGTTCCAGTTCGGCCTGAAGATCGACTACGCGTTCCGCATGCCGGCCCAGTTCTGACGCTTGCGCCGGCGCCGCCGCGCTCCGACATTCCGGTGACGCTGCTCACGGAGGCCCGGATGGACGAGACGCACGCCGACCTGCTGATGCGGGTGGAGGGCATGACCTGCGACGGCTGCGCCGCCGCGGTGACCCGCACGGTCAACCGGATCGACCCGGCGGCCAAGGTCCAGGTCGACCGCGAAGCGGGGCGCGTCGCGATCCGCACCGACGCCCAGGCTTTGGTGATCGCCGAGGCTCTGACCAAGGCCGGCTACACCGCCACGGCCATGACCGGGTGAGGGGCGTGCCGGATCGGTGTCTCCCGTCCTCGCTCCTCACCCTGAGGTGCCAAAGCGAAGCTAAGACCGGCTGAGAAACATCCCGGTCAGCAGCAGCCCGAAGGCCGCTAAACCGAACCGGCCTTCCTTGCGCTGCGTGGGGTCGAGGAAATGGGCGGCGGCGCCGGCCGCGCAGCAGGCGGCGCCCAGGCCGATCGTCAACGACGACATGACAACCCCTCCTCATCGCGCGTCGTCCCCGACGCTGCGAAACAGTCCCGGTCCCGGGGCCTGCCGGACGCCGTTGTCCGTTCAGGATTCTTTGTATTCGAATGCTGGCACGGCGGATGAAAACTGGCAAGTCGCGAGCGACGTCTTAAGGATCGCAGCAGGTCGAGGGCTGTGTGAGGAAGCGTTCGAAATTCCTTCTGCGATGACTGAAGGGTCTGAGTTGAATGCCGTATTCCTTGCTACGGCGCGAAAGGCGCCGGATCCTCGGCGGTGGCAGGCCCCAAAGAGAAAGCCCCCTCCCCGGCTCGATCCAGCGGTCTTGCGCCGGGATGCGTTGACCGTCCCGGCCACGCCCGCGTAATCACCCGCATGCGCATCACCTCATCCGACCGGTTCGACGTCGTGGTCGTCGGCGGCGGCCATGCCGGCGTCGAGGCGGCCGCGGCGGCCGCGCGCTGCGGCGCCCGCACGGCGCTCGTCACCCACGACCCCGCCACGATCGGGGCGATGTCGTGCAATCCCGCCATCGGAGGGCTCGGCAAGGGCCATCTCGTGCGCGAGGTCGATGCCCTGGACGGCTTGATGGGTCGGGTCGCGGATGCGGCCGGCATCCAGTTCCGGCTGCTCAACCGCCGCAAGGGGCCGGCCGTGCGCGGTCCCCGCACCCAGGCCGACAGAAAACTCTACGCCGCCGCCATGCAGGCGGCCATCGCCGGGACCGACGGGCTCACGGTGGTCGCGGGTGCCTGCGAGGACCTCGTCCTCGACCCGGAAGGCCGCCTCGCCGGCCTCGTTCTGGCGGATGGCCGGACGATCGCCTGCGCCGCCGTGGTGCTGACCACCGGCACGTTCCTGCGCGGGCTGATCCATATCGGCGAGCGCCAGATCCCCGCCGGTCGGGTCGGCGAGGCGCCGGCGATCGGGCTGGCCCAGACCCTCGACCGGCTCGGCCTGCGGCTGGGTCGGCTCAAGACCGGCACCCCGCCCCGCCTCGACGGCCGGACCATCGACTGGTCGGGCCTGGAGATGCAGGAGGCCGATGCCGAGCCGGTGCCGTTCTCGACGTTGACCCAAAAAATCACCACGCCGCAGATCCGCTGCGGCATCACCCGGACCAATCAGGCGGTCCACGACCTGATCCGGGCCAACCTGCACCGTTCGCCGATGTATTCCGGCGGCATCGCCAGCCGGGGCCCGCGCTACTGCCCGTCCATCGAGGACAAGGTCGTCCGCTTCGGCGACCGGGAGGGCCACCAGATCTTTCTGGAGCCGGAGGGGCTGGACGATCCGACGATCTATCCGAACGGCATCTCCACGGCCCTGCCGGAAGAGGTCCAGCGGGCGATCATCCGGCTGATCCCGGGGCTGGAGCGCACCACGATCCTGCGGCCGGGCTACGCCATCGAGTACGATTACGTCGACCCGCGCGAGCTCGATGCCGGGCTCCAGGTCAAGCGCCTGCCCGGCCTGTTCCTGGCCGGCCAGATCAACGGCACCACCGGCTACGAGGAGGCGGCCGGCCAGGGGCTCGTGGCCGGGCTCAACGCCGCCCGGCGCGCCGGCGGCCTCGACCTTGCAGCTTTCGACCGGGCCGAATCCTATCTCGGCGTGATGATCGACGACCTCGTGACCCACGGGGTCAGCGAGCCGTACCGGATGTTCACCTCGCGCTCCGAGTACCGCCTGTCGCTGCGGGTCGACAATGCCGACGAGCGCCTGACGCCGCGCGGCCTCACGCTGGGCTGCGTCGGCCGGCATCGGGCCGATCATTTTTCGGTTTCGCAGACGGAGCTTCGAGAGGCACGCAGCCGGCTCGACGCCTTGAGCCTCACGCCAAACCAGGCGGCCCTGCAGGGAATCAGCTTGAACCGCGACGGCATCCGCCGCAGCGCGTTCCAGCTGCTCGCCTATCCCGAGATCACCTGGGGGCAGCTCGCCGCGATCTGGCCGGAGCTGGCCGAGACCGCGCCCCGGATCGCCGACCGTCTCAAGACCGACGCGACCTACGCGGTCTATCTCGACCGGCAGAACGCCGACATCGCCGCCTTCCGGCGCGACGAGGCCGTGCGGCTGCCGGCCAGCCTGGACTATGCCGGGATCAGCGGCCTCTCGAACGAGATGCGGGTGAAGCTCGAGACCGTCCGGCCCGGCACCCTCGGCCAGGCCGCCCGGATCGAGGGCGTGACCCCGGCCGCCCTCACCCTCCTGGCTGCCCATGCACGACGGGCTGCGCCTGCTGGCGACCGCCGCGTCCCATGAGCGACCCGGACCGCGCCCGAATCCTCGCCGCCTCCGGTGTTTCACGTGAAACAGCCGCGCTGCTCGACCTCTACGTCGCGCAGCTCCGGCGCTGGCAGCCGATCAAGAACCTCGTCGGCCCGGCGACCCTGGCGGAGGTCTGGAGCCGCCATATCGACGACGCGCTCCAGCTCCTCGATCTCGCCCCCGAGGCTCGGACCTGGCTCGACCTCGGATCCGGCGCGGGGATCCCGGGTCTGATCCTCGCGATTGCGGGCCGAACGCGCGGGATCCGCGTGGACTTGGTCGAAAGTAACGCGCGCAAATGCGCCTTTCTCACCGAGACCGCCCGCCTTACCGGCGCATCGGCGCGGGTCCGCAACGCCCGGATCGAGGCGGTGATCGACGAGTACCAGGGCGTCGATGTCGTCTGCGCCCGGGCGCTCGCCCCGATGACGCAACTCCTCGCCTGGACGGAGCCGCTGTTGAAAACGGGCACCACCGGGCTGTTTCCGAAGGGCCGGGACGTGCAAGCTGAATTGACCCAGGCGGCCGCGCAGTGGAGAGTCGTTAACGACCTCGTGCCGAGCCGGACTGATTCCGAAGCCCGGATCGTGCGCGTCACTGCCCTCGCCGCCCCGAGCCATCGATGACCGAAGCGATCCTCGGCGATTCCGCCGACCGGTCCGTGGATCCGTCCAGCGATCCCGTCTTGACCCCTGCCGAAAGACCGTCCGTGCGACATCCCCTGCGGATCCTGGCGCTCGCCAACCAGAAGGGCGGCGTCGGCAAGACCACGACGGCGATCAACCTCGGCACGGCGCTGGCGGCGATCGGCGAGGACGTGCTGGTGCTCGACCTCGACCCGCAGGGCAACGCCTCCACGGGGCTCGGCATCGACCGGGCCCGGCGCCAGGTCTCGACCTACGACGTCATGACCGGCGAGGCGACGCTGGCCGAGGCGGTGATCCCCACGGCGGTGCCGCGCCTGTCGATCGCGCCTTCGACCATGGACCTCCTCGGCCTGGAGATGGAATTGGCCACCCTGCCCGACCGCGCCCACCGGCTGCGCGGCGTGCTCAAGGATATCGGCCAGGACAAGGGTCTGAGCCGGATCAGCTACGTGCTGATTGATTGCCCGCCCTCGCTCAACCTGCTGACCATCAACGCGCTCGCCGCCGCCGACGCGGTGCTGGTGCCGCTGCAATGCGAATTCTTCGCGCTGGAGGGTTTGAGCCAGCTGCTGCGTACCGTCGAGCAGGTTCGCGGCGCCCTGAACCCGAAGCTGACCATCCAGGGCATCGTGCTGACCATGTACGACCCGCGCAACAACCTCTCCGCCCAGGTGGTGGCCGATGTGCGCGGCTTCATGGGCGACAAGGTCTACGAGACCGTGATCCCCCGCAACGTCCGCATCTCCGAGGCGCCGTCCCACGGCAAGCCGGCTTTGCTCTACGATTTGAAATGTGCCGGCAGCCAGGCGTATCTGCGCCTCGCCTCCGAGGTGATCCAGCGCGAAGGCCGGGTACCGGCGGCGGCGTGATTGTGTGATCCCTGAATGCTGGGTATCGAGTGCGGAGTGTGACACGGGTGACAAGGATGGCGGAGGAGGGGGCACGACCCCGTCTCGGGCGCGGGCTCGCGGCGCTGATCGGTGATTTCGGCGATGCCGGACAGGCGGCCAAGCTCGACGGCAAGATCGAGCCGCAGCGCAAGGTCCCGGTGGAGTTCCTGCGCCCGAACCCGCGCAACCCCCGCCGCAGCTTCGGTGAGGCGGAACTCGCGGAGCTCGCGACCTCGATCACCCAGCGCGGCATCATCCAGCCGATCGTGGTGCGGCCGCTTGCCGACGTGCCGGGGGCCTTCGAGATCGTGGCTGGCGAGCGGCGCTGGCGGGCGTCCCAGAAGGCCGGGCTCGACGAGGTGCCGGTGGTGATCGTCGAGATCGACGACCGCGCCTCCCTCGAATTCGCCATCCTGGAGAACGTCCAGCGAGCCGACCTCAACCCGATCGAGGAGGCGTCCGGCTACGAGCGCCTGATGCAGGACTTCGCCTATACCCAGAAGGAGCTGGCCGAGATCCTCGGCAAGAGCCGCAGCCACCTCGCCAACACCCTGCGGCTGCTCAACCTGCCGCCCGCCGTGCAGGACCGGGTCACCGCCGGGGAACTCACCGCCGGCCATGCCCGCGCGCTCCTGGCGGTGCGCGATCCCGAGGCCCTGGCCCGCCGGGTCGTGGCCGAGGGCCTGTCGGTGCGCGAGGTCGAGGCCGTGGCGGCTGCCGAGGCCGCTGAGGCCGCCGCCCCCGACACCCCCCGCCCCGGCCGCCCGCGCCTCTCGGCCGAGCGCCCTGCCCCGGTACGCGACCTGGAATTGCGGATCCGCCGGGCCCTGGGGGTCGCGGTGATCTACAAGCCCAAGGATGAGGCCTCGGGCGAGATCCGCATCCGCTACGAGACCCAGGACGAGCTTGAGGGCCTGCTCAACCGGTTCAAGGTGTCGGAGCCGGAGCAGGGCTGACGGCGGTTGCCGACCTTCGTCCCACCCATTCAACCCATCCAACCCCCTCATCCTGAGGTGCCGCGCAGCGGCCTCGAAGGAGCCCTCCAGGGATCGCGCGGTTTCTGGAGGGCTCCTTCGAGGCCCGCTAACGCGGGCACCTCAGGATGAGGTCGAGGGTTGGAGTCGCGGAACGCTCCGCTCAGGACGAGGGGGGTGGAGGGGATCGACGCTGGCGTCGTGATGCTTAACGCCGCCGCCGCGCGCCCGCCTCCGCCACCCGCAGCAGCGCCGCCGAGGCCAGGGCGTGGGCCAGCTCCGGCTCGGCCCGTCGGCAGGCCAGGATCGCGTCCTGGAGGGCTTTCACCGCCTGCCGCAGGGTTCCGGCCGGCCAGGTGCCGAGCTGGCCCTCGATGCTGGCCTTGCGCTTGAAATGCAGGCCCCGCCAGGACGCCACCATCAGGGACGGCGTCTTGTCGGGATTGTCGAGACGGGTCGCCAGCAGGGTCAGAGCGTGCCGCAGGGCCGAGCCGAGCACCACCCCGGGATCGAGGCCCTCGTGCCGGAAACGCCGGTAGTCGCGCTCCACCGCTTCCCGACGGCCGTCGAAGGCGGCGTCGATCAGGGTGTTGAGCACGCTGGCCGCCACGTCGCTGGTGATGGCCTCGACATGGTCGAGGGTGACGACCTTGTCCCCTTGCCCCTCCCCGCCCGCGTAGAGCGCGAGCTTCTCGATCTCCATCAGGCTGGCCCGGCGGTCGCCGCCGAGGCTGCGGGCCAGGACCTCCCGGGCGGCGCGGTCGATGCGCAGGCCGCGCTCCTGCAGGGTGCGGTCGATCAGGTCCGACAGCGTGCGCTCGTCGTCGGCGTAGCAGGGAATCGCCAGCGCCTTGGGGGAGCGCTCGCACAGGACCCGCATCGGGTTGTTCTTGGCGAGGTCGCCGCCCTCCACGACAATGCGGGCATCGGCCAATTCGGCGGCGAGCACCGCCTCGACGGCCGGCGCATAATTGCGGCTGCCCGGACGCACCCAGATCGACCGGCGGCCGCCGAACAGGCCCATGGTCCCGGCCTCGTCGCAGAGCCGGCCGGGATCTGAGGCGAGGGTGTCGCCGTCGATCCGCACCAGCGCGAAGGGATCGCCTGGGTCGGTGACGAAATCCTCGGCAAGTTTGCGGGCCCGCTCGGTGACCAGGCCGGTATCGGGCCCGTAGACCAGGATCACCGGGATGCGCGGATCCGGCCCGCGCCGGATCAGGCCCTCGATCTCGCCCGCCTTGACCGCCGTCAAAGCGGGCTCACGGCTTGGTCGAGAGCACAGCGGCCAGGCGCGTCTTGATCTGGTCCGCCAGGACGCTGGCGAGGCGGATCTCGGCGTCGCGCGCCGCCCGCTGGCTGGCGAAGCGCTGGACCGAGCGGTCGTAGGTCGCGGTCGAGGTCGCCACGCCCTCGGAGTAGACCTTGGTGCCGGCCATGTCCTCCAGGCTGTACTTGATGTTGGCCACCAACGTGCCGGCCTCGGCGCGGCCGGTGGTCGAGGAGACGATCGGGGTCTGCACGATCTCGGAGCCCGAGAGCTTCAGCCGATAGCGCTTGTTCGCCGGCTGGCCCGACCCGTCGAGTTCGAAGATCAGCTCGCTGCGCAGGTAATGCCCGAGCCGCTCCTGGCCCTGGGCCATCCCGACATCGTCGACCTGCACGGCGGCCAGCAGCGCCTGCACGGTCTCGCCGGAGGCGGTCGGCCCGTAGAGCGGGCGGAAACAGGCCGACAGGCTCAGCGCCAGGCCGGTCACGCAGGCGAGGCGGCCGATCCGGCCCGCAACCGATACTCCCGAACGCACCATCACGTCGCCGTTCCGCCCCGCTTCGTCGCAGCCACTCTTAGCCCGGACCAGGAGGGCCGCGCCATGAGGCTACGCGGCAAGTGTTACGATTCCTCTGCGGCGAGAGCGTGGTCGCCTGGTTTCAGACCGTTGCCAGATAGCCCGAGACCGTGACGATCGACAGGATCGTCGAGACCAGCACCACCGTGGAGGTCAGGTCGGCCTCCCGGCGGTAGAACTCCGCCAGCATGAACGGGCCGGTCCCGGTGGGCAGGGCAGCCATCAGCACCGCGACGTGCAGCAGCAGCGGCGGCAGGTCGAACAGGTAGCGGCCGAGGCCGTAGGCGAGGGCCGGCTGCCCGACGAGCTTCAGGCCGACCAGCAGGGCGGCCGCCCGGGGCTGGGCGCTGCCGGGCCGGCGCTTCTGCGCCAGGAACAGGCCGAGCGCCACCAGGGCACAGGGCGAGGCCGCGCCGCCGAGGAGCTTGAGAAATGTCTCGGCCGACGCCGGCAGGTCGAGGCCGGCGATAGGCACCAGGGCGCCGAGCGCCGGGGCGATCAGCAACGGGTTGCGGATCAGCGACCGGCCGACCGCGCGCCAGACCGGGACGTTCGAACCGGCCTGCCCAGTCCCGCGTGCCTCCCGCCGAAGCCCGGTCTCGATCAGCACGATCGCTACCGCGAACACCCCGCAGACCGTCAGGATCGCCGCCACGGTGGTGGGGGCCAGCGCCTCGGGACCGAAGGCGACCAGCGCCAGGGGAAAGCCCATGAAGCCGGTATTGGGATAGCCCGCGTTGAGCCCGTCCACGGCGGCGTCGGAGAGCGGGTGCCCCTCCCCCCGCCGGATCAGCACCGTGAGCGCGAACACCGCCAAGCTGCTCACCCCGAAGGCGGCGATGAAGCCGGGCTTCCAGATCGCGCTCCAATGCGCGTGCGCGGTCACGTCGAACAGCAGCGCCGGCAGGGCCAGGAACACCACGAAGCGGTTGAGCTCGGTGGTCGCCGCAGCGCCGAGCACGCCGATCCGCCGGGCCAGCCAGCCCGAAAAGATCAGCGCGAAGATCGGCAGCACGACCAGGAGGGTCGAGAGCATGGGCGGCCCGGGTCGGAGGGTGAGGCTCCGGCCTTAGGATGGATCCGCCGCCGACCTCCAGTGCCGCGCGCGGGGACCTGCCATGCTCCCCTGCCCCGCTGGCACCTACCAGCGATAGATCAGGCTGCCGATCACCGTGGCCGGGGCGCCGCGGTAGCAGAAGCCCGTCTGGCAGGTATAGTAGTCCCGGTCGAAGATGTTGAACGCGTTGATCTGTGCCCGGAAGCCTTTGTACTTCGGATCGAGCGCCGCGAAATCGTAGGCGACCAGCGCGTCGAACTGCGTCACGGTCGGGTTGCGGACCGTATTGAGGTCATCCGTGAAGCTGGTGCCGGAGAAGCGGATGCCGCCGCCGATCTGAAGGCCGCGCAGCGGCGAGGCGAGCGGGAACTGATAGGTCCCGAAGGCCGCGAAGGTATCACCCGGGATGCCTGAGACCATGTTTCCGGTGATCGATTGCGTCGTGCCCGGATAGGTCGCGTTGAGATAGCGCAGGTCCAGGTGGGTGTAGGCGATGGTCAGGTTCGTGCCCGGCGCGAAATTGGCGGTTAGCTCGGCCTCGAAGCCTTTGGACTCTACCGAGCCGCTCGCGACCGTGTTGGCGACGTTGGTCGGGTCGGTCTGCAGCACGCTCGACTGCACGATGTCGAAGCCGGCGAACGCGCCGGTGATGTTGGTACCGGGGATCGCGTATTTCACGCCGGCCTCGATCTGGTCGCCGGTGGCGGGCTTGAACGAGCGGCCGTTGATGTCGACGCCGTTCTGGGGCGTGAAGGTCGTCGCGTAGCTCGCGTAAGGAACGAGGTCGGGCGTCAGCAGGTAGTTGAGGCCGACGCGGCCGGTGAACACCGAATCGTTCCGGCTCTGCGCTGCGCCGAGGCTGTCCGGCGTGCCGCTGCGTGTCGCCTGGCTTACGAAGTCCTGACGGCCGGTGAGGGTCAGGACGAAGCGGTCGAACTTGGCCTGCTCTTGGATGTAGAGGCCGATCTGGTCCTGGGTCTGCTCCGATGCAGAGCTGAGGGCCGGGCGCGGCACGAAGGTGCGGGCGCGGAAGGTCGAGAAATTTGTGATGCCCGTGAGGTCGAGATCCGGGACGACCCCGAAGCCGGCTTGGCGCCGGTAGTCGGAGTGGAGATAATCCGCGCCGCCGATCAGCGTGTGGGCGACCGGGCCGGTGACGAGATGGGCTTCGAGCTGGTTGTCGAGCGCCACCGAGCCGAGCCGGTCTTGGATCAGGCCGTTCGAGCGTTGCGCCGAGAGTCCGACGACGTTGTCGATCTGTGTATAGGCGAGCGTCGTGCCAATGTTCTGATAGCGGAAGTTCTGTCGGAAGATCAGGTCGGGCGTGAATTTGTGCTCGAAAGCGTAGCCGATCCGGTATGATTCCTGATCGATGGCGTTGAAGCTTGCATCGCCTTGGTAGAGGCGCGTCACCACGAAGCCCGGGGCATTATAGAACGTCGAGACGCCAGGCGTCTTCGAGCGCTGGTATTCGGTGAGCAGCGTGAAGGTGGTGTCGGCCGAGGGCTTCCAAGTGATGGCTGGGGCGATCGTGAAGCGGTTATCTTTGCCGCTCGGCAGGAATGTATCCGAGTCGCGGAAAGCGCCGGTCAGCCGGTAGGCGAGGGTGCCGTCGCTCCCCTCGACGGGGCTGCCGATGTCGAAATTGCCCTGGTAGCGATCGAAATTGCCGCCTTGGAACCAGACCTCGCCGAAGGGCACGAAGACCGGCCGCTTCGACGTGACATCGACGATGCCGCCCGGTGAGCCGAGGCCGTAGAGGCCGGAGGCCGGTCCCCGCAGAATGGTGACCGCCTCGGTTCCATAGGGCTCGATGCGGGGGGCCGAGAAACCGACAGCCGACTGTCTCAGCCCATCCCGGAACACGCCGGTATAGGTCTCGTCGAAGCCGCGGATGTAGAAGGAGTCGAAGCGCGGGTCGAAGCCGAACACGTTGCTGGACACGCCCGGCGTGTAGGCCAGCGCCTCGTTGAGGCTCTGAACGTTGCGGTCGTTGAGCTGTTCGCGGGTGACCACGGAGACCGATTGCGGAGTCTCGATCAGCGGCGTGTTGGTCTTGGTCGCGGTCGGGCTCACGCGTGCGACGTAGCCGGTCACCCCCGAGGGACCGCCGCCACCGCCGCTTGTGGCCGAGCTGTTGCCGTCGCCGCGACTGATATTCCCGGCGCCCGCCCCGGCCGCGGGCGCAGAAGCCGGGCGGGCGGCCTCGACGGAGATCTCGTTCAGCTGCACGTTCGCGCCCTGCGCGGTGGCGTCCGGTGCGACGGCGGCACTGGCCAGAGCCGTGGAGGTGAGGAGCAGGCCGAGGCGGGCGGAACGCAAAGACATGACAAACCCTGAGATGCGCCGCTCGCTGGCGCTTCAATCTCCAGGATCAACCGTTCACGGGGTCTTGATCAAGCCGAATACGTGTTGAAAATCACACACTTAGAGCAGTTCAAATCTAGAATCGTTCGAGCCTCAGAACTCCAGCGGCGGCTCCCGCAGCGCCTCAGCTTCGCGGGTGCAGACGGCCTGATCGGGGGCCGTGCCGCCTCCGGACAGGGCTCCGCGCAGCTCGGCCCGCGCCTTGTCCAGATCGGCCCGGAAGCCGGAATCGCCCATCAGCGTGGCGAAGACCGAGGTGCCGGTGAGGCGTCCGGCCGCCACGTCGCTGAGCCAGTGCACCCCGCACACGACCCGGCTCTCGCCGTAGGCCCGGCCGCGGGCCAGGATCGCGGTGGCCTTCTCGGGCACCAGGGAGGCCAGGATCAGCGCGTAGGCCCAGCCCTGGGTGGCGTGGCCGGACGGGTAGCTGAAGCTGTCGGTGAGCGCCTGGGTCCGCTGGACGCAGATCGGCGCCTCGTTGCCGACGAAGGGACGCAGCCGGCGGTAATGGACTTTCGGCCCCCGCGTCGCCCGGGCGAGGTCGAGCCGGGCGCGCTCCAGGAGGTTGAGCACCGCCGGCACCCGGGCCTGGTCGATCCGGGTGCCGAGCACGCAGGCGAAGTTGTCGAGAACCGCGGCCGCACCTTCCGACACGTCGTTGGCGGCGATCTCCCAGCGGGGACTGCCCTTCAGGGCGCGGGTGCCGTTGAAGGCCGCCCGGTCGGCCTTGTCGAGGGGCGCATCGTGCGCCGGCGGCGGCGGCAGGATCTGGACGGCATCGGGGAGCGCCGTCTCGGCCAGATAAGGCTTCACCGCCGGCTTTCCGGGCTTGAGCGTATCGGCCCCCAGCGACGGTGCCGCTTGCGGGTTCGACGGGGCAGGGCGGGGCGTATCCTCGGCGCGCAGCGGCGTCGCGGCGGCGATCAGGACGGCGAGGGCCGGCAGGGACAGGGTGCGCAGCATCGGATCCGTGGCGGTGTCGGGCGAAGGGGCGAAACAAGAGGCGGGCCGCCCCCGCAGATAAACGAACGGCCTCGCCGGACGGTTCAGTCCGCCACAGGCCTCTGATCGTGTCCAGGGGCTGCCGTGATGGAGGGGAGGCGGTTGACCCGGGCTGCCGGCTGCGAGAACGCTACGGTGTCCCCGTTCCGGCGTTCCGACCGCATGGCTCAGCCCCTCGACCGCGCCCGCTTCCCCTACCATCGCGGCGTGATCACGATGCCGTCGGAACACGGGTTCCCAAAGGGCTGAGCCCTTTGGCGGGGTTCGGGGGCGGAGCCCCTGATGCATCGGGCGAAGCCCGACACCAGGGCTCTGCCCCGGACCCGCAAAAGGTCTCGGACCTTCTGAATCCGTAAATTTGCGGGCTAAACCGCTTGGATCGCCGTCGCGACTGCGGCGGGGAATTCCTCGTGCGGGCTCAGTGCCCCGGGGATCGGGACGCCCGTGACCCGACCGTGGGCGATCAGCGCATCCATCTCGGCGCCCGAGCGGCGCGGGGCCTTTTCCGGCCGCAGCACCAGGGTCGGCGGCAATCCGTTCCCGAACAGGTCCAGGAAGGCGGCGCGGTCGCCCACAGGGTCGAGGCCGCCGGTGACGAAGGCGGCGGTGCCGAAGCGGCCGTTGCGCTGGCGGGTGATCGCGTGCTTGGCCCGGATCACGGCCGGGGTGACGTGGGCCGGGTCGGCGTAGACATGGGCGCGCAGCATCCGGCCGATGATCGGCGGGCTGATATTGAGCCGGTAGAGCGCGTCGCCGAGCACCGGGGCCTCCACGGCCCGGCGGATCCGGGGGAACCAGTGGGCCCGGCTCGGCATCGCGGTGGGCAGCGGCCCGCGCCAGGTCGGCGCCACCAGCACCAGCCGCGCGAACGCTTTCGGGTGCCTGCGCGCCGCCGCGACCAGATAGCCGGCGGCGTGGCCGGCGGCGATCCCGATCGCGTAGGGGCCGGGGGGGGCGGCGAGCAGCGCGTCCAAGAAGGCGTGCAGGGTGTCCGGATCGAGGGGCAGGCGCGTCCGCGGCCGGGCGCCGAAGCCCGGCCAGTCGGGCACGAGGCAGCGGTACTCGGAGCCGAGGGCGCGGGCGAGATCGCGCATCTCGCCCCGGTCCGAGATCGTCGACAGGGCCGGCAGCAGCAGCGCGTCGCCCCCCGTGCCGATCACGTCGCAGACGGTCGGCACGGGCCGGCCTGCCACGATCAGGTCCAGAGTTCGCGTCGTCTCCACCGGGCCGCCCCCAAGTCCCAAAAAATCAGGTGCGCAGCAGCTCGTTGATGGCGGTCTTGGAGCGGGTGCCGGCATCGACGCGCTTGACGATCACGGCGCAGTACAGGCCGGGGCCCGGGCTGCCGTCCGGCAGCGCCTTGCCGGGCATCGTGCCCGACACCACCACGGAGTAGGGCGGCACGCGGCCGTACATCACCTCGCCGGTGGTGCGGTCGACGATCTTGGTCGAGGCGCCGATATAGACGCCCATGGACAGCACGCTGCCCTGGCCGACGATGACGCCCTCGGCCACCTCGGCGCGAGCGCCGATGAAGCAATCGTCCTCGATGATCACCGGGTTGGCCTGCAGCGGCTCGAGCACGCCGGCGATGCCGGCGCCCCCGGAAATGTGACAGTTCTTACCGACCTGCGCGCAGGAGCCGATCGTCACCCAGGTGTCGACCATCGTCCCTTCGCCGACATGGGCGCCGAGGTTGACGAAGCTCGGCATCAGCACCGCGCCAGGCGCGATGTAGGAGCCGCGGCGCACGAAGCAGCCCGGCACCGCGCGCAGGCCCGCGGCGCGGAACTCGGCCTCGCCCCAGCCGGCGAACTTGGACGCGACCTTGTCCCACCAGGGCGCGCCGCCGGGGCCGCCCTCGATCGCCGCCATGTCGTTGAGGCGGAAGGACAGCAGCACCGCCTTCTTCAGCCACTGGTTGACGACCCAATCGTGGTTGCCGCTCTTCTCGGCGACCCGGGCCTTGCCGGAATCGAGCAGGTTCAGCGCCTCCTCGACCGCCTCGCGCACGGCGCCCTGGGTAGACGTCGAGATGCCGGCGCGCTCCTCCCAGGCCGTCTCGATGGTCTTGGCGAGGTCGGAGGTGGACATGGGCGCACGCTGCTCTTGTGAGGGGAGCCCGTGCTTACTAGCGGGCACCGGGGCTGTCACCCGGGGCGGCCTCAATCCACCTCGCTCAATCCACCCCGCTCAATCCTCCAGCAGGACCCGCACCCGGTCGAGATCGGTCACGAGGTCGACCAGGTCGATCGCCAGGGTGTCGTAGACGGATTGGGCGGCCGCGGGGAACTCTTCGAGCACCCGCCGCATCAGCGTCGGGGTGATCCGCATCACCTCGGCGGCGCCTTCGGCCCGGGCCTCGGTCGGCCGGGTGCCGCGCACGAACAGGGCGAGTTGGCCGATCAGCGCCGAGCGCCCGGCGCGCACCGGCTCGGCGTCCGCGACCCGGGGCGCCAGCCGGATCGTGCCCGACATCACCACGAAGCCGCCATCGGCCGGGTCGCCGCGGGCGAACAGCAGGTCGCCGTCCGCCAGTTCGCGGCGCTCGGCCGCGAAGGTCAGCAGGCGCAGGGCGTCCCGGTCGAGGAAGCCGAACAGCGGCGCGTCTGCGAGGATCGCGATGTCGTCGTCGAGCCCCAAGGAACCGCCCCACCACCTGCGTGCAAACGAGCCTGAGCCCCGCCTACACGCAAATCCCTAAAGCCCTTCCCGATCGCGTTGCAATCGCACTTGGCTCTCGGTTCCGGCCGTGACGCGCAACGAGTCGATCAGGGCAGCAGCTTGTAGCCGCCGCCCTCGGTGACGAGGATCGCCGCAGTGGCGGGGTTCGGCTCGATCTTCTGGCGCAGGCGGTAGATGTGAGTCTCCAGCGTATGCGTGGTGACGTGGGCGTTGTAGCCCCAGACCTCGGCGAGCAGCGTGTCGCGGTTCACCACGGCCCGGCCGGCCCGGTACAGGAAGCGCAGGATCGCGGTCTCCTTCTCGGTGAGCTTGAGCTTCGAGCCGCGCTCGCCGACCAGCAGCTTGGCGCCAGGCCGGAACGTGTAGGGGCCGATCTGAAACACCGCGTCCTCGGACGCCTCGTGGCTGCGCAGATGCGCGCGGATCCGGGCGAGCAGGATGCCGAACTTGAACGGCTTGGTGACGTAGTCGTTGGCGCCGGCCTCCAGTCCCTCGACGTGGTCCGCTTCCGAATCCTGCGCGGTGAGCATGATCACCGGGCCACGGAAACCGCCGGCGCGCATCCGGCGCACGGCCTCGCGCCCGTCGAGGTCGGGCAGGCCGACATCCATCACCGCCAGGTCGATGCGGTCGGTGCCGACCCGCCGGACCGCGTCCGCGGCATTCGCCTCGGTGACCACGGTGAAGTCCTCGCAGAGGTCGAGCTGCTCGGTGAGCGTGTCGCGCAGGATCGCGTCGTCGTCACAGATCAGCAGGCGATAGGCATTCGACATCGTCCGGGGCCCTGGAGCAGGCTGCGGGACCGGGAAACCCGGTGCCGGGAACAGCGTGCGGTGGCAAGGATCTGGAGCACGCCGTCCATCGTGAGACAACACGGCCGGCTCCAGGGAAGCGCAGGGCGCGCCGCACCGGAATCCAAGGGCGTTCGGTCCCCCCGGCGCTGGGGTGGGCTGGTTCGCTCCCGAATCCCGGCTTCGACGGCCTGGGTTCCACGGCAAGGATAGGGCTGCGTTTGTGGCCGGAAATTGCCTTGTGCGCAATTTTTCACGGTTTCGGTATTGGATACCGGGCATAAGGCCCGGCGTTCCGGCCCGCATGGCGACCGGTGGTGTGAGCGTCGGGGAGGGCCGTGATGCGTCGAAGTCTCCGTGAGCGACCCGGCCCCGTCCGCGTGACCTTGGCCGAGATCCGGGTCCGCGCGACGGTCGGCGACCGCCGCCGGGGCCAGCTTCTGATCGGCCCGGCCGTGATCCCCTGCGCCCTCGGGGCGGGCGGCATCGTCTGCGACAAGCGCGAGGGCGACGGCGGCTCGCCGCGCGGACGCTTCCGCCTGCGGGGAGGCGCCTACCGGCCGGATCATCTCGGCCTGCGCCCGCGCACGGCACTGCCCCTCCGGCCGACCCGGCCTGACGACGGCTGGTGCGACGACCGCCGGGACCGCCGCTACAACCGGCCGATCCACCTGCCGGCCCCCGGCATCAGCGCCGAGTCGATGTGGCGCGACGACGGGCTCTACGACGTGGTGATCGACCTCGATTACAACCGCGCCCCGATCCGGAGGGGGCGGGGCTCGGCGATCTTCCTGCACATCGCCCGGGCCGGCTACCGCCCCACCGAGGGCTGCGTGGCGCTGGCCCGGGCGGATCTGCTGCGGCTGCTCAAGCGCCTCGGGCCCCGCACGCATCTGCGGATCGGGTGAGGCTCACACCTTCCGGGTCCGAGCCCCGAAGATCGCCGTCCCGACCCGGACATGGGTGGCGCCCTGCTGGATCGCCGCCGGGAAATCCGCGCTCATGCCCATGGAGAGGATCGGCAGGTTGTGCGCCTGCGCCAGCCGGGCGAGCAGGGCGAAATGGGCCGAGGGCGGGTCCTCCGCCGGCGGGATGCACATCAAGCCCTGGATCGCGAGCCCGTGGGTGTCGCGGCACTCGGCCAGCAGGGTGGCGAGCTGGTCCGGCAGGACCCCGCCCTTCTGCGGCTCGGCGCCGGTATTGACCTGGATCAGCAGCTTCGGGGCGCGGCCCGCGCGCTGGATCTCCTTGGCGAGCGCCGCCGCGAGGGAGAGCCGGTCGAGGGAGTGGATCACGTCGAACAGGGCCACCGCCTCGCGGGCCTTGTTGGATTGCAGCGGCCCGACCAAGTGCAATTCGACATCCGGGTAGCGGGCGCGCAGGTCCGGCCATTTCGCCGCCGATTCCTGGACGTAGTTCTCGCCGAACACCCTCTGGCCCGCCTCCAGGGCCGGGACGATGCCCTCCGCCGGCACGGTCTTGGAGACCGCCACCAGCTGCACCTCCGCCGGGTTGCGCTCCGAATCCTCGGCCGCCTGGGCGATGGCGGCCCGAACCTCGGCGAGCCCGGCGGCGACATCGGCCTCGCCGACCGGCAGCTTGGCGGTCGGCTGCCCCATCCCGTCCGTCGGGGGGGCGTTCGAGTCGGTGATCGCGTCGTCCATCGCGTGCCTGTCCTGTCGCTGCCGGGCCCGCCCCGCGAGGAGGGTGATCCAACCCACCCCCTCATCCTGAGGTGCCCGGCGATCGCAGATCGCTGGGCCTCGAAGGAGCCCTCCAGGGATCGCGCTGCTGGCTGGAGGCCTCCTTCGAGGTCTCCGCTTCGCTCCGCCGCCTCAGGATGAGGGGGATGGGTGGGATCGCCCTGGTGCGGGCTCCTCTCATGAACCGTGTGCTGCCCGCCGACCTATGCCGTTGCGCGTCCCGCGCAAGCCCGAAACCATGCATCCGTTGACCGGCTCCGGCGCAGATATGCTACTGGGCCGCGACGTGCCGCGGCCATCCCCGACCAGCCGCCGAGCCCCTGACCCAGCCGGATCCATGACCAGCACCGCCCCCTCCGCCGTCGAGCGCTACAACGCCAAGGATGCCGAGCCCCGCTGGCAGGCCGCCTGGGCGGAGCAGCGCCTGTTCGAGACCGACAATGCCGACGGGCGCCCGAAATACTACGTGCTGGAGATGTTCCCGTACCCGTCGGGGCGGATCCACATGGGCCACGTGCGCAACTACGCGATGGGCGACGTGGTCGCCCGCTACAAGCGCGCCCGGGGCTTCAACGTGCTCCACCCGATGGGCTGGGACGCGTTCGGGCTGCCGGCCGAGAACGCCGCCATGGAGCGCAAGGTCAACCCGCGGGACTGGACCTACGCCAACATCGCGTCGATGCGCGACCAGCTGAAGGCCATGGGCCTGTCGCTCGACTGGAGCCGGGAGATCGCGACCTGCGACCCCGACTACTACAAGCACCAGCAGCGCATGTTCCTCGACTTCCTGGACAAAGGGCTGGTGACCCGCCGGACGGCCAAGGTGAACTGGGACCCGGTGGACCACACCGTGCTCGCCAACGAGCAGGTGATCGACGGGCGCGGCTGGCGCTCCGGCGCCCTGGTCGAGCAGCGCGAGCTGACCCAGTGGTTCTTCAAGATCACCGACTTCGCCGAGGACCTGCTCACCGCGCTGGACGGGCTGGACCGCTGGCCGGAAAAGGTCCGGCTGATGCAGAAGAACTGGATCGGCCGCTCCGAGGGTCTGGAAGTCCGGTTCGCGCTCGCTCGGCCGCCGGCCGGTGCGGCCGAGTCCGTGACGGTCTACACCACCCGGCCCGACACGCTGTTCGGTGCCCGGTTCCTGGCGATCGCCGCCGACCATCCCCTGGCGGCAACCCTGGCCGCGAACAACCCCGACCTCCAGGCCTTCATCGAGGAATGCCGGCGCACCGGCACCGCCCAGGCGGCGATCGACACTGCGGAAAAGCTCGGCTTCGACACCGGCCTGACCGTGCGCCACCCCCTCGACCCGGCCTGGGAGCTGCCGGTCTACGTCGCGAATTTCGTGCTGATGGAGTACGGCACCGGCGCGGTGTTCGGCTGCCCGGCGCACGACCAGCGCGACCTCGATTTTTCCAACAAGTACGGGCTCGGCAACGTCCCGGTGGTCTGCCCCGAGGGGCAGGATCCGGAAGCCTTCCTGATCACCACCACCGCCTATGTCGAGGACGGGCGGATGATCAATTCGCGCTTCCTCGATGGCATGACCACCGATGAAGCCTTCGAGGCCGTGGCGCAGCGCCTGGAAGGGGAGGGGGTGGCCAAGCGCAAGGTCCAGTTCCGCCTGCGCGACTGGGGTGTCTCGCGCCAGCGCTACTGGGGCTGCCCGATCCCGATCATCCACTGCGAGAGCTGCGGCCCGGTGCCGGTGCCGGTCTCGGACCTGCCGGTGAAGCTGCCCGAAGACGTGTCCTTCGATCAGCCCGGCAACCCGCTGGAGCGGGATCAGGCCTGGCGCAACGTCCCATGCCCGCACTGCAGCGCGCCGGCCCGGCGCGAGACCGACACGATGGATACGTTCGTCGATTCGTCCTGGTACTACGCCCGCTTCACCGCGCCCTGGCTCACCGACGCCCCCACCGACCGGGCCACGGTCGATCACTGGCTGGCGGTGGACCAGTATATCGGCGGCATCGAGCACGCGATCCTGCACCTGCTCTACGCCCGGTTCTTCATGCGGGCGATGCGCGAGACCGGCTGGGCCGGCGTCTCCGAGCCGTTCGCGGGCCTGTTCACGCAGGGCATGGTCGTTCACGAGACCTACAAGGACGCGGCCGGCGCCTGGGTGCCGCCGGCCGAGATCCGCTTCTCCACGGAGGAGGGCGAGCGCCGCGCGTTTCACGTGAAAACTCAGGCGCCGGTCGCGATCGGCCCGATCGAGAAGATGTCGAAGTCCAAGAAGAACGTGGTCGATCCGGACGACATCATCGCGAGCTACGGGGCCGACACGGCGCGCTGGTTCGTGCTGTCCGATTCGCCCCCCGAGCGCGACGTGATCTGGAGCGAGGAGGGCGTGCAGGGCGCCGCCCGGTTCGTCCAGAAGGTCTGGCGCCTGGTCAACGCCGCCCAGGCGGTCACCGGCGACGGCACCGCCGACCTCGCCCTGCGCAAGGCCGCTCACCGGGCGCTGGCCGCCGTGCAGGACGATATCGAGCGCCTGCGCTTCAACCGCTGCGTCGCCCACATCTACACCCTGGCCAATGCCCTCGAAGACGGGCTCCGCGGGCCGGTCTCGCGCGCGGCGGCCACGGAAGCCGCCGGCATCCTGGTGCAGCTCATCGCCCCGATGATGCCGCACCTCGCCGAGGAATGCTGGACGGCGCTGGGCCGCCCCGGGTTGGCCGCCCAGGCGCCCTGGCCGGAGGCGGAGGCCGGGCTCCTGGTCGAGGACGAGATCACCCTGCCGGTCCAGATCAACGGCAAGAAGCGCGCGGACGTGACGGTGCCGCGCGACGCCGACGCCAAGGCGGTGGAAGCCGCCACCCTCGCCCTGGAGACAGTCCAGAAGATCCTGGAGGGCAAGCCGCCGCGCAAAGTGATCGTCGTGCCGGGGCGGATCGTGAATCTGGTGGTGTGACCACCGGCCGATGCCAGCACCGGCCTTCATCTACACACGCCATGCACGGGAAAACCTCACCGATCGCAGGATCGCGCGTGAACTCGTCGAGGGCACGGTCTTGGCGCCGGAGGCAATCGAACCCGATCCGCGCTATCCCGAGCGCATGCGGGCCTATCGTGCTTGGCCTGAGCACGGGGGCCGCGTGCTCCGGGTCGTCTACGTCGAGGAGCACGCGTTGACTTACCGGGTCATCACGCTCTTCCTGGATCGCAACTGGAGGCGAAGACGTGAAAGTCCGATACGATCCGGAGGCTGATGCTCTGTATCTGCGCCTCGCCGACGCCCCCGTGAGCGAGAGCGAGGAGGTGCGGCCGGGGATCGTCCTGGATTTCGATGCGGAGGGCCGTGTCGTCGCCATCGAGATCCTCAACACGAAGGATCATCTCGCGGCTGGGGTCGATCTGGCCCAGCTCACGGCCGCCTGACCGGCAGCTCTACGGCGCCGCCAGCCCCGGATCCTGCCCGTTGGCCTCCAGGCTCCGCGCGACGAACCCGTCCGCCTTCGCCTGCGTCAGGAAGTCGGCGAGGTAGGCCGCCCCCGCATCCCGCCCGACCGGCAGGCCCATCGCCTGCGGGATCTCCATGAAATGTCCCGGCAGCAGCCGCACCTCCGGATGGGCGGCCGCGTAAGCGGAAAGCGGCTGGTGGACCCCGGCGGCGACGTCGAGCCCGTCCCGGGCGAAGGCCGTGACCGCCTCGGCCGAGGTCGCGGCCCGCACCAGGGTGGCGTGGCGCAGCGCCCGGGTCAGGAACAGGTCGTAGGCGCTGCCGCGACCCACGGAAACGCGCACCCCGTCGCGGTCGACCACCTCCGGAGCCCGGATCGGCGAGGCGGCCGGTACCAAATAGCTGCCGGCGATCAGCACGTAGGGCGCCGTGAAGGCGATGCCTTCGGCACGCTTCGGGTCGATCGCCAGGAAGCAGATGTCCCAGGTCCCGGATCCGGCCGAGCCCGAAACGGCGCCCGCCCCGGGAAACGTCACGAAGGCCACCGGCACTCCGAGTTTCTGCGCCAGCGCCCGGGCGAGATCGACCGACACGCCCGCCGGGCCGTCCGCCCCGGACCGGGCCAGAACCGGATTGCCGAGGTTGATCGCCGCCCGGAGCATCCCGGTGGGGGCGAGGTCGTGCAGGGCCGCGGGGGAGGGCGTCATTGGGATCGTCTCCGCGCGGGCCTGGGTGAGGAAGATCAGGGTGCACAGAGCTACGGCGATTCGGATGCTCATCCCCGGCTCCCGCCCGCCGCCCGACGGCGCCCGCGGGCCAGCATGTTGAGGCCCTCCACGCCGGCCGAGAACGCCATGGCGGTGTAGATGTAGCCCTTCGGCACATGCGCGCCGAACCCTTCGGCGATCAGCGTCATGCCGATCATGATCAGGAAGCCCAGCGCCAGCATCACCACGGTCGGGTTGCGGGCGATGAAGGCCGAGAGCGGCTCGGCCGCGACCAGCATGACGATCACCGCCACCACCACGGCCACCATCATCACCGGCACGTGCTCGGTCATGCCCACCGCGGTGATGATCGAGTCGATCGAGAACACGAGGTCGAGGAGCAGGATCTGGCCGATCGCCGCGCCGAACCCGATCGTGCCGCCGGATTTCGGCGTGTCGGTCGGCGAAGCGGGATCGACGCTGTGGTGAATCTCCTTGGTGGCCTTCCAGAGCAGGAACAGGCCGCCGCCGATCAGGATCAGGTCCCGCCAGGAGAAATCCTGGCCCAGCACCGAGAAGACCGGCTCGGTCAGGTGCACGATGAACGCGACCGTACCCAGCAACCCGAGCCGCAGGATCAGGGCCAGCCCGATTCCGATCCGCCGCGCCCGCGTCTGCTGGTCGGCCGGCAGCTTGTTGGTCAGGATCGAGATGAAGATCAGGTTGTCGATGCCGAGCACCACCTCCATCACCACGAGGGTCGCCAACGCGGCCCAGATGGCCGGCTGCGTGGCAAGCTGGATCAGGTCGGTCACGGGTCGGGCGTCTCGCTGGTCGGGAACAGGCGGCTGCCGAGCGCGGCGAGGTCGAACGGACCGGGGCGGTTCGCCGGGTCGGGGGCATAGACCTGGAGAATCTTCGGGAACACCTTGAAATGGGCGGGCGTGTGCGTGGTCAGCTCGCCATCGGTGTTCACCGGCCGGGGCTTGCGCGTCGTGACCGTGATCTCCTGGGTCTGGAAGGCGCGCACGTCGGCCGCGCGCCCGTGGGTGCCCCTGCGCAGGGCCGGCAGCAGCGCGATCAGCCGCCACCAATGGGCGACTTCCAGGCTGTAGAAATCGAGCTTGCCGTCGTCGACCGTGGCGGTCTCCTCGACCGTCATGCCGCCGCCGTAGTGCCGGCCGTTGCCGACCGAGACCTGGATCGTGGTCACCTTCTCGACCGTGCCGTCATGCTCGATCGTCACGGTGAACGGCCGCACCCGGCGCAGCACCCGGATGGCCGCGACCGCGTAGCCGAGCACCCCCCAGGTCTTCTTCGATTCGGCGGTGAGCTCGCCCGCGAGCTCGGCCGAGAAGCCGATGCTGGCGACGTTGAAATAGTAGTGGCCGTTGACCCAGCCGAGATCGACCGGCCGTGGCTCGGCCGTCGGGATGAACCGGGCCGCCGCCAGGGGATCCAGCGGCAGGCCGAGGGAGCGGGCGAGGTCGTTGGCCGTGCCCAGCGGCAGGATCGCCAGAGGCAGGCCGCTCTCCACCAGGGCCGGCGCCGCCGTGTTCATGGTGCCGTCGCCGCCGCCGAGGATCACGAGGTCGACATCCTGGGCCCGCGCGCGGATCTCATCGCGGCAATCGGCGTCAGGGGGCGGCTCCACCGGTTCGATGCCGCCGGCCCGCAGGATGCCCCGCACCGCGTCGAGGTCGAGGCTGCCGTTGCGGGCCTTCGCGTTGCAGATCAGCAGCGCCCGGCGCTGCCCCGCGCTCATGGCCGGCTCCGATGCCGGTTCGGGGTCACCTCGGTCTCGGGTCGGGCCACGGGATCCTCGATGCGCGGGGCGACGGATGGGCCGGCGGAAAACCCAAAACCGGCGACAGCCAAGATTGTCCCCACTTGGTGGCGAAACCATCGAACGCAACCCCGTCATCCACGCAATCCCCGGCTGGTACCGGCCCCGCAGATCGGCAGAGTCGAGAGTGCGCCCGGAACAACCGTGGAACCGCTTCGGCATGCGGGCGCGTTCTCACCACGACCGCCCCGGCCGCCAGGAAGGCACCGATGTCCGCCACCATTCCCACCCGACCACGTGCCCTTGCGCTCGGCGTGATCCTGCCGCTGGCCCTCGTCGGCGGCGCCTCGGCCCAGCAGCAGGGCGCGGCGTCCCCGAGTTCCTGGGTCGATCCGCCGGCGCGTCCGTCGGTGGCCGCGCCACCTGTTCCGGCCAAGGCGCCGACGACGGCCGCGGCGCAGGAACAGGCCAAGCCATCCGTTCCGAACAACGAGCCGGTCCGGCAGGCCGCCAAGCCCGAGCCCGTCGACGACGCCCTGCCCAAGGCTGCCTCGACCAAGGCTGCGGCCCCGAAACGAGCGGCCGCCCTAGAGCGCCCGCCCGCCCGCGAGACCGTTCGGCGGCACGCCTCGCATCCCCGCCGGCTCGCCGACACGCCGGCCGCCGTCACGCCCGCGCCGGCCTCGGCCTCTGCCGAGCGGGCCGCCGTCGCCCGGGCGCTCGCGGCAAACTATCTCGCCACAGTCTCCAGCTCGGGCGAGACCATGGTCGGAGCCGCGCCGCATTTCTACGGGACGCGGGTGCGCTTCTATGGGCATCCGATCACCCTGGCCGGCCTGGTCGCCGAGAAGCGCAGCTTCGTCCAGCGCTGGCCCGAGCGTCGCTACGAGGCGCGGACGATCCGCACCGCCTGCGATTCCGAGACCTGCACGATCCGCACGATCGTGGATTTCCGCACGGCGAATCCCGATCGCGGCGCCATCTCCACCGGGTCGGCCGAGCTGGTCCTGGAGGTGAGCTTTGCGGGCACGCGCCCGGTGATCGTCGGCGAGACCGGGCGGGTCCTGCGCCGGAGCGTCCAGGCCGGCACCCTGGCTCCCTCGCCCGGCAAGGCGTAAGAGCACCCTCACACAACGCCCGGTCACCGGGCGCCTCCCTCTGCACAGGCGGCGCGGAGGGCGTTGTGTGAAAGGCTCTCAAGCGGCGTCCGTGCGGCGCACGGTGATGCCGGGATCGGGTTCATGACGTCTTCAACGGTGGTGGCGGAACAGGAAGCGGCGCCGGCGCGTCCGGCGCTCGACGATCCGGAGCGCGCCGCCCTCCGCGAGGCGATCCGGACGGCGATTGCCCGGGCACGGCCGCGGCCGGTCTCCGTGCGCACCCTCGAGCTGATGGCCGAGGCGGCGATCGTGCCGGGGGCCTACGGCTACCGGGTGCTCGACCGCCACGGCGTGCCGCGCCTGCGCCCGGGCGCCTCCGAGCCGATGACGCTCGCGGATTTCGTGGCGGAGCTGCAGGCGCGGCACCCGGCCCTGTTCCTGCCGGCGGCGCCCGAGCCTGCACCTGCGCCGGCGGCCGAGGAGGCGAAGGATTCGCCGATCCTGACCGGCGCCTACGAGATGAAGGCCGCCACCGCGCGCTTCGTCGAGACCCAGTCCGAGCGGGCCCGCTCTCTCGCCGAGCGCTCCTCGGTGCAGGGTCGGGCGCTGGCGCAGAACGCGGCCGGCCGGTTCGCGACCCTGCGGACGGGCTTGCGGAGCCGGTTCGGCGGTGCCGCCGACGGGAGCACGGTGCCGGCGCGGGGTCCGGACCCGGTCGCGGCCTGGAACGACGGGCCCGGCCGGCTCGGGGAAACGGTGCGGGATGGTCTGCCCGGCTTGCGCGACCAACTCGGCTTCGGCAAAGGGATCGGGGACGAGAGCGGTCGCCGGCATCGGCGCTGGCTCACCGGCGCCAGCGCGGCCGCCCTGGTGGCGGTGGTCGCGGCGGGGCTGGTCCTGGCCGGCCGCGAGCCCGACTCCACCCGCCCGGCGACCACCCAGCCGACGCCGCCCCAGGCCGCGAATACGCCCCCGTCTCAGGCCGGGGCTCCTGCAAGCCCGCCGGTTGCGTCCCAAGCCGCCCCCTCCGCCGCCGACACGGTCACGCCGCCGCCCGAGACCGGCGGCGATCCCGAGCCCGACACGCCGCCGCCCGCGGCGAACGCCATCACCGGCACGGCCCAGGTGATCGACACCGCGACCCTCAAGGTCGGCGGCAAGGTCGTGCGCCTGTTCGGGGTCGAGTGGGTGCGCGGGGGCCAGGCGGATGAGCTGACCCGCTACATCGGCGGCCGCACCGTGACCTGCCAGCCGGCTCCGGGCAGCGACAGCATGAACTGCCTGGTGAACGGGCGCGACATCTCCGAAGTCGTGCTGTTCAACGGCGGCGGCCGGGCCTCCCCGGAGGCGAGCCCGGAGCTCGTCGCGGCCGAGGACCACGCGCGCAGCGAGCGGCTCGGCGTCTGGAAGCGCTGAGCGGGAATCGGCATGCCGGGTGACATCTTCGGCCACACCGCGGACGGGCAGACGGTCACCCGGCACGTGCTGGCCCGGGGAAACCTGCGCGTCCACATCATCGATTTCGGCGCGGTGATCACGGCGATCGAGGTGCCCGATCGGGCCGGCCATAGCGCCAACGTCGTGCTCGGGCTCGACACGCTGGCGGGCTACGAGACCGTGAGCCCGAGCTTCGGCGCCGTGGTCGGGCGCTACGCCAACCGCATCGCGGGCGGGCGCTTCAGCCTCGACGGCCAGACCTACCGGCTGCCGGTGAACGAGGCGCCCAACACCCTGCATGGCGGCGACCGGAATTTCGGGAAGCATCTCTGGCACGTGGAGGCAGCCGACGGCACGAGCCTCGTCCTGGCCCGCCGCTCTCCCGACGGCGAGGAGGGGTTTCCCGGCACCCTCGACGTCCGCGTGCGCTACAGCCTGCCCGAGGACGGGCTGCTGCGTCTCGATTACGAGGCGGTGACCGACCGGCCGACGGTTCTGAACCTCACCAACCACAGCTACTTCAACCTGGCCGGGGAGGGGACCGGCAGCGTGCTCGACCACGCGGTGCGGATCGAGGCCGACGCCTTCACCCCCACCGACGCGACCCAAATACCCACCGGCGAGATCCGGCCGGTCGTCGGCACCCCGTTCGATTTCCGCACTCCGCACGCGCTGAGCGATCGCATCCGGGTCGGCGATCCGCAGCTCGCCTTCGCCAAGGGCTACGACCACACCTTCGTGCTGCGCGGCCCCGCCGGGACCCTGCGCCCGGCCGCCACTTGCATCGATCCCGTCAGCGGAAGGCGGCTCGACGTGGCGACCACGCAGCCGGCTTTGCAGCTCTACACCGGCAACAACCTGGACGGCACGCTGATCGGCCCCTCCGGCCGGATCTACCGATCCGGCGACGGCGTCTGCTTCGAGACCCAAGGGTTTCCGGACGCCCCGCACCAGCCGGGCTTGCCCTCCGCGGTCCTGCGGCCGGGCGAGGTGTTCCAGGCGGTCACGACGTTCCGGTTCTCGGTGGCGTGAGGTGCGCGGATCACGAGGGATTGGCCCCCTCAGACGGTTGGCGCCCTGCGGACAGCCACCAGGTCAGCGCCGCGGCCAGGGACACGGCCACGATGACCCAGAGCGCGACCGGTAGGGCACGGTCGAACTGGTCGGTCGCCGCCAGGACCGCGCCGAAGATGGCGACCCCCAGAGCCGCGCCCGTCTGACGGGCCGCATGGAGGGCCGCGGACGCGATGCCGGTATGGTGCGGCGCGACGGCGCCCAGGGCCGGCGCCGTCGCAGCCGGCGAGATGAAGCCGGAGGCGAGCCCGATCGCCAGCAGCGGAGGAACCGTCAGCCAGGACGACGGGCCCCCAGTCCCCAGGAGGCCGAGGGCACCGATCGCGTACAGCCCGAAGGCGACGGAGAGGGGCCGCCGGGTTCCATAGATCCGCGCGACACGGTCGGAGACGAAGCTCCCGCAGGCGACCATGACGGTGACGGGCAGGAGCGCCAAGCCGGTCTGAATTGCTGAAAGGCCCTGATGCCGTTGATGATACAGGCTGATGAGGAACAGGAATCCGTAGAAGACGAAGGCCGATGCGAGCGACACCGAGACCGATCCGGCGAAGACCCGGTCTCTGAACAGGGACGGCGGCAACATGGGATGCGCGACGCGCGCCTCGATCCGGAGAAACAGCGCCCCGGCGGCGAGCGCGAGGGCGAGGCCCGCCAGCATCGGCGTCGAGAACCATCCGAGGCCCTCCCCCTCGATGAGAACGCCGATGAGCGTGCCGATGGTGACGAACGCCGTCATCTGCCCGGCGAGGTCGAACGGTCGGGCCTGCCGCGGTCCGGGCTCGGACGCCAGGCGCCCCGTCATGGCGAGGCCCAGTAGCCCGATCGGCACGTTGACGAAGAAGATGCTTCGCCAGCTGAAGACATGGATCAGGATCCCGCCGATCAGGGGACCGGTCGCCATGGCGACGCCGCCGCAGCCTATCCACACTCCGATGGCCCGCGCCCTTTGCTCGGGATTGGGGAAAGCTTGATTGATCAGCTTCAGCGAACACGGGACCAGCAGGGCGGCTCCGACACCTTGGACGGCGCGGGCCGCCATCAGACTCACGAGGCCGTCCGCCGCCCCGCACAGGGCCGAGGCGAGGGTGAACATCGCCAGGCCGGCAAAGTAGCCATTGCGCGCGCCCCAGCGATCCCCAAGCGCGCCCCCGGTCAGGAGCAGGCTGGCGAAGACGAGGGTATAAGCGTTCACCACCCATTGCAGGCCGGCCACGTCCGTCGCCATCGACGCGGCGATGCCGCCCAGGGCGACGTTGACGATCGAGGTATCGAGCAGGACGACGACATAGCTCACGCTGGTCGCCGCCATGACGAGCGTCGCATCGGGAGAGGCGCCATTTCGCCGATCTGCCCGGCGCGGCTTGGCTGCGAGTCCTCCAGGGGCCGCCACGGTCACGACCGTGACGCGTCGAGGATCGGAGCGAGCGCCCGGAAGCCGACCCAGCCCCAGTAGACCCGGTGGTGGGCGATGAGCCCGGCCGCGAGGTCCATCACCTCGACCAGATCGACCTGGTCGCCCTCAGGGGTGGCGCGCGGATATTCCCAGGTGAGCTGGCGGCCGTCGGAGAAGAAAGTGCCGGTCCGGTACCAGCGGCCGAGCGCGCTGCCGGGCTTGCGCAGCGAAGCGTCGAAAAAGCGCCGGATCGCGGGTTTGCCGGTCAGGATTCCGGATGCGTCGATCCCCGATCCGGCCAGGACCAGCGGGCTCTCCAGGATGGCGTCCTCGGCATAGAGCGCCGTCAGGCCATCGATGTCGCGGGCCAGCACCGTCTCGTGCCAGCGCTCGTAGATGCGGCGGATGTCGGCCTCGGGGGTATCGGTCATGGCAGCCTCGGATCGGGGTCGCGATGACCGGAACCTTAGCGGTGGCGTGAGGCCGGATGCTTCGATGCGTGTCGAAGCATCCGCGCCGCTTCGGTGGCATGGTGGGCCGGCTGCTCTGGAGATCGACCATGAATCCGCAACCGAGTCTCGCCACGGCGGCATTCCTGATCGCCGACCCGGCGCGGTCCGTGATGCTGATGCATCTGCTCGACGGAAAGGCGCGGCCCGCCGGCGAGCTGGCTTTCGCCGCCGGGGTGACCGCGCAGACGGCGAGTTCGCATCTCGGCAAGCTTCTGGCGGGCGGCTTGCTGGCGGTCGAGACCGAGGGGCGCCACCGCTATTATCGCCTGGCCGGCCCGCAGGTCGCCTTGGCGCTGGAGACCCTCGCGGCGATCGGACCGGCAGCGCCCGTCCGGTCGAAACCCCTGAGCCGGGAGGCGCGGGAGCTGCGGTTTGCGCGCTGCTGCTACGATCACCTGGCCGGCCGCCTGGGCGTCGCCGTCACCGGTGCCCTGCAGGCGCGCGGCTATCTGCTGTCGGTGGAGGGCAAGCGCTTCGCGGTGCCGCCGGCCGGCGTGGCGTGGTTCGCCGGCCTCGGCCTGGAGGTCGCCCGGCTGAAGCCGGGCCGGCATGGCCTGGCCCGGCAATGCCTCGATTGGACCGAGCGGGAGCACCATCTCGCCGGCCCGCTGGGCGTCCAGCTGATGAGCCTGTTCTGCGCGAAAGGCTGGCTGCGCCGCTCCGGGACGACGCGCGCCGTGCAGGTCACGCCGACCGGCTGGACCAGTCTGAAACAGGAGCTCGGCCTCGATCCGGTCTGAGGCGCACCCGGCTTACGCCGCGAGAACCAACTCCTCGTCCGCCTCCCGTCGCACCGGAACAGCGACCGCCGGGGCGGAGGGTTTCGGGCGCCAGGTCTCGCCGAGCGCCAGGAGCGCGGCCTTGACCGCGTCGAGCTGCGAGGGCTCGCCCTCGGCCATGCCCTCGGCCATGCCCTCGGCGGCGGCCACCTCCTTCAAGTACTCGTCCCAGGCCCAGCGCCGGAGGATCTCGCGCTTGCCCTCGCGGAGCAGCCGCGGGTGGTCCAGCACGGCGGCCGGCGTTGCGAACACCGCGGCCGGGTTGATCAGCGCCCGTTCCAGATCCGGCCCGTCCGGAAAGCCCGGCGGCGCGGCCGGCGCCTGTTTCCGGCCGAGCACCACGCGGAGCGACGGCCGCTCGGGCTGGCGCGGCTCATTCGCTCGCGCTGCCGCGTCCGGGCGTCCGCGGGTTGCCCGGGCGGGCTCCGGTTCGGCGCTGTAATCGAGGCCCTGGCGCTCGGCATACGCGATGGCCTGCGCCCGGGTCGGGAAGGTGAGCCGGACATCCGTGGCGAGCGGATCGCCGCCGCCGGTCCAGCCCATCAGGGGCTCGATCTCGGGCGGTGTCTCGCGCGCGAAGGTGAGGACCCACGTGCCCTCCCGGGCGCGGCCGGCGGTGTCCACGGGCCGCGTCTCGCGCCGGATCAGAGCCTTCCGGCCGGCAAGCCAAGGGGCGGCGGCGACGAAGGCGGGGGGATTGTTGTGTCCGAGTCCGATGGTGCGTTCCTGGATGGTCGTCTGCATGGGTGCCTCCTTGGAGCCTGGCCCGACGGCGTGGCCGTCGAGCCGGCTCGACACGGGTGATGCGACGCGCTCAGGTGCTCAGCAGCCCGAGGCGCGCGGCGGATTGGACGCCGAAGCTCGCCGCGAAGGCGAGGAGGGCGGCGTCCCAGGCGGTGAGGTGCGTGGCGTTGGCCGGCGGCCCGGCCCGCGTGATCGCGGCGCCGAGCCAGACGAAGCCCGACAGGCTGAGCAGCCCCGCCAGCACCCAGGGCCTGGCCGGCGCCGGGCTGAGGGCGGCCAGGGCGCAGCAGAGGGCGGCCGATGCGATCCAGCCGGTGAGGGTGGACCAGCTCGCCCGCTCCACCGCCTCGGCCGGCGGCCCGGTCCGGCTGCGCCGGAGCCGGCTCAACCACCGATAGCGGTCCTTCAGGTCGAAGGTCGTCATCGTTTCCCTCCCGGCTTCAGTTCAGGACGGGATCCAGCGCCGCCGAGCTGCGCCGCCCGCGGTGGCCGAGCACCACCGGGATCCGCGGCTTGCGCGTCGCGGGCGCGCTGGGGGCGGGGGCGCCGTCCAGGGCCTGGAGCGCGGCCAGGACTTCGTCGATCGGCACCGGTTCGGACCGGCAGCCGGGCAGGCAGCGCAGCGTCGGGCAGGATTCCACGGCGCGGGCGTCGGAGGCCCAGGAGGCCAGGATCGCCCGCTTCTCGGCCCGCGACAGGCCGGGATAGGACAAAACCTCCCGGGGATGCCGAAAGACGTCGCCGGGCGCCACGAAGGCCTCGAACGGGTCGACCGCCGTCGCCCTCAGATTGGCCGCGGCCATCGGGCCGAGGCGCTCGATAGATGTGTCGATCGGTGTGGTTTCGATGGGCTGCATGCGACCCTCCTGTGCGTCAGCAAAGGTTGGGGCGGCCGGCAGGTCCGCGCTCGGTGGTCCGTGCCGGCCGCCGCGTCATGCGTCGTGATCCCGCCGGATCGGCGGGCGGCCTCAATGGGCCGTCTTCTGGGTGCCGGCGCCGCCGTTGATGGCGATGCGGCGCCCGCGCTCCGGCACCTTCTCCGAGCGCGGCAGCGTCACGGTGAGCACGCCGTTCCGGAACGACGCCTCGACCTTGTCCTCCTCCACCGGGAACGGCAGGGCGATCACCCGCTCGAAGCGGCCGTAGCTGCGCTCCGAATAGCCGCGCGTCGTGTCGGTGGTCTCGGCGCGCTTCTCGCCCCGCAGGGTCAGCACGCCGTCCTCGACCAGAAGCTCGACATCCTTCTCGTCGAGGCCGGGCAGTTCGGCCGAGAGCCGCAGCCCGCCATCCGCCTCAACCAGCTCGACCTTGGGCCAGCCGAGGCCCCGGCCGGCCAGGCTCGGCACCGCGCCGAACCCGGTGAACACGTCGTCGAACAGGCGGTTCACCTCGCGGTGGAGCGTCAGGAAGGGACTGGCCGACTCGTTCGACAGGGCGGTCGGCGCCGGGGCGCCGGTGCTGCGGGTCCACGGAATCAGGTCTCTCACGCTCATGGCTGTTTCCTTCAGTTTGCTGTCATGGGCTTCTCATTCGGATAGCCGTCGGTGGCCCGCGGGCCTGCGGGCCCGCGCGGTATGTCGTTTCGTCCGACGGGGAAGCCCGGGCGGTCCGCGGATCGGGCGGCCCGGGCTCGAACCGGCCGCGCTCAGGCGGCCTTGGCCTCGGTGACCTTGCCCTCGGCGATCTGCGCGGGCGCGTTGTCCTGCCCGGACGTGGCCGTGACGCCGCCGATGGCGATGCGACGGGGCTTCAGGGCCTCCGGCACCTCGCGCTTGAGCGCGACGGTCAAGAGCCCGTTCTCCAGGTTGGCTCCCACGACCTTCACGTGGTCGGCGAGGTTGAAGGTCTGGCGGAACGTGCGGGCCGCGATGCCACGGTGCAGGTACTGCCGCTCGGTCTCCGGGGCCGTCTTCTGGCCCGACACGAGGAGCACCGTATCCTGCTGGGTCAGCTCGATCTCGTCGGGGGTGAAGCCCGCCACCGCCATGGTGATGCGGTACTGATCGTCCGCGACCTTCTCGATGTTGTAGGGCGGCCAGGCGGCCGTGGTCTCGACGCGCTCGGGTTGGTTCAGCAACTCGAACAGACGGTCGAACCCGATGGACGACCGGAACAGGGGCGCAACGTCGTAAGTCCTCATAACCACATCCTCCACTGAGCAACGTGACTACAAGAGGCGCCGGACACCAGGACCGGCGCCCAATCGGCGAACTCGTTTCCGAGTCTCGCACGCGCGTAACGTTTGCCTTGCGGGGCGGTTCCGCAAGAGGGACGATTCTTTTTGGGGCGGGTTGGATTTTGGTGTGTGGGCTGGAAGCCTTGGGCCCCGCTTCGCGCACGGGAGTGGGCATTTAAAACCGAAGTCCGGATCCCGCCCTTGCCGGAGACGACGTGTCTCCTGTGTCCTCTGCCGACCCCGATGTGCGAACCCGCAAGCCCGCAGAGGGGGGAGGGAGACGCGCTTGGCCGAGGCCGTTGCCCTCATAGAGAATCTCAGCCCGCGGCATCCTCCAACAGGATCTCGCGCTTGCCGGCGTGGTTGGCCGGGCCGACGATGCCTTCGGTCTCCATCCGCTCCATCAGGGAGGCGGCGCGGTTGTAGCCGATCTGGAGGCGGCGCTGGATGTAGCTGGTCGAGGCCTTCTGGTCGCGCAGAACCACCTGCACGGCCTGGTCGTAGAGGTCGCCGCCGGCCTCGCCGAAGGAGCCCTGGTCGAACACGGCGCCGTCGAGTTCCAGCTCCGCCGCGCCGGCCTTACCGCCCTTGGCACCCTTCTCGGGAGCGCCCTCCTCGTCGTCCGCCGTGACGGCGTCGAGGTAGCTCGGCCGGCCCTGGCGCTTCAGGTGGGCGACCACGCTCTCGACCTCGCTGTCCGAGCAGAACGGCCCGTGCACGCGCGTGGTACGCCCGCCGCCGGCCATGAACAGCATGTCGCCCTGACCGAGCAGCTGCTCCGCGCCCATCTCGCCGAGAATG
>NZ_JAKSYL010000045.1 GCF_022829515.1 Methylobacterium sp. J-048
CCTTCTAGGACCTTGGAAAGGTCTGCTTACTGGCAGTGGGGTTGGCATTGACCAAGGCCTTCTATGCTGGCCCCATACGCTTCATCGATCGTGGCATCGAACATGGCATTTGATCGGCCATAACGGACAAGATCCTCTCGGCCGCCGCCAGATTGAGGCTGTAGCCGTCCCCTGCGACGACCTCAGCCTGGCTATCGAGGAGGATTAGGCCGCCGCGGTTCCGAACATAAGGCTGATGCCAGCGCGACTTCGACAGCTTCAGTCCGAGGCGCTTCGCCTGCTTCCGGAGCTGCGCGAGACGAAGGGTGTCCTGGTAAGTTGGGGTCAGGTCGATCTCGTACACGGCACCCTCTCACGCCAGTGTCGACTAAGCCGCAGCCCGCCATGCAGCGCGCCACGGTCGTCGTGCTGGTGTAACGGCTCAGTGCTCGCATACTCAGCCGCTGGAGGCGAGGCCTCTCACCACCGGTAGATCAGGCTGCCAATGACCGTCGCCGGCTGATTACGATTGCAGAACCCGAACGAGCAAGTCTGGTAGTTCCGGTCGAAGATGTTGTAGCCGTTAAGCTGCGCGCGGAAGCCCTTGTACTTCGGGTCGAGCGCCGCGAAGTCGTAGGCCACCAAAGCGTCGTACAGCGTGACAGCGGTATTGCGCACCGTGTTCTGGTCATCTGCGTAGCTTGAACCGATGTAGCGGATGCCGCCACCGATCTGAAGACCGCGCAGGGCTGAGGACGGCGGGAACGCATAGGTCAGGAACGACGCGTAGGTATCCTGGGGGATGCCCGATACGAGGTTCCCGGCGAGCGACTGGCCAGTGAACGAGACCGAGTTCACGAACCGGATGTCGACGTGCGTGTAGGCGATGGTCAAGTTCGTGCCCGGGGCGAGGTTGGCGGTCGCCTCGGCCTCGAAGCCTTTCGAGCGCACGGCCCCGCCGGCTGTCTGGAACGCGAGGGAGGACGCGTCGGGGATCAGGATGTTCGACTGGGTGATGTCGAAGCCGGCAAACGCGGTTTGGATGTTGGTGCCGGGGATCAGGTACTTCACGCCCGCCTCGATCTGATCACCGGTAGCCGGCTTAAACGCTTGTCCGTTCCGGTCGAGGCCCACCTGCGGGGTGAAGGTCGTGGCGTAGCTGGCGTAGGGAACGAGGCCTGGCGCCAGGACGTAACCCAGTCCGACCCGGCCCGTGAACGCGCTGTTGTTCTGGCTTGAGACCGCGCTGTCGGGGGTGGCGAAATTGTCCTGGAAGACCCAATCGTGGCGGCCATTCAGGGTCAGGATGAAGTCGCCGAACTTGGCCTGATCCTGCAAATAGACGCCGATCTGCTCCTGGGTCTGGCGCGCGGCGGACCCGAGGGTCGGGGTCGCGATAAACTGCTGGCCGTAGTTCCGCGTGATGAGGTTCAGGTCCGGGGCTAGGCCAAAGCCGAGGCGTTGGCTCAGGCTGTACCGAGCGTAGTCAACGCCCCCGACTACGGTGTGGGCGACCGGGCCTGTGGCAAAGCGCGCCTCCAATTGGTTGTCCAGCGTCTGCTGCACCAAGCCCTCGCGGATGTAGCCGGTGTCGCGCGTGCCAATCGTGTTTGCGTCGTTAATGCCGTTGATATCGACGTACTTTCCACTGAGAAAGACGCCATAGTGCCGGAAGTTCTGGCGGAAGACCAAATCGGGTGTGATGAAATGCTCGAAGGCGTAGCCGACACGATACTGCGTCTGGTTGAGACCGGCGAAGGCCGGATCGCCCATGTAGTACGGGCTCGCCCGGAAACCCGGGTAGTTGTAGTAGAACGTCGTGGCCGGCGTGTTGGTCGTCTGGAACTCGCTTAGGAACGTGAACGTCGTAGCCGCGTCGGGTTTCCAGGTGAAGGCGGGCGCGATGTTGAACCGGTCGTCGTTGGTGCCGAGACCGATGAAGGTGCCCGCCTCGCGGCGTAGGCCAGTCAGCCGGTAGGCCATGGTTCCACCCGACCCCTCGATCGGGCCGCCGACGTCGAAGTTGCCCTGGAAGCGGTCAAAGCTGCCGGCCTGGAACTGGATCTCGCCGAACGGCACAAAGACGGGGCGCTTGCTGGTGATGTCGAGGATGCCGCCGGGCGAGCCGAGGCCGTAGAGGCCGGCGGACGGCCCGCGCAGGATGGTCACGGCCTCCGCGCCGTAGGGTTCGATCCGCGGGAAGATGAACCCGCTGCCGATCACGCGCAGGCCGTCGCGATAGGTGCCCTGATTGGTCAGCACGTCGAAGCCGCGGATGAAGATCTGGTCGAAGCGCGGGTCGAAGCCCGACCGGGCCGAGATGGCGCCGGGGACGTAGTTGATCGCATCGCTCAGGGTCTGGACGTTACGGTCGTTGAGCTGCTCGCGGGTGACGACGGAGATCGATTGTGGCGTCTCGATGATGGGCGTGTTGGTCTTGGTTCCGGCAGTCGTCACGCGGGCTGTGTAGCCGGTTATGCCGGATGGGCCGCCGCCGCCGCCACTAGTGGCGGCCGTGCCGCCGTCGCCGCCGCTGAGGTTGACCCCACCGGAGCCCACCGGTCCGGGAGCTGAGCTGCCGGGTCCTGCTGCTTCAACCGAGAGTTCGTTGAGCTGGACGGTTCCGTCCTGCGCCGTCGCGGCCCCGGAAAGGGTGGTGGTGGCCAGAAGAACGGCGAGGAGTAGGGAGCGGTAGGACATGGATCACGCTGACGCGCACCGGAGCGGCACAATGCCAGTGTAATCACTGTTCACGGATCGTTGATCAAGCCGAAAACGTGTTGTATTTCACACACTTACAACGGTTCAAATCTGAAGAAATTCTAAGCTGGAGCTTTCCGATCACCCTCTGGTCATGCGCGAGACCAAGCTGCCCCAAAATGG
>NZ_JAKSYL010000088.1 GCF_022829515.1 Methylobacterium sp. J-048
AGGTCATCCCCTTTGACGTGTTGCACTGTTCTCCGAGCATAACCGGCCAGCGCTCGGCCGGGGCGTCGTCGTGGCCTAGCGCACGGTCCGCGGGCGTGCGTGCGGGCGCTGACCGCCGGCTTCGCAGCGCAGGGCGATTCCCGGGTGGCTGCCTCTCGGCCTCCGTGGCCCCGCGCGGCGTGGCGAGGCGGGGCGTGTCTCGGTGACGAGCGTGAGATCGGGCGGCAGTTTGCCCGGCGGGGTGCGGAAATGCCCCCGCGGCGACCCCTCTCTGGGCGTGACCCTGAGCAACCTGCGGACCCGCCCACTACGAGGCGGAGGTCGGGTGGAAGGCCACGGCGGCGATGCGGGTTCCGGGGGCGTGCTTGGCCTGCCAATGCGGCCGGGCCGTCCCGTCCGGACCGCTAACGCGGAGTCGCGGGATCGGTGCGTCGCACAAGACATCGCGACGAGAAAGACGGCACCGGCCGGGGACCATGCCCGGTCGATGCCGCGGGCCGCCGCGGGGACCGGATCCCGCGCGTATTTGGCCGACACCTGGGTCCCCGCGGCGTCCCGCGTCCCTCGTGGTTGGTATCCTTGGGCCGTGCCCCCGGCGCCTTGAGGCGGGTGGGGACGATGACGCAGATCTGATAGAGACCCGACAGACCCGAAAAGTTGACGTTGGCCCGGCGGGCTGCCATCCGCCCGTCCGACATGTCCGCCCGCGGCGCCGTTTGAGTCCGAAAACCCATGACAGACCTGATCGAGACGATCCGCCGGACGCTCGTGCCGATCCACAAGGAGGGGTATCCCTTCATCCTGATCGGCATCGTGCTCACGGTGCTGGCCGGCTACTTCTCGCAGTTCTTCGGCTGGATCTTCCTGATCCTCACCCTCTGGGTCTGCTACTTCTTCCGCGACCCGGAGCGGATCACCCCGGTGGCCGACGGACTCGTGGTCTCGCCCGCGGACGGCCGCGTCAACCTGATCGCCACCGTGCTGCCGCCGCCGGAGCTCGACCTGCCGCAGGTGCCGACCTTGCGGGTCTCGGTCTTCATGAACGTGTTCGACTGCCACGTGAACCGGGTGCCGGTCTCGGGGCGAATCGGGCAGATCCACTACACGCCGGGCCTGTTCCTCAACGCCGAGCTCGACAAGGCCAGCGACGACAACGAGCGCAACGGCATGGTCATCGAGACCAGCCATGCCGGACAGGCCAAGCGCGTCGGCGTGGTGCAGATCGCCGGCCTGGTGGCGCGGCGGATCGTCGGGTTCGTCTCGGCCGGGGACACGCTGGCGGTGGGCGAGCGGTTCGGGCTGATCCGGTTCGGCTCGCGGGTCGACGTCTACCTGCCGGCCGGTGCCACCGTGCTGGTCGGCCTCGGCCAGAAGGCGGTGGCCGGCGAGACGGTGCTGGCCGATCTCGGCGGCGGCCCCGGGCGGCAGTTCAAGCGGATCTAGGCTGTCATGGACGATCTGTTCCCGCCCTTCGCGCCCGATCCGAACGAGCCGCGGCCGCGCCGGTTCAAGCCGGTGCCGTTCCGGATGATCGCGCCCAACATGATCACCCTGATGGCGCTCTGCCTCGGGCTGACGGCGATTCGGCTCGCCTTCGAGGGCAAGTTCGAGCCCGCCGTCATCGCCGTGGTCGCGGCCGGGGTGCTCGACGGCATCGACGGCCGGGTGGCGCGGCTTCTCAAGGGCACGTCCCGGTTCGGGGCGGAACTCGATTCGCTGGCCGACTTCGTGAATTTCGGCTGCGCCCCGGCTTTGATCCTCTACGGCTTCGCGCTGTTCCACCTGAAATCCGCCGGCTGGATCGTGGCGCTGATCTTCGCCATCGCCATGGCCCTGCGGCTCGCCCGCTTCAACGCCATGCTGGACGATCCGAACCGGCCGGAATGGAAGAAGGACTTCTTCGTCGGCATGCCGGCGCCCGCCGGCGCGCTGACCGCGATGCTGCCGCTCTACCTGCACTTCCTCGGCCTCGGGTCCGAGAGCTGGGCCGCCCCGGCGATCCTGATCTACGTGCTCGCCATCGCCCTGCTGGTCGTCTCCACGGTCCCGACCTTCTCGGGCAAGACCATGGGCAAGCGGGTGCCGCGCAGCCTGGTCCTGCCGATTTTCCTGCTCGGCGTCGCGGCCTTCGGGATCCTGATCAGCTATCCGTTCGAGGCCCTGGTGGCGGTGAGCGGCGGCTACCTGCTGACCATCCCGGTGGTGGCGGCCCAGTACCGCCGCCGCGCCAAGGCCGAGGTCGCCGTCCCGGTCGACGAGCCGACGGGTCCGGCGATCAGCGGGGGATAGGCGGGCGCCGCGCTGGCCTTCGCCGGCACGTCACCTAGGTTCGCTTGAGATATCGGCGGGAGACGGCGCATGCTCGAAGAGTTCAAGAAATTCGCGCTGCGCGGAAACGTGGTCGATCTCGCGGTCGGCGTGATCATCGGCGCGGCCTTCGGGGCGATCGTCAATTCCGCCGTGCAGGATCTGTTCATGCCGGCGATCGGGGCGGTGACCGGCGGGCTCGACTTCTCGAACTACTACATCCCGCTCTCGTCGAAGGTGCAGGCCGGGCTGCCCTACGCGGATGCCAAGAAGCAGGGCGCCGTCCTGGGTTACGGCCAGTTCCTGACGCTGACCCTCAACTTCCTGATCGTGGCCTTCGTGCTGTTCCTGGTGATCCGGGCCATGAACAAGCTGCAGCACGCCGAGGACAAAAAGCCGGAGGCGGTGGCCGAGGTGCCGGCGGACGTGAAGCTCCTGTCGGAGATCCGGGATATCCTGGCGGAGAAGCCGCGGGTCTGACGGGCCGGCTTCGACGAGCCGATTCAGATCTCAGACCTTGGGCTTGTCGCCGCCGTCCGGCTGGACCCCGAGGGCGTCGAGGATCTGGTCGAGGGCTTGGCCCACCGCGCCGGTGCCCTCCTCGTGGGTCTTCAGCCGGGTCTCGAGCCGGCGGATCTGCGGCTCGAACGCGTCCGGCACCGGATCGTCCCCGAGGAAGCGGGGCTTGTCGGTGCCGACCGGCAGCACGCCGCGCAGCTGCTGGCCGAGGTGATCGCGCACCGGTTCCGGCAGCGTCGCGCCGGGCTCGCTCGGATCCTGGCTCATGGTCGCCTCGTCGTTCATCTGGAGCATCAACGGCTTCGCCGGAGAACCGTTGCGCCGCTGCGGGTTCACCCATGAAAACGGCCCCCGGAGCGGAGCTCCGGAGGCCGATGGGCCGGCGCGGGACCGGCCCGTACGATCAGTCGATGACCTCGACGATCCGGTGGCCGCGATCGACCAGCACCGGGCGGTCGTTGACCACGGTGTAGCGGTAGCCCGGCTGCACGCGGTACTCGGTCGGGACATCGTAATAGGTGACGCCGGAGGCCGGCAGGGTGGAGCCGACGGCGACGCGGCCGTCGTAATCGTACGAGCGGACATTGCGCTCGCGAACGTAGCTGCGGAAGCGCGGCGCCATGTCGACGCCGAGGATCCCGCCCACCGTGCCGGTGGCCGCACCGACGGCGCCGCCGACGATCCCGCCGATCGGGCCGGCCGCGTCGTTACCGGCGGCCGCGCCGCGCTCGGCACCCGGGATGGTGCCCTGGGCCTGGGCGGCCAGCGGCAGCGACAGGGCGAGGGCCGAGGCGGCGATCAGGGTCTTGAAGGTCATACGAGACATCTCCGTTCCGTGGCGTTCCGCCGCAGCGAGGCGACGAAGCATGGGCCGGTAACGCCCGATCCCCGGATTCGGATGCATCTTTTTTCCCGGACGGCGGACTGCCTGGGGCGCGCGCTACGCGTCCTTGGGCATCGCCGACTGGATGAACCGGTCGGAACCGAGATCCTCCTCGTCGTAGCCCAGAAGCTCCGCCAGGCGGCCGCGGGCGCGGCTGACCCGGCTCTTCACGGTGCCGACCTTGCAGCCCATGATCGTGGCCGCTTCCTCGTAGGAGACGCCCTCGGCGCCGACCAGCACCAGGGCCTCGCGCTGGTCCGGCGGCAGCTTGGCGAGCGCCGATTGCAGGTCCTCGACATCGAGCCGGTCGCCCTGGTGCGGGGCCGTGGCCAGCCGGGCCGCGTAGGAGCCGTCCTGGTCCTCGACCTCGCGGACCCGCTTGCGGTGATCCGAGTAGAAGATGTTGCGCAGGATCGTGAACAGCCACGCGTTGAGATTGGTCCCCGGCTGGAACCGGGCGCGGTGCTGCCAGCCCTTGAGCAGGGTGTCCTGGACCAGGTCGTCCGAGCGGGCGGGGTTCGAGGTCAGCGACAGCGCGAAGGCGCGCAGCGACGGCACCGCCGCGAGCAGGCCGTTGCGGAATTCCGGCTCGATCGCTTCGCCGCGGGCGCGCAGCGCTTCTTCCAGCTTCTCGATCAGGTCGGCGAAGCGGGACGGCAGCACCTCCTCGCCGATCCGCTCGTAGACGGTGCGCAGGTGCTCGCCGAGATGCGTGCGGATGTTCGGGGCGAGGTTCGGGCGGCCATCCCGAAGCGCGTCCTCCTCGGACAGGACGGTGTCGGTGTCGTCGCGGGTCATGCGTGTCGTGCTCGTCAGCTCATCGTGGCTCGACCTGCGGTCCGGACCGGTCGAGGCGGATCGCTTGCCGGCCGAACTCCCCCTCAAGTCCGGTCGATGCGCTCCTGTTACGGTCGTTCTAGCGCATTGGGCGCGCGCATGCACCCTCGCCCATGTCGGACATCAAGAAGCCCCGGCCGGTCTCAACAGGCGGATCGCCCCGTCCCGCAGGGTCAGGACATCGCCGCGGGCGAGGTCGGTCCAGCGCTCGTCCCGGGTCAGCGCCTGGGTGGCGATCACCGTGACCACGTCGCTCTCGGAGGTTTCCTGCGCAAAATTCACCTGCCAATCCTCGTCGATCAGGGTGGCGGTGCCGAACGGCGCCCGGCGGGTGAGGTAGCAGAGGCGCTTGCCGCAATGGGCGTAGAGGGTGCGGCTGTCGGTCAGCAGCATGTTGAACACGCCGAGCGCGTGCAATTCGCCTGCGAGGTCGGCCACGGCGCGGTCGAGGGTCGCGGGCCGGGGCAGGGCCTGGAACCGGGCCTGGAGGCGGCCGAGCATCCAGCAGAAGGCGTGCTCGCTGTCCGTGGAGCCGATCGGCATGAAGCTGCCCAGCGGCAGCCGCTTCACGCCCTTGAGCTGGCCGTTATGCGCGAAGGTCCAGCGGCGGCCCCACAATTCCCGCGCGAAGGGGTGGGTGTTCTCCAGGCTGACCCGGCCGCGATTGGCCTTGCGCACATGGGCGACCACGATGCGGCTCTTGATCGGCATGTCGCGCAGCAGCCGGGCCAGCTGCGAGCGCGAGCTCGGCTCCGGCTCGTGGAAGCTGCGGCAGGTCCGCCCGTCGTAGAAGCTGATGCCCCAGCCGTCGGCATGGGGCCCGGTGTCGCCGCCGCGCCGGGCCAGCCCGGCGAACGAGAAGCGGATGTCGGTCGGCACGTTGGCGCTCATGCCGAGCAGTTCGCACATGGTCTCCGACTTTCCACCCGAACCGCATCCGCGGGTCAGCGGATTTAGAGACGTTCGATCTTCGCGACAACCGACGTTTCAGTCGCTCTTCTCCGCGTGCTCCAGAGCCCGGAGCACGGCGGCGGAGTCATGGCGGATCACGGTCAGATAGGCCAGCGTCGCGGCATCCGGCCGAGCGCGGCCCTGTTCGAGGTCGCGAAGGGTCCCGATCGGAAAGCCGAAGCGGGCCGCGAATTCGGCCTGCGTGAAACCGAGCTCCCGACGCACGACCTTCACGTCGAGCGCCCGGGGGCTATGGACGCGATAGGTCCCCGGCTCGGCTTCGCCGCGGGCGATGGCCAGGGCCTGCTGCGCGGCCTCGACCAGCCCTTCACCGAAAGCGGTCATCTCTCGCCTCTCGATACAAATCGCATCCACCATGTGTGGATCACCCGTGCCTGTGCAAACCCGCGCGATACAATTCGACCAGGTCCGTCAGCGCCGCTCTGACGGCATACCGCTCGGCACGGCTGATATCGACGCGCTGCCCCTTCGAAACCAGACGAAGCAAGAACACAGGTAGATCATCAACAACGTAGAACGTAATCACCCGATAGCCTCCGGACTTGCCCTTGCCCCGGCCGCCGATCCTGACCTTTCGGGCCCCGCCGGTCTCCGGGATGAGATCACCGGCGCTCGGATCCGCTGCGATCACATCGATGATCGTCTCTATCTCGCTGTCCGAGACGCCAGCAACTTTCGCGTCAGCAAGAAATTCGGCGTCAGGACGACCGTGTTCATGAGTCTCGACGGTAAGGATCAGCCGTCGGGAAGCAAGATGAAGCGTCCAACCTTCACCGAGCAAGATAATCGGTCAGCGTCATCCCGACCATGATGGCGACCCAGAAGAAGCCGAGCCCCGAGAACAGCCGCACCAGCGGCGGCTCGTGGACCACCTCCATGGAGACCAGGAGGATCAGCGCCACCATCACGGCGACGACCAGGAGCTCGACGATCCAGACCTGGGCGAAGGGCAGAGTGGCGCCTAGCGTGACGTTGACGGCGAGCAGGCCGAGCAGCGCCAGGAAGGTCAGCACCGGCGTGCGCAGCCGCCGCCGGAGCAGGGCGCGGTCGTCGGCGCTCAGGGTCGCGAGGGGATTGCGCATCCTACCGGTTCACCACGTAGAGGATCGGGAAGGCCAGGATCCAGACGAGGTCGATGAAGTGCCAGTACAGGCCGTAGACCTCGATCCAGTTCTGGTGCCGGGACAGGAAGCCGGCCTTGGCGGCCATCCAGGTCATGCCGAGCAGGAGCGCGATGCCGGTGAACAGGTGCACGGCGTGCAGGATCGTGGCGACGTAGTAGAGGTTCACGAACAGCCGCGCCGCCGGGGTCTCAGCCAGGGCGAAGGGCCGCGTGCTCAGGAACGGCATCATGTGCTCGTCCCAGTCGGCGTAGTACTCGTAGCCCTTCAGCACCAGGAACAGGCCGCCGAGCGCCGCGGTGGCGAGCATCGCCCGGACCATGGCGCGCTGCCAGCCGATCCGCGAGAACTCGATCGCCATCGACATGGTCAAGCTGGAGCAGATCAGCACCACGGTGTTGGTGGCGCCGATCCAGAACTTGAGGTGCTTGGCCGCCGCGACCGTCGCCTCGGGGTGCAGGATCCGGGTGATCAGCGCCACCAGGAACAGGGCCGAGAACAGCAGCAGCTCGGTGATCAGCCAGGCCCAGATGCCGAGCGTCGCCGCGGCGCGCTGCTGGCCCACCGTCTCGAAATGCCCGGCGCGGGCGACCCCGACGCCGTCTGCCAGCCCCTCGCTCATCCGTGCTGGTCCTGGGATTCCTGCGCCTGGATCGGGTAATCGTAGGGGATGCGCGGCACTTCGGGTGGGCTGAGGAAATTGTGCTTGGGCGGCGGCGAGCCGGTCTCCCATTCGAGCCCCTTGGCGTTCCACGGGTTGGCGGGCGCCTTGCGGCCGAACCATAGGGAATAGACCAGGTAGAGCATCGGGAAGATGTAGCCCGCGGCCAGGATCGTGGCGCCGGCCGAGGACAGCACGTTCAGCAGCTGGAACTCGACCGGATAGGTCGCGTAGCGCCGGGGCATCCCGAGGTAGCCGAGGATGAACTGCGGGAAGAAGGTGACGTTGAAGCCGAGGAAGATCAGCACCGCCGAGACCCGGCCCCAGGGCTCGCTGTACATCCGCCCGGTGAATTTCGGCCACCAGAAGTGCAGGCCGCCCAGGAAGGCCAGCACCGTGCCGCCGACCATTATGTAGTGGAAATGCGCAACCACGAAGTAGGTCGCGTGGATGTGCTGGTTGATCGCCAGCGTCGCCAGATAGAGGCCGGTGAGCCCGCCGAGGACGAACAGCCCGATATAGCCCATGGCGTAGAGCATCGGCGTGTCGAGCCGGAGGGAGCCCTTATGGATCGTGGCGGTCCAGTTGTAGACCTTGACCGCCGAGGGCACCGCCACCGCGAAGGACAGGGCCGAGAACACCAGGGAGGCCAGGTCGCTCTGGCCGTTGACGAACATGTGGTGGCCCCAGACGAAGAAGGTCACCGAGGCCAGCCCGATCGACGCGTAGGCGACGAACCGGTAGCCGAACAGCTTCTTCTGCGCGAAGGCCGGGACGATCTCCGAGATCACCCCCATGCCGGGCAGGACCATGATGTACACGGCCGGGTGCGAGTAGAACCAGAACAGGTGCTGGAACAGCACCGGATCGCCGCCATAGGCCGGGTCGAACACGCCGATATGGAAGCCCCGCTCCATGATCAGCAGGATCAGCGCGGTGGTGATCACCGGCGTGGCGAGCAAGAAAATCAGGCTCGTGGCATAGTGGGCCCAGACGAAGATCGGCAGCTTGAACCACGTCATGCCGGGCGCCCGCATGGTGTGGATCGTGACCACGAAGTTGAGGCCGGTGAGGATCGACGAGAAGCCCACGATGGTCACGCCGATCAGGGCCGGCAGGACCCAGGTGTTCGAGAAGGCGGTGGAGAGCGGGGCGTAGAAGGTCCAGCCGGTGTCGACGCCGCCCAGCACCAGCGAGACCAGGGTGAAGAACGCCCCGGCCATGAACACGTACCAGCTCGTCAGATTGAGCTTGGGGAAGGCCAAGTCTTTCGCCCCGATCATCAGCGGGATCAGGAAGTTGCCGAAGGTCGCCGGGATCGACGGGATCAGGAAGAACCACACCATCACCACGCCGTGGATGGTGAAGGCCTTGTTGTAGGTGTCGTTGGTCATGATCGCGCCGTTCGGCACGATCAGCGCCAGCCGGACCACGCCGGCCGCCACCGCCCCGATCACGAAGAAGCCGGTGATCGAGGTCAGGTACAGGATCGCGATGCGCTTGTGGTCGGTGGTGAGGAACCACGAGCGCAGGGTCGAATCCGCGTGGAGATAGTCCGCCTTGCGCCCGAGGGTGGCCTCCGGCGCGTGCGGCTCGCGGCGGGCCGTGCCGCCGACGCTGCCCGTTGCGCTCATGATGTCGCCTTCATGGAATGGCCTGCGCGGCCTTGCCGGAGGCCGGCGCCGTGTAGGATTTCAAAAAATCGATGAGGCGGCCGAGCTCGTCTTCCGGGATCCGCCCGGCGAAGCTCGGCATGACCTGCTTGTAGCCCTCGGCGAGCCGGTCGCCGTTCGGGTTCAGGATTTTTTCGCGCAGCCAGGTCTCGTCGGCCGTCACCGTGCGGCCGTCGGCGAGCTTCACTTGGCTGCCGTAAAGCCCGGCGAGGCTCGGGGCCTTCACGGCCGAGCCGGGATCGTGGCAGCCGGCGCAGCCATAGGCCTCGTAGAGGGTGCGGCCGGCCGCGACCTTGCTCTGCTGCGCGCCGGCATGGGTCAGCCAGTCCTGGTAGTCGCCGGGGTTCATGAAGGTGACCTCGCCGCCCATCACGGAATGGTCGGTGCCGCAATATTCCGAGCAGTAGAGGTGGTAGGTCCCGATCTTGTCGGCCTTGAACCACAGGTCGGTGTAGCGGTCGGGCAGGGCGGCGACCTGCAGGCGCACGGCCGGCAGGTAGAGGGCGTGGATCACGTCCTGGCTGATGATGTGCAGGCGGATCGGCTGGCCGATCGGCAGGTGAAGGTCGTTGATCTCGGCCTGGCCGGTGGGATGCTGGAACTTCCACATCCATTGCCGGCCGATCGCCTCGATCACCATCGCGTCGGGCGGCGCGTTGCGCGAGGCCACGTACAGCCGCGCCCCCCAGACGAAGAAGATCAGCGTCAGCAGGAACGGGATCAGCATCCAGCTGATCTCGATCAGGTTGGAGCGGATGCCCGACGGGTGCCGGTCCGCCTCCGAGCCCTCCCGGTAGCGCAGGGCGAAGTAGGTGATCGCCACGAAGACCGGCACGGTCAGCAGCAGGGTCAGGACCGTGAAAGCCAGGATCAGCAGGTCGGTCTCGGACGCGGTGGCCGAGACCGCGGCGGGCCAGAGTTCGAGGGCGGCGTGGTTCGGCGTCATCCTGCTACCGTTCCGGCGCGTCGAGGGGGCGGCCGACGATCAGGTCCATGGCCCGGTCGATCGGGATGCGGGCCCGGGTGTGGGCCGGGTCGCTGTAGCCGTAGCCCGCAAGCCGGGCCGCGGCCTCGGCGCGTTGGCGGTCGAGATCGACATAGGGGTCCGCCTGGAGGTTCGGCGGCGGCGGCGTCAGCGGCGCAGTCTGCTGGCGCGTCAGGGTCGGCAGGGTCTGGCGCTGGCTGGCGCTGAAGCTGCCCATCAGCCAGACCATGGTGCCGATGACCGTCAGCACCGCGAGCGCGAGGCCGGCCATCACCAGAGCGGTGTTGCGGACGCCGACATCGCGCGTCTCGTAGCCGGGATCGTCGGGATCGCGCGGGGCATTGGCCGGCGTGCCGCGGGGCGGCCGGCCGTTGAGCAAACCGCTGCCGCGCAGGGTCAGCCCGGCCAGGATCGCCGGGATCAGGCCGGGACCGGGGGTGCCGCCGGCGCTCATGCGACCCTCCCGGCGCGCCGGGCCGTCGGCGCCGGGCGCCCGCGCAGCAGGAGATGGAGCGCAGCCGCCAGGCACACCACGGCCAGGGCCGCGAGCGCATCGGCCGGGCGGATCACGAACCGGTCGCGCAGGGCCGGCGTGACCAGCCAGAACATCTCGAGAGCGTGCACGGCCAGCGCCGCGCCGGCGAGGATCCGGGTGGTCGGGCGGCCCGGCCGCAGGGTCGCGAGCCCGGCCAGCACGACGACGATCCCGGCCGCGATCGACAGGCCGCGCCCGAGCCCGCCGCCGCGGGCGAAGTACCAGGACACCTCCGGCGGCAGGTTGGCCGACCAGACGATCAGGAACTGCACGAAGTGCAGGAACGCCCAGAGCCCGAGCAGCACCACGAGGGGAACCAGCCGGCCGCGCCCGGGCGGGGTTCGGCCGCGGCCCACCGGCTCCGGCTCCTCCCAGGCGAGCAGGATCGCGGCCGCGAAGGCCAACCCGCTCCAGGCGGTCATCACCAGCAGGCCGAGCAGGGCGGAATCCAGCCGTGGGTCGAGGGAGGCGATCACGTCGGTGGTGAACAGGGTGCCGATCACCGCGTGCAAGCCCACCGCCGGCACGGTGCGGCCCTCGCCCGGCTCGTCGAAGGGCCGCGCGAAGCGGAATGCCAGCCACGTCCAGGCCGCGAGATACGCGATCACCCGGGCCGCGAAGAACGGCTCGGTGAACCACAGCGCGGCGAGCGGCGTGCGCGGCGCCGCCCCGACCCAGGGATAGAGCACCGGCACCGCGGCGAGCAGCGGCAGCCCGAGCAGCGCGGCCACCGGCATCAGCGCCATCAGCCGGCGCAGGCCCGCCAGCATCTCGACGCCGCCGCGCTCGCGCACCCGTTTGCCGAAACGCTCGGCCACGATCGTCACCGGCAGGGCGCCCACCGGCAGCGCCAGGAGGACGAGCCAAGCCGCAAGGTAGGAGCAGGCCGCACCGCGCCAGCCACCGGCCAGAAAACAGCCGGCCAGCAGGCCGAGCCCGAGAAGGCCGAGCAGGAGGGGGCGGCTCACTGGGTCGCCTCCAGGCGGGTCCGGTCGTCCGGCGACAGGCTCGCCACCGGCGCGTCCTGGCTGAGCTGGAGCGCCCGGACATAGGCGACGATCGCCCAGCGGTCGGAGGACGGGATCATCTGCGCCATGCCGAACATGGCGCGCCGGCCGTTGCCGATGGCGTCGTAGATCTCGGCGGCCGGGGCCTTGCGCAGGGGCTCGGCGGTGAGGTCGCCGGCATGCGGGAAGCCGCGCTGCACGACGATGCCCCGGCCGCGCCCGTCCTGGCCGTGGCAGGGGGTGCAGAACACCGCGTAGCGCTGCCGGCCGCGCTCGACCAGGTCCTGGCTGATCGTCTGGGGCTGGGGCGCCTCCCGGGCAGGGTCGGTCCGCGGCACAGTCCCGGAGACCGGCTGGCGCATGGTGATCTGGCGGGGGAAGAACGGGTTCCGGTCCCAGGTCTTGGCCCGGGCCTGGTCGTCCATGTTGGCCTCGCCGCAGGCCGAGAGGGCCGGCAGCGCCGCGAGGAGGATGAGACCGGCGGGGCGCGTCATCGCGGGATCCTGCGGATCTCGAGGGGACGCCCGGCCTCGACCGGCAGGCCGGTGAGCCGGCGCTCGAACCGGGCCGCGTCGAAGCGGTCGCTGCGGGCCTCCGCGGAGAGGAAGAACCGGTCGTCCGAGGCGCGCAGGAAGCCGGGGATGTTGAAGGCCGGGTGGTTCAGCCGCGGCAGGCGGTTGAGCACCAAAAGCGCGAGATGGATCGCGATGCAGCCGGTCATCATCGCGAACGAGATGCTCGGAACCACGAAGGACGGCCAGGACAGGCGCGGGCGGCCACCGATCAGGAACACGTAATCGTAGGCCGTCGCGTAGACGCACATCCCGTAGAAGCCCGCGCCGCCGATCAGCGCGCCGGCCAGCGCGTAGGGCAGGATCGAGCGGCCCTCCAGGCCGAGCGCCCGCAGGGTCCGGGGCATCGGCACCGGCCCGTGCCCGTCGAGATGGACATGGTCCGGCGGGCTGATCCCCGACACCGCCTGGAGGGCGGCGGCGAGATCGGCATGGCTGGCGAAGGTGGCGGACACGCCCCAGAGCGGCGCCGGCCCGGGATTCTCCTCCGGGCGGAGGGTGGCCCGGGACGCGGCCTCCCGGGCGGCAGCCTCGGTGCCCGGGGCCCGGGCGAGGGCCAGGCGGCGGCTCTCGATGATCGAGACGGCGGGCAGGTAGCGCAGGAACAGCAGCAGCAGGGTCAGGAACAGGCCGAGCGAGCCCGCGAACGTGGCGATGCCCCAGGGGTCCGGCCCGTAGGGCAGCCGCGAGGACGGCAGGAAGTCCTGGGTCAGGGTGACGACCAGCACCGTGACGTGATCGGCATAGGCGCCGGCCGCGACCAGGAGCCCGACCGCGGCGATCGCCAGCGGTGTCGTCCGGGCGCGGGCCGACCACAGCAGCTGCGCCGGCAGGACCAGGCCGAGGATCGCCGTCCACGAGACCAGGGCGTGGTCGCCGGTCAGGCGCCGCACCAGCACGGCTCGTGCCTCCGGGTCGCCGTTGAGGAACGTGTCGAAATACTCGGCGGCGTAGCAATAGGCGCTGGCGCAGCCGAGGCCGAGCAGCAAGCGGCCGAGCACGTCGAGGTGGCGCGCGGTGACCAGGCTGTCGAGGCCGTAGACGACGCGGATCAGCACCACGATCGCCGCGGTGATGCCGACGCCGGAATAGACCGCGTTCACCAGGAACGTCACCGGCAACAGGGTGCTGTGCCAGCCCGGCATCAGCGAGCCGGCCAGCATCACCGAGGCGCCGGTCTGAACCGAGACCACCAGCAGCACGCCGAGCAACGCCACCGTCCGGTAGGCCTGGACCCAGATCTGCCAATGGGCGGCCGAGCCGCGCCAGCCCGAGGCGACGATGCCGTAGACCTGCGCCCGCAGGAGCGCGAGCCGGCGGGTCGGCGCCTTGACGTCGATCTGGCGCATCGCCTCCACGAAGGCGCGGTCGCGCAGGGTGGCGAGGTCCGGCAGCATTCCGATGAACCAGAGGCTCACGCAGATCACCAGGAAGGCGACGATGTCGATCGCGTCCCACAGGAGCGGCGAGCGGAATTGCGGCCAGAGGTCGTAGGTGTTGGGGTAGGGCAGGTTCCAGAAGAAGAACCACGGCCGCCCAAGATGGATGATCGGGTAGAGCCCGGCCGACGCGGTGGCGAGCAGCGCCAGGGTCTCGGCGATGCGGTTCACCGCCCCGCGCCACTCCGCCCCGAGCAGCAGCAGCACCGCCGAGACCAGCAGGCTGCCGGACGCGACGCCGATCCACCAATCGTAGCTCGCGATGTCGAGAGCCCAGACGACGGCGTTGTTGTTCGCCCAGACCCCCGGCCCGGCATAGAGCAGGGTGCCGAGGGTGAAGGCGAAGACGCCGAGCAGAGCCACCGCCCCCGCGAAGGCCATCCACCAGCGGCGGTTGCGCGGATGGGTCAGCGGGATCGCGGTGACCGCGCCGCCGATGCCCTGGAGGGTTTCTTCCGGCCGGATCAGAGGACCGCCTGCGAGAGCGCCGGACATGCTCAGCCCTCCCGTCCGGTGGGATCGGCGGCGGGCGCGAGCCCGGCGAGGTAGGTGGTGCGCGGGCGCGTGTTCAGGTGGCCGAGCAGCGCGTATTCCCGCTTGTCCTTGCGGGCGGCCGAGACCCGGCTCGTCGGGTCGGCGACGTTGCCGAAGGTGATCGCCCGGGTCGGGCAGGCGCCCTGGCAGGCGGTCTCGACGGCGCCGTCCTGAATTGGGGCGTGCGCGTCCTTGGCCGAGGTGACCCGGGCCGCCGCGATGCGCTGGATGCAGTAGGTGCACTTCTCCATCACGCCGCGGGCGCGGACCGTGACCTCGGGATTGCGCTGCTGCTGCTGCACCGGGGTCATGCCGCCCGTGTAGTCCAGGTAGTTGAAGCGGCGGACCTTGTAGGGGCAGTAGCTCTGGCAGGTCCGGGTGCCAACGCAGCGGTTGTAGACCTGCAGGTTCAGGCCCTCGCTGTCGTGCAGGGTCGCCTCCACGGGGCAGCCGACCTCGCAGGGCGCCTGCTCGCAATGCATGCACGGGACCGGCTGGAAATGCGTCGTCGGCGCGTCGAGGTCGCCCGCGTAGTAGCGGTCGACCCGCAGCCAGCCCATCCAGCGCCCGAGCGCGACCTCCTCGCGGCCGACCACCGGGATGTTGTTCTCCGCCTGGCAGGCGGTGACGCAGGCGTTGCAGCCGGTGCAGGCGTCGAGGTCGATCGCCATGCCCCACTGCGCCGCTGCGCCGGTCAGCTGGCTCTCCGGGGGCGGGTAGAACGAGGCCGGGGCCGGCGCGTCCTTGGGATCGCCCACCGGGGCGGCGCCCACAGCCTGGACGCGGACGATGTCCTGCCCCTCCATCGTGCCGAGGTTCTGGGTGGTCGCCGGCATGCGGCGCCGGCCAGTCTTGGTCAGCCGCACCCCGGAAAGGCGCCAGGGCGTCGCGACGGGCCGCAGGGTGGCGGCGGCGTAGCCGAGGCCGCTGGACAGGTGGTCCGGCATATTGCGGCCGTAGCCAAGGCTCAGGGTCACGGTCTCGGCGGCCTGGCCAGGCAGGATCCAGGCGGCGCCCTCCACGGCGCGCGCCTCCGCCTCGACCCGCACGATGTCGCCCATGGCGATGCCCTCGCGCTCGGCGAGATGCGGGCTGAGGGCGACGACGTTCTCCCAGACGACCTTGGTCAGGGGTTTGGGCAGTTCCTGCAGCCAGGCGAGGTCGGCATGGGTGCCGTCCCAGACGGTCGGATCGGGACGGAACACCACCTCGATCCCGTCCGGGGCGGGTGCCGGAGGGGAGGGCGGCGCCTCCTGGGTGAGGGCGACATCCTCCGTCGCGCCCGCACTGTCGGGCCAGAAACCCCGGCGCAGGGCGTCGGCGAAACGGGCCTCGAACGCAGCCGCATCCTCGCCCTCGTTCCGCCAGCGCGCCTTGACCAGGCCGAGGGCGTCCTCGCCGCCCTCGCTCCCGCGCCCGTCGATCAGGAAAGCCAGCATGTCCTGGAGGGTGCGGCCGTTGTAGAGCGGCGCCACCGTCGGCTGGATCAGCCCGACCGTGCCGTCGAGGGAGCGCACGTCGCCCCAGGATTCCAGCGGGTGGGCGGTGGGCAGGTGCCAGTCCGCATGCGCGCCGGTCTCGTCGTCATAGAGCCCGGCATGGATCTTGAGCGGCACGCGCTCCATCCGGGCGGCGAAGTCGAGGGCGGCCGGCGCGTCGTAGACCGGGTTGGCGCCGAGCACGATCAGAACCTTGACGGCGCCGCGCTCCATCGCCTCCGCCAGATCCGCCAGCGTCCCGGCACCTTGCTCGACCGCGGGCGTGGTGTGCCGCACGGCCGCCCCGGTATTGCCCAGCGCGCCGTTGAGCCGATGGACCAGGTCGTGCACATCCGGGCTCGTGGTCAGCCCGGCGGTGACCAGGCCGGCGCCCCGCGCCTCGGTCAGCGCCCTACCGGCGCGCCGCGTCCAGCGGGACACCGGATCGTCGCCGGACGGCGCCGCACCGCCGGCGGCCAACGCCAAGAAATCCCGGGCCACGGCTTCGAGTCGGGCCGAGGCGAGGGGGGTCGAGAAGTCCGCCTTGGCGCTGGTCAGCGTCGGGGTCGGGGCCGCGGCGTGCAGGGTGAGCAGGCGGCCCTCGGCATAGGCAGCCCGGCGGGCCGCGCTCCAGCGCCCGGACAGGCCGACCTGGCCGGGGCCGAGATCGAGGAAGTCGCCGTCCAGGGACACGATAATGCGCGCCCGGGCGAAATCCGGAATCGTCTCGAGCGGTTTTCCATAGGCGCGGCGGGCGCCCTCGTAGATCGCCTCGCGGCCGACGCCGGCGCCGGTGAACCAGCGCAACGCCGGGTAGGCGGCCCGCATCCGGGCGATCTGCGCCGCCACGGTGGGCGAGGTCACCGGACCGGTCAGCAGAGCGACACCTTCGCCCCCGGTCTCGTGCCAGGCCGGCATCTGCGCCTGCAGGGCAGCCCGGAACGCCGCCCAGGAACTCGGCTTGCCAAGATGCTGCACGGCCTGGGAGCGGAACGGGTCGTAGAGGCCGAGCACCGAGGCCTGCGCCAGCACGTCGGTGCCGCCGCGGCTCCAGGGATGCTCGGGATTGCCCTCGATCTTCAGCGGCCGGCCGTTGCGGGTGGTGACCAGGATGCCGTTGCCGAACCCGTCGAACACCGCCGAGGAGGCGTAGGACAGGTCCGTACCCGGGACGATCCGCTCGGGCTGGTTGACGTAGGGAACCTCGAAATGGCGCCCGCCCTCCGACCCGCAGGCGGTGAGGCCGCCGAGCGCGAAGGACGCCGCCATCAGCTTGAGGAAGCCGCGCCGCTCCGGGGACGCGGCGAGCCGGGCCGCGGAGGGGAACTCGGCTGCGAGGTAGTCGCGGAATTCCGGGCTGTCGGCCACGGCGTCGAGGCTGCGCCAGAAGCGCGGGCCGTCGCCGCCGGCGAGTTTCCGGCGCAGGGCCGCGATGTCGGATCCGCTGGTCATCGGTGGCAGATCCCGCACTCGGTCAGCCGCGAGCCGCCGCGGATATGGTACTCGGCCACGAGCTTCGGCCCGAGCGTCGCCTGGTCGGCCGGCGGCTTCCAGGTCATGTTCCAGACCTCGTCGGGCGTGCGGACGTATTTCTCCGGCGCCCGGTGGCAATCGAGGCAGAACTGCATCTCGAAGGCGTTGGCCCGGTAGGTCATCTGCATCGCAGTGACCTCGCCGTGGCAGGTCGAGCAGCCGATGCCCTTCGTCACATGCACCGAGTGGTTGTAGTAGACGTATTGCGGCAGCTTGTTCAGCCGCACCCATTCCAGCGGCTTGTCCTGGGCGTAGCTGTCGCGCACCGGCTTGAGCATGTCCGAGCCGGTCCAGATCTGCGAATGGCAGGTCATGCAGGTATGGGTCGGCGGGATCCCGGCCGAGGCGACCTTGTCGACGGTGGTGTGGCAGTAGCGGCAATCGATACCGAGCTCGCCCGAATGGTGCTTGTGGCTGAACGGCACCGGCTGGGCCGGGGCGATGCCGACCCCGGTGACGTAGTTCGAGCGCACAATCCCGGCCGCCAGCACGGGGAGGCCGACCAGGCAGGCGACCCCGGTCATCAGGGCGAGCCGGTAGATCGCGTCCGCGCCGGGGGTGAACAGCTGCGCCATCAGGCGCTCCCGACGGGCGGGCAAGCATGCCCGCTGGGCAGGCAGGCACGCCCGCAGGACAAGAAGGTCCGGTCGCCGGGCTCGATCTGCTCAACCCTTCGCAGCACGCGTCGCCTCACCGTTGATCCCAGGCTGAAGTGTGCGGTGCACCGGATCACCCGCGCAATGCGACCAAAGCGGCCAGGCGCTGGAGAGGCCGCGCCCAGACCGTCCGGCGGCCTCGTCGTGGAACCTAGAGCTTTTCCAGACGGGGGCTAGAACATGGATCATCATGCCGGCCGCTTCCCGCGCCGCACCCTCGACACTTCCCGCCGGCGGCGGGAGGGCCTATGCGCTGCCTGACCAGGGCCCGGCGGCCCGATCCCGCCGCCGACCCACCCCGGACTCGCCCCGGAGCCCTATGGATTCCGATCCCATCGTCCTGACCTGGCGCGCCGCCCGGCGCCTGCACGCGACCGCCGTCGCCCTCGTGGTCGGGCTCGGCGCCCCGCTCTGCGCGCTGGCCCTGCTGTGCCTGCGCGATCTGGTCGCGGTGCTGCCGCGCGACGAGGCGCCGACGCTGCCGTTCCTGCGGCTTGCCCTGTCGCTGCCCGGCCGCGAGCTCGTGCTGGCCCCCGGCTTCACGATGCGTCCGGCCGAGCTGGAACTCGCCGCCTTCCTGTGCATCGCCGCCTGTGCCTTGACCCTGGCGGGGATCGGCTGGGTCGTGGCGCGCCTGTGCTTCAAGGCCCAGAACCGGGCCGCGGACGCCGTCCGGGAAAGCGTCCTGCGGGCGATCCTCGACGCGCCGGCTGGGGCCCGGGACGAGGCGCGCAGCCTCGCCCGCCTGGTCGGCGAGGTTCTGGGACGAGGCGACCGGCTGCTCGCTGCCAGCATCGTGGTCCCGGCGATGACCCTGGCCGCGCTGCTCCTGGCGCTCGGCTTTGCCGGGCTTGCCGCGCCGCGGCTGATCCCGACCGCGGCGATCGGCCTGGCGGCGATCGGGCTGGCCTACGGGCTGGTCCTGGAGCGCGCCCGGGACCGGCAGGACCTGCGGCTGCGCTCCAGCACCCGGGCCGAGACCAACCTGAACGACCTGGTGCGGCGGCTGCCGGCCGTGCGCGTCCACGGGGCCGCCGCCCTCGAGCGGACGCGCATCGCGGCCCGGGTCGCGGCGATGCGCACCAACGTCGCCCGGGCCGAGGCGCGGCTGGCCTATGCACGGGCGCCGGCGCTCGCCCTGGCGGTGATCCTCCCGGCCATCGCCATCGGCACGGCCCTGTGGCGCTCCGCGACGCCGGGTGCCCCGCCGGCCCCGCCGGTCGATCCGGCCGCGTTGCTCGCGGCCACCGGAGCCTTCGGTCTCGCCGGCTGGCTCGCCGCGATCTGCGCCCGGCTCTGGACGGTGCGCAAATCCGTCCGCCCGCGCTTCCGCGACCTGGCGCGCCTCATCGCGATGCTCCAGGGGCGCCAGGCGAAGGCCGCCCGGACGGGGCTCGCCCCGCCGCTCCCCCGGTCCGGGATCCTGGCGACGCAGGGGGTCGGCGCCTTCGACCCGGCCAGCGGCGAGCGGCTGACCGGCGTCGACGTCACCGTCGCCATGCCGAGCCATGTCGCGATCACCGGCAGCCGGGGCAGCGGCGCCCGGGTGCTGGCGGCGGTGCTGGCCGGCCAGATCGAGCCGACCGCGGGGGCCGTCACCTACGCGGGCGCGGACCTGCGCGGCTTCGACGCCGCCGAGCGCGCCCGCCGGATCGCCTTCGCGGCCGGGGAGGCGATCCTGATGGAGGGTTCGCTCCGGCAGAACCTGCTCTACGGTACCGAGCCGGCCAACGCCCCCGACGACATCGCGCTGATCGGCATCAGCCGGCTCACCGGGCTCGACGGCTTCGTCTACGCCCGCGGCCTGACCGGCCGCCTGGAGCCGGCGACCCAGCCCCGTCTGGCGGCGGCGATCGTCGCGGCCCGGCGGACCATGCGGGCGGCGCTCGCCGCCAAGGGCGCCGAGCGTCTGGTCGAGCCGTTCGACCCGGAGCGCTACAACCATCAGGCGAGCATCGGCGAGAACATCCTGTTCGGCGAGCCGGTGGGCGGCGCCTTCGCGCCCCTGCGGTTCGCCCGCCACCCCTACCTGCGGGCGGTGCTGGAGGCCGAGGAGCTGGTGCGGCCGCTCACCGAGATCGGCCTGTCGGTCGCCCGCAGCACGGTGGAAATCTTCGCCGATCTGCCCAACGACCATCCGCTCTTCGACAATTATTCGCTGTTCCAGGCCTCGGAGCGCGGCTACTTCGAAGATCTCGTGGTCCGCCTGCCCAATGCCGCGAGCTTGCGCCGCGGGGCCGCCGGCCAGCGCGACCGCACGCGGCTGATCGGGCTGGCCCTGCGCTACAGCGAGTCCCGGCACCGTTTCGGGCTGATCGACGACGCGTTCGAGCAGCGGCTGGTCCAGGCCCGCCGCTCATTCGCCCGGATGCTGCCGTCCCACCTCGCCGGCGCGGTGGAGTTCCACGATCCCGGCCGGGTCAATCCGGCCGCCAGCCTGGAGGAAAACCTGCTGTTCGGCCGGATCAGCCTCGGCGAGGCCAATGCCGAGCCGCGGGTGCGGGCGCTGGTGCAGCGGGTGCTGGCCGACGAGGGGCTCGAAGCCTCGGTCTACAGCCTCGGACTGGACAGCAAGGTCGAGATCCAACCCAGTACCGGAGCGCTGGCGGACGGAGCCATCAACGCCCGGGAGCGCGTCGCGATCGAGCTGGCCCGCTGCCTCGCCCGCGAGCCCGACATCCTGGTGGTCGCGGTGGCGCCCGACGAGCGCAAGGTCGAGGGCGTGCGCGAGCGCTTGGCCCAGCTCCGGCAGGCGAGGGCCGGACGCGGCTTCATCGTCTGCCTGCCCGAAACGGGCGTGCCCGACGGGATCGAGCCGTTCGACGCGGTGATCGCGGTGGAGAACAGCGCCCTGGCCGCGCCCCCGGCCGCCGCGGTGGCCGAGATGGAGCCGGCCCTCGCTTGAGCGCGACGGCCTCACGACGGCCGCAATAGCCGGTCAGGTCGGGACGCCGTGCCTGCCCGGCCCGATTCCCCCTCGCCCGGCCGATCCAGCGCGGACGGTTCATGCCCTTCCCGATACCAAGATCCTTCGCCGCCGGCCTCGCGCTGCTGACCGTCTGCGGTCCGGTCGCGGCGCTGGCCGGAAAGGCCGACGCGCCGATCCTGGCCGCGACGCTCGCCGTGATGGCGCAGAAGGGCACCACGGCCGGCGCCCCGGTGCTGTTCCGGGCCTACAAGAAGGAATCCGAGATCGAGGTCTGGAAGAAGGGCCCGGCCGGGTTCGTCCACATCAAGACCTTCCCGATCTGCCGCTGGTCCGGCCAGCTCGGCCCCAAGCGCAAGAACGGCGACCGGCAGACCCCCGAGGGGTTCTATTCGGTGCCCCGGCGCCAGATGAACCCCAACTCGCACTATTACCTGTCCTTCGACGTCGGCTATCCCAACGCCTACGACCGCGCCCATGGCGGCACCGGCTCGGCCGTGATGGTCCACGGCATCTGCTCGTCGATGGGCTGCTTCGCCATGACCGACGGCACGGTCGGCGAGATCTACGCCATCGCCCGGGAGGCCCTGAACGGCGGCCAGGCGGCCTTCCAGTTCCAGTCCTACCCGTTCCGGATGAGCGCCGAGAATATGGCCCGCCACCGCACGGACCCGAACATCGGGTTCTGGCGCGAGCTCAAGGCCGGCTCCGACCGGTTCGAGGCGACCCGGGAGGAGCTTCAGGTCTCGGTGGTCGCCGGCCGCTACGCCTTCGCGCCGTCCCGGGATCCCGCCCGCGAGGCCGCCGTCGCGACCTACCGCGCCATTGAGGAGGCCCGCATGGCGGCGCTCGCCGATGCCGGCGAACCGGCCGTGCGCACGACCTATTCCGATGGCGGCCAGCACGCCTTCTGGGCGGCCTACACGGCCCGGGGCGGCGCGGTCGGCGACATCAGCCGGCCGGAGGCGCTGGCCTTCGCCGGCCAGGAAGTGGTGGTCGTGCCGGGCCACCGGGCGCCGCGCCCGGTGCCGGAGACCGTCTGGGCGACCTGGGGCGGGCCGAATTCCGGGCTCGCGCTGCGGCAGATGGCCGGCTTCGTGCCGGTCTACGAGCGGGCGCCCGATCCGTTCGGGGCGCTGGCGGGCCGCCTCCCGGCGCGCTACGGCGACGGCCTGCCATCCCTGCTGGCGGCGGCACTCGCCGAATCTCCCGGCACGGCCGCCGGACACCCGATTCGGGCTGGCGCGGGTGCGGGCCTGATCGCCTCCGCCGAGCGCCTCTAGGCATGCACCGGCCCCCGAAAGCGGCCCATCCGTGTGCGCGGCCGCACATCACGACGGCGTGCGGACCCCCAATTCATTGTACGGCAGGGGATGAGCGGTACTCCTGTCCCGTCGGCCTGCCGTATTCAGCGCTACCTTCCCGGAACGGCGACGGGGTCTCGATCGTAACGGATCGGGACCGACTGTCCGCAGATTCGTGATCGCCATGTCCAAGTGTTCCGAGCCGACTATCCGTGCGGCCGACGAGGGCCTCGTCCTCCGATTCTGGGGAGTCCGCGGCTCTACGCCGGTCAGCGGCCCGCAATATGCTGAGTTCGGCGGCAGCACGCCCTGCATCGAGGTGCGCTGCGGCGAGCGGATGTTCGTGGTCGACGCCGGCTCGGGCATCTACAACCTCGGCCAGGGCCACCGCACCGATCTGCCGCGGGACGTCGACCTGCTGTTCACCCACCTGCATCTCGACCACACGGCGGGCCTTCCGTTCTTCAAGCCGGCGGTCCTCGACTGCGACCGGGTGATCAACACCTATTGCGGCAATCTCGGCGGCGAATCGGCCGGCCCGACCCTCGATCGCCTGTTCGCGCCGCCGCTCTTCCCGGTTACCCTCGACAGGCTGTGCTGCACCTTCAACCACCACGGTTTCGAGGCCGGCCAGACCCTGACCTTCGCGGACGGTTCGCGGGTCGACACGATCCTGCTGAACCATCCGCAGGGATCGGTGGGCTACCGATTCGAGCATGATGGCCGGCGCCTGTGCCTGATCAGCGACATCGAGCACAGCGACCCCTGGCCGGACCCCGAGCTGGCCCGGTTCGTCGCGGGGGCCGACCTGATGGTCTATGACGGCATGTTCACCGACGGCGAGTATCCGACCTGCCGCGGCTGGGGGCACTCGACCTGGCAGAAGGGCGTCGAGCTGGCGCGGATGGCCGGCGTCAAGGCGCTGGCGATCATCCACCTGCACCCGGCCCATTCCGATACGGCGCTCCGCGACATGGAGGCGGACCTCCAGGCGGAGATGCCCACCGCCTTCATCGCCCGGGAGAGCCAGAGCATCACGGTCGGCGCGCCCCGCTCGGTGAGCCGCCGGGCCGGCAACCGCCCCCCGGTGACGCGCGAGGTCCGGCGCCGGATCAAGGTCGCCTGATCGTCTCGGTCAGACGGAGCGCCTGCTGCGGGACCGGCTGAACCAGCGATAGGCGAACAGCACGAACAGCGCGACGCCGATGGTCAGGATGCTCCAGCCGTAATTGGTGACGAGTTGCGCGTCGATCGGATGCCCGATCAGGCCCAGCGCGACGAGCAGTCCGAAGACGGCGATCACCGCCGAGACGAGCATCCCTAGAATCATCATGGTCCCCGGCACGTCCCGGCCGGCGCACCGGCCCGGCGAATTCGTCCGTGGAAATGCACGGGCGCGGTGCCCGTTCCCGGTCGCGTCGGGCGCCGCGAGACGCTAATCGCGCCCTGGCGCGCATGAGCGGGTCCCAAGGCGCCGAACTTAGGCTAAGTAGGCCCGCACGACGGCGCCCCGGGGCGCGCGAGGAGCCCGAGACCACGGCGATGACCGGCCCACAGACCACGCCTCAGGACAGCATGCCCGCATCCACCGCCGCAACGGGCCCGCTGCGCCCGCAATCCCAGCTCGTGACGATCTTCGGCGGCTCCGGCTTCCTGGGCCGCCACGTGGTGCGGGCGCTCGCCAAGCGCGGCTACCGGATCCGCGTCGCGGTGCGCCGGCCGGACCTGGCGCTGTTCCTGCAGCCGTTGGGCAAGGTCAACCAGATCGTGGCCGTCCAGGCCAACCTCCGCTACCCCGAATCGGTGGCCCGTGCGTCCGAGCGCTCGGACGTGGTGATCAACCTCGTCGGCATCCTGCAGGAGACCGGCTCGCAGAGCTTCGCGCGGCTGCAGGTCGACGGGGCCGCGGAGATCGCCCGCGCCGCCGCCCGGCAGGGCGCCCGGATGATCCACGTCTCGGCGATCGGGGCGGACCCGGCCTCGCCGTCGCACTACGCCCGCACCAAGGCCGAGGGCGAGGCCCGGGTCTTCGCCGCCTGCCCGGACGCCGTGGTGTTCCGGCCGTCGCTGGTCTTCGGGCCGGGCGACAGTTTCTTCAACCGCTTCGCCGGGCTGGCCCGGGCGCTGCCGGTGCTGCCGCTGGCGGGCGGCCAGTCGCGGTTCCAGCCGGTCTTCGTCGGCGACGTCGCCGAGGCGATCGCCCGGGCGGTCGACGGCGCCGTGCCGGGCGGCAAGGTCTACGAGCTCGGCGGACCGGAGGTGGCGACCCTCGAGCACCTCGTGCGCTACATGCTGAAGACGATCCAGCGCAAGCGTGCCGTGGTCGACCTGCCGCTGCCGGTGGCCAAGCTCCAGGCCCGGCTCCTGGAGGTCGCCGACACCCTGACCTTCGGCCTGTTGCCCGACAGCCTGAAGCTCACCCGCGACCAGGTGATCCTGCTCCAGAACGACAACGTCGTGTCCGAGGCCGCCAAGGCCGAGGGCCGGACCATCGAGGCGCTCGGGATCACTCCGACCGCCGCCGAGGCGGTGGTGCCGGGCTATCTCTGGCCGTTCCGCAAGGCCGGTCAGTTCGCCACCGACCGGGACGAGGAATACCTGGCCGAGGTGCCCGACTCGATCGCACCGACGCCCATGGGGCCCGGCTCCCAGCACAGGCCGCAGACCGCGTCAGGGCCGGCGATCGGCGCCGATGCCGGCAGCTCTCCCGGGAGCGCCCAGAGCCGCATGGGCACCCGCTGGGGCACCCGGACGATGAGCTGAGTCAGGGTTTCAAAATGTCTTCGACCTTTTGCGGGTCCAGGGCGGAGCCCTGGGTCGAGCGAAGCTTGATGCCATCGGGGCTCCGCCCCGATACCCCGCCAAAGGGCCGCGGGCCCTTTGGAAACCCGTTTCCTTGCCGGTGGGCGGGTTTATATCCCCGCGTTCTCCTTGAAGGAGACAACGCCTGACCTCGTCCGGGACTGCACGATGATGAAGACCCCGTGGAACGGATCGGCAGGCCCGGCGTGAAGCGCATCCTCGTCACCGGCGCGGCAGGCTTCGTCGGCGGCCACGTCCTGCCGCTCCTGGCCGGCTCGGGCGCCCGGGTGGTCGGGATCGGCCGCGGGGCGCCTCCGAGCCTGCCCGCGGGTCTCGCCTACGAGCGCATCGACCTCCTCGACGCGGCGGCGCTCGGCGCCTTCGTGGCGCGCTTCCGGCCGACCGAGATCCTCCACTTGGCCGGCCTCGCCTCGGTCGGCGAGGCCGCCTCCGGGCCAGGGCAGACCTGGCGGGTGAACGTCAACGGCCTGATGAACCTCGTGGCGGCCGTCGAGGCGGTGCCCGGTTCCACGTTCTTCTTCGTCAGCTCCGGCGAGGTCTACGGCAGTGCCTTCCTGGCCGGCCACGCGCTGTCCGAAGAGGCCGAGCCCCTGCCGCGCAACACCTACGCCCGGTCGAAATGGGTCGGCGAGCAGCTGCTGCGCGACCTGCTGCCCCGGATCGGCGTGAAGCTCGTGGTGCTGCGGCCGTTCAACCATATCGGCCCGGGCCAGGACGAGCGCTTCGTCGTGGCGTCCTTCGCCGGGCAGATCGCCCGGATCGAGGCCGGCCGCGCGCCGCCGCTCCTCGACGTCGGCAACCTGTCCTCGTACCGCGACTTCCTCGACGTGGCCGACGTGGCGGGCGCCTATGCCGACCTGATCGGCCGGGCGGAGAGCCTGGCGGACGGGAGCGTGTTCAACATCAGCTCCGGCCAGCCGCGCACGATCGCCAGCGTGCTCGACGGCCTGCGGGCGCGCGCCCGGGTGCCGTTCGAGATCCGCATCGCCCCGGAGCGGGTGCGCCCGAACGAGATCCCGCTGGCGGCGGGCGATTCCACCCGCCTGCACGACGCTACCGGCTGGCAGCCGCGGGTCGCCTGGGACGACGCCCTGACCCGGGTGCTGGACGATGCCCGCGTCCGGCTGGCCCCGGCCGAGGGCTGAGCGCGCGCTACCGCACCACGCCCTTCGCCACCAGCGCGTCCCGCGCCTCCGCCGAAACCTCCAGCCGCTCGGCCAGGATTTCCTGGCTCGAATCCCCGAGGCCCGGCGGCATGCGGCGCACGGGCAGGCGGCGCCCGTCGAGCCGGTAGGGCGGGGCGATGACGTGGGCGTTGCCGCTTCCCTCGACCACCAGCCCGGCCTCCTGCGCGCGCGGGCAGGTCAGCGCTTCGCGCAGGCCCATCACCTCGCCGCAGGGGATACCCGCCCCGCGCAGGCGCGCGATCAGGGCCGCCCGCTCCCATTGGGCGAGTTCCGCCTCCAGGATCGGGATGAAGGCCGCCCGGTTCTTCGAGCGGTCGAGATTGGTGGAAAAGCGCGGGTCGACGCACAGGTCCGGCCGCTCCAGCACCAGCTCGCAGAAGCGGCGGTACTGGGCGTTGTTGCCCACCGTGATCACCACGGGGCCGTCGCCGGCCTCGAACACCCCGTAGGGCACGATCGACGGATGGGCGTTGCCGTAGCGCGGCGGATCGATGCCCCGGGCCAGCGCCTCCAGCCCGTAATAGGAGGTCAGCGCCACGCCGCAATCGAACAGGGCGAGGTCGATGGTCCGGCCGCGCCCGGTGCGCTCGCGCTGGAACAGGGCCGCCAGCACGGCCTGGGCGGCGTATTGCCCGGTGAACAGGTCCACCGCCGCGACCCCGAACTTCAGGGGCGGCCCGCCGGCCTCGCCGTTGAGCGCCATCACCCCGGATTCGCCCTGCACCACGAGGTCGTAGCCGGGCCGGGTCGCTTCCGAGCCGTCGGAGCTGTAGCCGGCGATCGAGCAGTAGATCAGCCCGGAATTCTCGGCCGCGAGCGCTGCGTAGCCGAGGCCGAGCTTCTCGGCCCCGCCGGTCTTGAAGTTCTGGACCAGCACGTCGCTCTCGCGGGCCAGCGCCTTGACGATCGCCAGCCCTTCCGGCGTGGCGAGATCGACCCCGATCGAGCGCTTGTTGCGGTTCACGCTGTCGAAATACGAGGTGTTGCCGGGGGTGGTCGCCACGCCCCAGTCGCGCGTGTCGTCGCCGCGCTCCGGGTGCTCGACCTTGATCACGTCGGCGCCGAGATCGCCGAGCACCTGCGCGCACCACGGCCCGGCCAGGACCCGGGACAGGTCGAGGACGCGGATCCCGGCCAGGGGGAGGTCGGATGACGACTCAGATTCCATCGGAAAGGTCCTCAGAGCGCGTGCATCACACGGTGAAAAGTCCTGGTTTCAAAAGGTCGTCGACCTTTTGCGGGTCCAGGGCGGAGCCCTGCGTCATCAGGGCTCCGCCCTGGACCCCGCCAAAGGGCACACCCTTTGGAAACCCGATCCTGTCTCGTCCCGATCCCATGTGCCTCAAGCGCCCATCACACCGTCGAGGCCGCGCACGGCCGCGATGAGTTTCGGGCGCACCACGTCCATCAGGAACCGGGCGTCGGTGATGACGGTGGGGGCGCCGCAATTGACCGACATCGGCGGCAGGCCGCCGCCGGGATGAAAACCCACCGCGATGGCGCAGACCGTCTCCTGCCACTCGCCGAACGAGGTGCAGCAGCCGAGTTCGCGATGCTCGGCCACCGCCCGGTCGAGGCCGGTGCGCAGGGCGGGCCAGGCCACCGGGTCCAGGGCTTTCAGATCCTCGTAGATGCTCTCGCGCTCACGCTCCGGGCAGACCGCCACGTAGGCGCGGCCCATGGCGCTGCGGGCGAGCGAGATCCGCGAGCCGGTGTCGAGGTTCAGCGAGATCGCGGCCGGGCCGCGCTGGCAATCGACGTAGCGCATGCTCAGCCGGTCGCGCACCCCGAGCCCGACCGAGGCGTTCGCCGCCTCGGCGACCGCCCGCAGCACCGGCCGGGCGATGCCGCGCACGTCGAGGCCGCCGAGCGCCGCTGAGCTCAAGGCGATCGTCGCGTTGCCGAGCCGGTAGCGCCCGGTCTCGGCGGTGTGGTGCAGGTAGCCGAGCTTGGTCAGTGTGTAGGTCAGGCGCGACACGGTCGAGCGCGGCAGGCCGCAGGCCGCCGCGATGTCGTGGTTCGCCAGGCTGGTCCGGCCCGGGCCGAAGCAGGCGAGCACCGCGAGCCCCCGGGCGAGCGCCGTGACGAAGTGGCGATCCTCCTTCGCGCCGTCCTCCTTGGCGCCGTCGCCGACCGGCGCTGCGTCGGGATCGGCCAGCAGGGCCTCGTCGGCGGCACTCATCGGCGCAGGAACGCCGCGAAGGCCGCCTGAGCCTCCGGGCCCCGGCGGAGCGCGTGGAACACCTCCGCCTCCTCGGCCAGGGCGCGGGCGACGCTGTCGTCCTGGCCCCGGCGCAAGGCCCGCTTGGTCGCGGCGATCGACACCGGAGGCAGGGCGGCCAGGGCGCGGGCCCGGGCGAGGGCGGTCTCCAGGGCCGTCCCCTGCGGGACGGCGGCGTTGACGAGACCCGCCGCCACCGCCTCCGCGGCACCGAAGGGCTCGCCGAGCATCAGCAATTCGGCCGCCCGCTTGGTGCCGGCGATGCGCGGCAGGAGGTAGCTCGACCCACCTTCGGGACTGAGGCCGAGCGCCGTGAACGGCAGGCGGAAGCGGGCGCCGTCTCCGGCATAGGCGAGGTCGCAATGCAGCAGCAGCGTCGTGCCGATGCCAACCGCGTGCCCCTCCACCGCCGCGACGACGGGCTTCGGGCAGCCGCGCAGGGCCTTCAGGAAGGTCAGGCCCGGGCTGGCGCCCGCGGCCTCGACATACTGAAAATCCTTGAGATCGTTTCCGGCGGTGAAGCAGCCGCCCGCCCCGGTGAGCACCACGGCGCGCAAACTCTCGTCGGCGCCGGCGGCGTCGAAGGCGGCGGCGAGACCCGCATAGGTCGCCCGGTCGAGGGCGTTGCGCCGCTCCGGCCGGTCGATGGTGACCAGCCGGATCCCGGGCTCCGGATCGGAGAGGCGGACGCTCAAGAGACGGCCCCGCCGGCATAGTCCGCGGCAACGCCCGCGAGCCCGGCCCGGGCGGCGGCGTATTCCCGGGTGAGCCGGGCCACGAGGTCGGCGGTGGGCGGGGCGTCCGCGATGGTGCCGACCCCCTGGCCGGCTCCCCAGACGTCCCGCCACGCCTTCACGCTGGCGCTGCCGAAGTTCATCGCAGTCTTGTCGCGCACCGGCAGCGCCTCGGGGTCGAGCCCGGCGGCGCGGATGCTGGGCGTCAGGTAATTGCCCGGCACGCCGGTAAAGTAGGGGGTGTACAGCACGTCGGCGGCGGCGCTGCCGGCGATCATGTCCTTGTAGCCGGACGCCGCATTGGCCTCCCGGGTGGCGATGAACCGGGTGCCCATATAGGCGAGGTCGGCGCCCATGGCCTGGGCGGCCAGGATCGCCGAGCCGGTGGTGATCGCCCCCGACAGGATCAGCGGCCCATCGTAGAAGCGCCGGATCTCGCCGACGAGGGCGAAGGGGCTGAGCGTGCCGGCGTGTCCCCCGGCGCCGGCGCAGACCAGGATCAGCCCGTCGACCCCGGCCTCCAGCGCCTTCTCGGCGTGGCGGACCGTGGTAACGTCGTGGAACACCACGCCGCCATAGGCGTGGACCGGGCGGATCACCGCGTCCGGCGCTCGCAGCGAGGTGATGATGATCGGCACCCGGTGCCGGACGCAGGCCTCGACATCCTGCGCGAGGCGGTCGTTCGAGGCGTGGACGATCTGATTGACCGCGAAGGGGGCGATCCTTCGCGCCGGATCCTTCGCGCGCTCTTCAGCCAGGGTCCGCGTGATCCGCGAAAGCCATTCGTCGAGCAATTCGGCGGGCCGCGCGTTCAGCGCGGGGAACGCGCCGACGACGCCGGCCAGGCATTGCGCGATCACGAGATCAGGCCCCGAAACGATGAACATCGGGGCGCAGATCACCGGCAGGGCGAGCCGGCCGCGCAAGGTTTCGGGGAGACGGCTTTCGGGCAGGCGCCCGACCGGGGGCTGTTCGGGGCCGTCGCTCATCGAGCGCCGCCGGGCTGCTGGCCGATATCGCGCACCGCGATCCTCCCTGATCGATCGGGCGGCCCGGCTGTTCGGGCCCGCTGCGTCGAGCGGACCCGAGCCGGAATCGTGCCCGGGGCGGTTCTGAATGGCATGGCCTCCGGCACCGGTCAAACCATTGCGCCGGCTCCAATCTGCAATGCGGAACGGCGCGCGAACACCTACACCTTCGACCGTCGCATCCTTGACGGACCAGCCTTCGCGGACCAACATTCAAGCCAGTTGCGAACGCAAATTCTGCATTGCAGAACAGGGAGAGCGCCGAGGTGGTTCGTTACGAGGTCGATGGCGGCGTGGCCGTGCTCACGCTCGCCAACCCGCCGGTCAACGCGCTGGGCGCCGAGATGCGGGCCGCCCTCGACGGCGCCCTGGCGCGGGCTGCGGCGGACGAGTCGGTGCGGGCGATCGTGCTGGCCGCGGAGGGCAAGGTGTTCGTCGGCGGCGCCGACATCTCGGAATTCGGCAAGCCGCCCCAGGCGCCGGGCCTGCCGGACGTGCTGGAGCGGCTCGATGCCTGCCCGAAGCCGGTCGTGGCAGCAATCGGCGGCGCGGCGCTGGGCGGCGGGCTGGAACTGGCGATGGCCTGCCACGGCCGGGTCGCGGCGCCTGCGGCCAAGCTCGGCCTGCCGGAGATCAAGCTCGGGATCATCCCGGGGGCCGGGGGTACGCAGCGCCTGCCGCGACTGATCGGGCCGGACGCCGCCTTCACGATGATGCTGACCGGTGAGCCGGTCTCGGCGGAGACGGCCGCCAAGCTCGGCATCGTCGATGCCGTGGTGCTCGGCGACCTCGTGCCAGCGGCCCGCACCCGGGCCCTGGAACTGGCTGATTCCGGCGCCCTGCCGCGGGTGCGCGACCGGGCGGACAAGCTGACCCCGGAGGCCCGCCAAGCCTTCGAGGCCAAGGCCGAAGAGGCGGTCAAGCGCGATTCCGAAGCGACCAACGTCCACGCCCTGGTTCGGGCCGTGCGCGCCGGCCTGGAGCCGAGCGCGTTCGACGCGGCGGTCGCCGTCGAGCGGGCCGAGTTCCGCACGCTGGTGGAGGATCCGCGCTCCAGGGCCCTGCGCTACGCCTTCTTCGCCGAGCGCGAGGCCGCCCGGGTGCCGGGCCTGTCGAAGGACACGCCCCGCCGCCCGATCGAGACCGCCGCGGTGATCGGCGCCGGCACCATGGGCGGCGGCATCGCGATGTGCTTCGCCAATGCCGGCATCCCGGTCACCGTGATCGAGACCGAGGCCGGCGCCCTGGAACGCGGCCTCGAGCGGGTGAAGGGCCTCTATGCCGGCTCGGCCAAGCGCGGCTCGATCACCGAGGCCCAGCGCGACGCGCGGATCGGCCGGATCACCGGGGCGGTCGGCCTGGAGAACGCCGGGGAGGCCGACATCGTGATCGAAGCGGCCTTCGAGGACATGGCGGTCAAGCGCGAGATTTTTTCGAAACTCGACGGCATCGCCAAGGACGGCGCGATCCTGGCGAGCAACACCTCGTATCTCGATGTCGACGCCATCGCGGCGGTGACCGGCCGGCCGCAGGACGTGCTCGGCCTGCATTTCTTCAGCCCGGCCAACGTCATGCGCCTCGTCGAGGTGGTCCGCGCCGGGAAGACCGCGCCCGACGTGCTCGCCACCGCGCTGGATCTGGGCAAGCGCCTCAATAAGCTGCCGGTGACGGTGGGCGTCTGCTTCGGCTTCGTCGGCAACCGCATCCTGGAGCGCCGCAGCCGCGCCGCCGAGCGCCTGCTGCTCGAAGGCGCCCTGCCGCACGAAGTCGACGCCGCCGTCACGGGCTTCGGCTTCCGGATGGGGCCCTTCGCCATGAGCGACCTCGCCGGCCTCGATATCGGCTGGCGCTCCCGCAAGGATTTCGGCGGCCGGGCCCCGATCGCCGACGCGCTGGCCGAGATGGGCCAGTTTGGCCAGAAGACCGGCCGCGGTTTCTTCGTGTATCCGGACGGCGCCAGGACTGGGACCCGCGATCCCGAGGTGGAGGCGCTGATCGAGAAGACCGCCGCCGAGCACGGCATCACCCGCCGCAGCTTCACGCCCGACGAGATCGTGGCGCGGCTGATGTACCCGATGGTCAACGAGGGCGCGCGGATCCTGTCGGAAAAAATCGCGGCACGGCCCGGCGACATCGATACGATCTGGATCAACGGCTACAACTGGCCGGCCTGGCGCGGCGGCCCGATGCACTGGGCCGACACGGTCGGGCTCAAGACCGTCGCCGAGGCGCTGACCCGCTTCGCCCGGGAGACCGGCGACGACAGCCAGGAGCCGGCACCGCTCCTGCGCAAGCTTGCGGATGAAGGCGGACGCTTCGCCGACTGGAAGGCGAGCTGATGCCCTGTCGGCTCCGGCGGGCCGAGTCCCGGTTTCGAAAGGTCCGGGACCTTTCGCGGGTGCAGGGCAGCGCCCTGCTGCCGGCCTCCGTCTCGCGCATCGTCGGGGCGTCGCCCCGACACCCCACCAAAGGGCGTGACGCCCTTTGGGAACCCCAGAGGACCCCGGCATGACCGACGCGGTGATCGTCTCGACTGCCCGCACGCCGATCGGCAAGGCCCATCGCGGCGCGCTGAACCTCACCCGCGGCGCCGACCTCGCCGCCCACGCGATCCGGGGCGCCCTGGACCGGGCTCGGCTGGAGCCGGTGGCGGTGGAGGAGGTGGTGCTCGGCTGCGGCTATCCGGAGAACGCCACCGGCGGCAACGTCGCCCGCCACGCCGCCCTGGTGGCAGGGATCCCGGTGGAGTCGGCCGGCGTCACGGTCTCGCGCTTCTGCGCCTCGGGGCTTGAGGCGATCGCCAGCGCGGCCCGGCGGATCATCCTCGACGGCGTGCCGGTGGCGGTGGCCGGCGGGGTCGAGTCGATCAGCCTGGTCCAGCCGAAGGTGCAGCGGGAGCTGACCCGCAACGCCTGGTTGGAGGCGCACCTGCCGGCGATCTACATGCCGATGATCGAGACCGCCGACATTGTGGCCGAGCGCTATGGCATCTCCCGGGAGGCGCAGGACGCCTTCGCGGCGGAGAGCCAGCGCCGCACCACCGCCGCGCAGGCGCAGGGGCTGTTCGACGACGAGATCGTCCCGATGAGTGCCGTGATGGCGGTGACCGACAAGGCCACCGGCGAGACCCGGGAGGTCGAGACGCGGCTCGCCAAGGACGAAGGCAACCGGCCCGACACGACCCTGGAGGGTCTCGCCAAGCTCAAGCCCGTGCGCGGGGAGGGCGCCTTCATCACCGCCGGCAATGCCAGCCAGCTCTCGGACGGCGCCGCCGCCAGCGTGCTGATGTCGGCTGAAGAGGCGGCCCGGCGGGGCCTGACGCCGCTCGGCACCTTCCGGGGCTTCGCCTCGGCCGGCTGCGGGCCGGACGAGATGGGCATCGGCCCGGTCTTCGCGGTGCCGCGCCTGCTGGAGCGGCAGGGGCTGACGGTCGCCGATATCGACCTGTGGGAGCTGAACGAGGCGTTCGCGTCCCAGTCGGTCTATTGCCGGGACAGGCTCGGGATCGATCCCGACAAGGTCAACGTCAACGGCGGCGCCATCGCGGTCGGCCATCCGTTCGGCATGTCGGGGGCGCGGCTCGTGGGCCATGCCCTGCTGGAAGGCCGCCGCCGCGGGGCGCGCTACGCCGTGGTGACCATGTGCGTGGCCGGCGGCCAGGGCTGCGCCGGCCTGTTCGAGATCGGAGGCTGACGATGGATCTGCGCTTTACGCCGGAAGAAATCGCGTTCCGCGACGAGGTCCGCAGCTTCTGCCGGACGGAGATCCCGGCTGAAATACGAAAGACGGTGTCGGAGGGGCGCAGCCTCTCCAAGGACGACATCGTCGCCAGCCAGCGGATCCTGAACGCCAAGGGCTGGGCGGTGCCGCACTGGCCGGCCGAATGGGGCGGCCGGGATTGGACCTCGATCCAGCGCTACATCTACACCGAGGAGCTGTTCCAGGCGGCGGTGCCGCTGCCGCAGCAGTTCAACTGCTACATGTTCGGCCCCGTGCTCGCGACCTTCGGCCGGCAGGACCAGAAGGCGCGCTTCCTGCCGCGCGCGGCCAATCTCGACGATTGGTGGTGCCAGGGCTTCTCCGAGCCCGGCGCCGGCTCGGATCTGGCCTCGCTCAAGACCAAGGCCGTGCGCGACGGCGACCACTACGTCGTGGACGGCCAGAAAACCTGGACGACGCTGGGCCAGCACGCCGACTGGATTTTTTGTCTCGTCCGCACCGACTTCGCGGCCAAGAAGCAGCGCGGCATTTCTTTTCTTCTGATCGACATGAAGACCCCCGGCATCACCGTGCGGCCGATCCTGACCCTGGAGGGCCGGCACGAGGTCAACGAGGTCTTTTTCGATTCGGTGCGCGTGCCCGTGGAGAACCTCGTCGGCGAGGAAAATAAGGGCTGGGATTACGCAAAATTCCTGCTCGCCAACGAGCGCACCGGCATCGCCCGGATCGGGCTCACCAAGGAGCGGATCGCCCGGATCAAGCGCCTCGCCAAGGAGATGCCGGCGGGTTCCGGGACCATGTGGGACGACCGCGACTTCCGCGGCCGGGTCGCCGAGGTCGAGGTCGAGCTGAAGGCCCTGGAGATCACCCAGATGCGGGTGGCGGCCAAGCAGGGCCGGGCGGATTCGGTGGAGCCCGACCCCGCCTCCTCGCTCCTCAAGATCCGCGGCTCGCAGCTCCAGCAGGCGGCGACCGAATTGCTGGTCGAGCTCGCCGGCCCGTTCGCCCTGGCGGCGCCGGCCCGCGGGGCCGGGGCCAACAACCTGCCCGGCGGCTTCGACTGGGTCGATGCGGCGGCGCCGAGCTACTTCAACAACCGCAAGGTCTCGATCTACGGCGGCTCCAACGAGATCCAGCACAACGTCATCGCCAAGGGGATTTTGGGGTTGTGAGGGCAGGCGGGCCGCCAGCCGCCCCCGCCGATCCCACCCAACCCCTCATCCTGAGGTGCTCCCGCGCAGCGGAAGCCTCGAAGGAGCCCTCCAGCCAGCCGCGTGATCCCTGGCGCCCTCCTTCGAGTCCGCTGACGCGGCACCTCAGGATGAAGGGATGGGTGGGACGGACCGGATGAGCCCCGCGGCACCCGTTCGAGACGACCGGGCCAGGGACGCGACACAGGACGCGACGAGGACACCGACATGGATTTCGACCTGAACGAGGACCAGTCGCTCCTGCGCGACAGCGTCGAGCGGCTGGCGGCGGACCTGTACCCGTCGCTGGAGAGCCGGCAGGCGCGGCTGAAGGCGCCGCTCGGCTTCCCCGAGGCGGGCTGGGCGGCGTTTGCCGAGCTCGGCGTCACCGGCCTGCCCTTCTCCGAGGACGAGGGCGGGCTCGGTGGCGGGCCGGTGGAGACCATGCTGGTCATGGAGGCGGTGGGGCGCAACCTCGTGGTCGAGCCGCTGTTCGCGAGCCTGGTGCTCGGCGCGACGGCGCTCCGTCTCGGCGGCAGCGCGGCGCAGACGGAGACGATCCTGCCCGGCGTGATCGACGGCAGCCTGCGGCTCACCCTGGCCCATACCGAGCGCCAGTCGCGCTACGACCTCCACGATGTGGCGACCACGGCCCGGCGCTCCGGGGACGGGTTCCTGTTGAGCGGGGCCAAGAGCGTCGTGCCCAATGCCGACGCGGCCGGGCTGATGGTGGTCTCAGCGCGGGTCTCCGGGGAGCGGCGCGACCCGCACGGGATCGGGCTGTTCCTGGTGCCGACCGACGCCGCGGGCGTGGCGATCGAGGCCTACCCGACCCAGGATGGCGGCCGGGCCGCGGAGGTGTCGTTCTCGGACGTGGCGCTGCCGGCCGATGCGGCGCTCGGCGATCCCGAGGCGGGCCTGCCGCTGCTGGAGCGGGTGGTCGAGCACGGCATCGCCGCGCTCGCCGCCGAGGCGGTCGGCTCGATGGACACGCTCCACAAGCTGACGATCGAATACCTCAAGACCCGCAACCAGTTCGGGGTCAGCGTCGGCTCGTTCCAGGCGCTGCAGCACCGGGCGGTGGACATGCTGATCCAGCTCGAGCAGGCGCGCTCGATGGCGCTCTACGCCGCCATGATGGTGGAGGCGGAGGATCCCGCGGCGCGGGCGGCGGCGCTCGCGGCCGTGAAGGTGCAGATCAACAAGGCCTGCCGGTTCGTCGGCCAGGAGGCGGTGCAGCTCCACGGCGGCATCGGCATGACGCTCGAATATCTCGGCGCCCACCACTTCAAGCGGCTCGCCATGATCGAGTACCAGCTCGGCGACACCGCCCACCACCTGCGCCGGATCACGCAAGGCGAGAACGGCTTGCTGGCGGCGTGAGGGGCGATTTTCGCCTCACCCCATCCAAACCGCCTCATCCTGAGGTGACGGGCGATCGCAGATCGCCCGGCCTCGAAAGAGCCCTCCAGACAGCGCAGAGATTCCTGGAGCCCTCCTTCGAGGCCTCCGCTTCGCTCCGTCGCCTCAGGATGAGGGGGATGGGTGGGATGGAGGGGTCAAAAACTCAGTTGAACAGCGAGCCTACGCCACCCTGCACGCGGCTGAGGCCGGCGCGGGCGACGGCGTTGTTGGGTTCGATCACGGCGGCGCGCTGGTAGTTCTCCAGCGCCTCCTTGCGCTGGCCCGACTTCTCGTAGGCCAGGCCCCGATAGGCCCAGGAGGTCGCGTCCTTGTTGTTGACGTTGAGCGCCGCGTTGTAGTCCTCGATCGCCTTCGGGTACTGGTTGGTGGCGATCAGGCTCTGGCCGCGGGCCGCGTAGGGCGCGGACACGAACGGGTTGCGGTCGATGGCGGCGTCGAAATCGGCGATCGCCTGGGTCTCCTGACCCTGCTTCTGCTTCACCAGACCGCGGGCGTGGTAGGCCTCGGCCGATTCGGGCATCAGCCGGATCGCGACGTTGAGGTCGGACAGAGCCTGGTCGAGGTTGCCCTGGGCGCGCTCGACATTGGCGCGGCCGATATAGGCCGGGCCGTAATTCGGATCGATGCCGATCGCCTTGGTGAAGTCCTGCAGGGCGGCGGCGTCGCGGCCGACCTGGCGCTCGGCCAGCGCGCGGTTGTTGTAAGCCGAGCCCGAATTCGGGTCGATCTGGATCGCCTTGGTGAAATCCGCGATGGCGTCGTTGAACTGGCCGGACCGGGCATAGGCGGCGCCGCGGGTGTTGTAGGCGGCGGCGTCGTTCGGGTTACGCTGGATCACCTCGGTCAGCGAGGCGATGTTGACGTTGGTGGCGCCCGTGGTGTCGGTCTCCACCACCGCGTATTGCCGCGGGCCGGCGGCGCTTCCGACGGTCTCGCAGCCCGCAAGCGTCGCGGCCGAGAGCGTGGCCGCGCCGATCAGCGCGATCTTGTGTGCCAGCCCGTTGCGTACGATCATCGCCCCACTCTCCCCGGGGCACGGCCCGCATCCCGCGTGCCTAACCCCGCCCCCGATTTGTCCGTCGCCCGGCTCTACGCCGCGCCCCCTCGTCTCCGGGGCACCGTCGCGCAGCGCGGTGAATGCCGGCTTAAGGATGCGCGGTTCCGTGACCGGCCACGCCGTGGTGGAAGCTTTGGGATGTGGCGAAGGTATGGCTCGCAGCCGCGCTCAGGCCGAGTCGCGGCTTCCAACGCGCGCGCGGCCGGTCCGGTGTGTTCCCGAAGCCGCAGAACCGGGGCCGGTCAGGCCTCAGGGACGCCCCCGAGCCGGGTGACATGGCCCATCTTGCGGCCGGGCCGGGCCTCGCCCTTGCCGTAGAGGTGCAGGTGGGCACCGGGCTCGGCCAACAGCGCGGACCAGTCGTCGGCCTGGGCGCCGATCAGGTTGCGCATCTCCACCGGAAGCCCGCCGACCCGGGCCGAATCGCCGAGCGGCCAGCCGCACACCGCCCGGACATGCTGGGCGAATTGCGAGGTGGTCGCCCCCTCGATGGTCCAGTGCCCGGAATTGTGCACCCGCGGCGCGATCTCGTTGACCACCAGCCGCTCGGCCCCATCCTCGCGCACCAAGAACATCTCGACGGCGAGCACGCCGACATAGTCGAGCGCGTCGGCGATCCGCTTGGCGATGTCGAGGGCGGCGCGGGCGGTCTCGGGAGTGAGGCCCGGGGCCGGCACCCGGGTCAGGGCCAGGATGTGGTCGCGGTGCTCGTTCTCGCACAGGTCGAAGGCCGCGAAGCCGCCGTCGCGGCCGCGGGCGGCGACCACCGAGACCTCGCGCTCGAACGGCACGAAGCCCTCCAGGATCAGCGGCGCGCCGCCGAACTCGGCAAACAGCGCGTTGCGGTCGCCCTCGGCGCGCTCGCGCAGGATGCGCTGGCCCTTGCCGTCGTAGCCGAACCGGCGGGTCTTGAGCACGGCCGGCAGGCCGAGCGCCGCGATCGCCCGGTCGAGGTCGTCGGGCGTGTCGACCGCCTGGAACGGCGCGGTCGGGATCCCGAGCCCGTTGATGAATTCTTTTTCCGTCAGGCGGTCCTGCGTGGTGGAGAGCGCCTCGGCGTTCGGGTGCAGGGGCGCGTGCTGGGCCAGGATGTCGGCGGTGGCGCGGGGGATGTTCTCGAACTCGTAGGTCACCGCGTCGACGCTCCGCGCGAAAGCGGCCAGCGCGTGCGGATCGTCGTAGGCCGCGCAGGTGGTCAGGGCGCAGACGTCGAAGGCGGGGCTGTCCCGGTCGGGCGCGTAGACGTGCACCTTCAGCCCGTAATCGGCCGCCGCGAGCGCGATCATGCGCCCGAGCTGGCCACCGCCGACGATGCCGAGGGTGGAGCCGGGCTTCAAAACTGTGTCGGTCACGAAAGGGGTTCCGTCTCCGGCCGTTCGGCCACCGACGCGGTCTGGGCCGCGCGCCACGCCTCGAGCCGCTCCGCCAGGCCCGGATCCCCGAGCGCCAGCACCGCCGCGGCGAGCAGAGCCGCATTGACTGCCCCAGCCCGGCCGATCGCCAGGGTCCCCACCGGAATGCCGGCCGGCATCTGCACAATCGACAGCAGGCTGTCCTGGCCAGACAGGGCCTTGGATTCAACCGGCACGCCGAAGACCGGCAGGCGGGTCATCGCGGCGGCCATGCCGGGCAGATGCGCGGCGCCGCCGGCGCCCGCGATCACGACCTTGAACCCGTCCGCGACCGCGCCCTTGGCGAAGGCCACGAGGCGGTCGGGGGTGCGGTGGGCCGAGACGATCCGGGCGTCGTACGGCACGCCGAGCGCGTCGAGCGTCTCGGCGGCGTGCCGCATGGTCGCCCAGTCGGACTGACTGCCCATGATGATCGCGACCGGAGGCGACGCCATCGTTTGTCCCGGCAAAAGAGGGCGCTTACAGGCGGGGCGGGCTGCCGGCAAGGCGCCGTGCCGGCCCGTCCACGGCCATCAAGCGATGATGTCGGGGGTGAGGGCGTCCTCAATGTGGTAGATCCGGTCGCGCAGGGTCAGCTTGCGCTTCTTCAAGCGCTGGATCTGGAGCTGATCCCCGGCGACGCTGCGCTCCAGCGCCTCGATGGCGCCATCGAGCCCCCGATGTTCCTCGCGCAGCCGATTCAGCTCGGCTTCGAGATCCGCCGGCTGCACGTTTTCGTTCGACTCGTCCGCCATCGTCACCCGCGGGACCGAAGACCGTTCTGTGTCGAAGAGCATGCGTTACGCCCCGCCGCGGGACAAGCCGGCCTGGCAAGCATTCGTCAGGCTTGGCCGGAGAAAAGGCTTCGACAGGTGCGGCATCCTGTGCCAGTCTCCATGTGTCGGAACAATGACAGGAGATTCGACTCATGTCGCTGCAGACGCATCTGAGCCAACTCGCCCGGAAGCACGAAGCCCTCGAGCGTGAGATTCATGAAGCGATCCACAGACCTTCGGCCAACGACCTCCACATCGCCGAACTGAAGCGACGGAAACTTCTCCTCAAGGACGAAATCAACAGGCTGCAGGCCGGCAACGACACGCTGCACTGAGCCGGGTCTACCCCGTTCCAACCGCAACTCTCAAGAACGTGACGCGAGCCGTCGCATCGGTCTGCCCGGTGCGGCGGCTCGCTACGCATCCGGAGACGGAGCGCCGCTCGATCAGGCCTGCGAAGCGAAACCCGCAGTCGCGCGCTGCAAATGGGCCGTTATCTCAGGCCCGCCGTGCCCCTCGGTCTCGACGATGTGGAGACGGCTTGCCGGCCAGGCCCGGGACAGGAGCCAAGCGATCCGGGCCGGGCTGCTGATATCGCGTCGGCCATGGACGAGGACGCCCGGCACGTCGCGGATCCGGTGCATGCGCGCCAGGATCGCGTCGCCGCCGCGCAGAAAGCCGTCGTTCGACCAGTAATGCGTAACGAGCGTCGCGAACACGCGCGCCGCCTCGGGATCGGGGAAGCTGAGCGGCGCGAAGTCCGGACCCAGGGACACGTGCGTGTCCTCCCACGCGCACCAGGCGAGCGCCGCCTGCGCACGGTCGCCCGGCCTTCCTGTGGACAGCCGACGCGCATAGGCGTCCAGGATGCGCTCGCCGTCGCGGCGGCCCGACTCGGCGGCGAAACGGTCCCACGCCTCCGGAAATATCGACCCGACCCCTTCGGTGATCCACGCCACCTCCTCGCGGCTGGTGGTCGTGACGGCGCCCAGCACCAACGCGGCCACCGCCTCAGGGCAGGCTTGCGCGTAGGCGAGCGCCAAGGTCGTGCCCCAGGAAACACCCACGACAAGCCACCGCGACACGCCCAGATGCCGGCGGACGGCTTCGATGTCCGCGATCAGGGCCTCGGTGGTATTCTCGTGGAGCCGGTCCAGCGCATCGATGACGAGCGGCCTGCTGCGCCCGCAACCGCGCTGATCGATGCTGACGACCCTGTAACGGCTCAGGTCGAACAGGCGCCGATAGCCGTTCGAGCGCGGCGGCGCGCCCGGGCCGCCGTGCAGGAACAGAGCCGGCTTGCCATGGGGATGGCCGGTGATCTCCCAGTGGATGGCGTGTCCGCCGGACAGATCCAGAAGCCCCGTCGCGAAGGGCTCGGGCACGGCTCGATTCGAAGATGGGCGCAACACGGTATCCTAATCGGCCGCCTGCGCGCGCAAAAAAGCAGAATCAGCTAATCTCCGCGGGATGCCGCCGGAGAGCGGCCCCCGAGGACACACCGAGCCGATGACCACCGCCAGCCTGCCGGGTCGCTATCCCGAGATTTACAACGCGGCGCGCCGCGACCCGGAGGCATTCTGGCGCGAGGCGGCCCGGGCCCTCGACTGGTCGCATCCGCCGGAGCGCGTCTTCGCGCAGGAATCCGGCCCCTACGGCCGCTGGTTCCCGGACGGGACGCTCAACGCCTGCCACAACGCGGTGGACCGCCATGCAGACGGGGCGCGGGCGGAGCAGGCGGCGATCCTGTACGATTCCCCCGTCACCGGGACGAAGCGCAGCATCAGCTACCGGGAGCTGCGCGATTCGGTGGCGGCGCTCGCCGCGGTGCTGGCCGATCTCGGCGTCGGCAAGGGCGACCGGGTGATCCTGTACATGCCGATGGTGCCGGAGGCCCTGTTCGGCATGCTGGCCTGCGCCCGGCTCGGGGCCGTGCACTCGGTGGTGTTCGGCGGCTTCGCGGCGAACGAGCTGGCGGTGCGGATCGAGGATGCCGCCCCGAAGGTGGTGCTGGCGGCCTCCTGCGGCCTCGAGCCGAACCGGGTGGTCGCCTACAAGCCGCTGCTGGACCTCGCGATCGCCACCTCCCGGCACAAGCCGGAGGCCTGCCTGATCCTGCAGCGGCCGCAATGCGCCGCGAGCCTGGTCGCGGGCCGCGACCACGACTGGGCCGAGGCCGTCGCGGCCGCCCGGGCGGCGGGCAAGCAGGCCGCCTGCGTGCCGATGGCCGCCACCGACCCGCTCTACGTCCTCTACACCTCCGGCACGACCGGCAAGCCGAAGGGCGTGGTCCGGGATACCGGCGGCTACCTCGTGGCCCTCGCCTGGTCGATGCCGAACCTCTACGGCGTCCAGCCCGGCGAGACCTATTTCTGCGCCTCCGATATCGGCTGGGTCGTCGGCCATTCCTACATCGTCTATGCGCCGCTGCTGCACGGCTGCACCACGGTGCTGTACGAGGGCAAGCCGGTGGGCACGCCGGATGCCGGGGCGTTCTGGCGGGTGGTCGCCGAGCACGGCGTCGTCTGCCTATTCACGGCGCCGACGGCCCTGCGCGCCATCAAGAAGGAAGACCCGGCCGGGTCGCTGGTCGCCGATTACGATCTCTCTTCCTTCCGCAGCCTGTTCCTGGCCGGCGAGCGGGCCGACCCGGATTCGGTCGCCTGGGCCGAGCGCGTGCTGGATCGTCCGGTGATCGACCATTGGTGGCAGACCGAGACCGGCTGGCCGATCGCCGGCAATCCGCTGGGCCTCGGCCTCCTGCCGGTGAAGCACGGCAGCACCTGCGTGCCGATGCCGGGCTACGCGGTCGAGGTCCTGGACGAAGGCGGCAAGCCGGTCCCGCCCGGCACGATGGGCACCATCGCGATCCGCCTGCCCCTGCCGCCCGGCTGCCTGCCGACCCTGTGGGGCTCGGACGAGCGCATGCGGTCGAGCTACCTCGCCACCTTCCCGGGCTACTACGACACCTCGGATGCCGGGGTGATCGACGCCGACGGCTACATCACCGTGCTGGGGCGGACCGACGACATCATCAACGTCGCGGGCCATCGCCTGTCCACCGGCGGCATGGAGGCGGTGCTGGCCGGCCACCCGGATGTCGCCGAATGCGCCGTCATCGGCATCCGCGACGCCCTCAAGGGCGAGGTGCCCTGCGGCTTCGTGGTGCTCAAGGCCCGGGTCGACCGCGCGCCAGAGGCGATCGAGCGCGAGCTGATCGCCAAGGTCCGCGACGAGATCGGCCCAGTGGCGGCGTTCAAGCTGGCGCTGACCGTGCCGCGGCTGCCGAAAACCCGCTCCGGCAAGATCCTGCGCGCCACCATGAAGCGCATCGCCGACCACGAGCCCTGGACCATGCCGGCGACCATCGACGACGCCGCAGTGCTCGACGAGATCGACGCCAGCCTGAAGGGCAGGGGCATCGGCGCGGACTGAGTGCTGGGAATATGGGTTTCCAAAGGACTTGAAGCCCAGCCCTTTCAAGGTGTTTCCGGAAGTGCCGGAACTCCGACCAGACCCGCTTTCCTTCCACATGTGGGGAGGGGTCAGGGGTGGTGCTGGAAGAGGTTCAGCGGTCCTTTCTGCACCACCCCCACCCCTGACCCCTCCCCACAAGGGGAAGGGGACCCGCGCCTCGTCCAGAGACGTGTGAGTCTGCTCGCTCGCCGCGCGAGGCGAGGGAATCCCCGCCCACCAGAGCGTTGGCATAAGCCGGCGCCCTTGCAGAAAAGATCAGGAACCCGCCGCGCAGATCCGAGCCCGAGGCTGCGCTGCCGCACCGATCAGCCGCCGGTCTCGCGCAGCCAGTCCAGCATCCCGGCGGCGGCGGCCCGGCCGCCCGCGAAGGCGCCCTGGAGCAGGTAGCCGCCGGTCGGGGCTTCCCAGTCGAGCATCTCGCCGGCCAGGAACAGGCCCGGGTGGGCGCGCAGCATGGCGCGGCCGTCGAGGGCATCGAGCCGGACCCCGCCCGCGGTCGAGATCGCCCGCTCGATCGGGGCCGAACCGATGAGGTCGAGGGGGGCGGCCTTGATCAGCCCGGCCAGCGCCTCGGGCTCGGCCGGGAGGTTTTTTTGGCCGGCCGCCTCGCGCAGGAGGCCGGCGGCCACCGGTGAGAGCCCCGCGGCCTTGCGCAGGCGGGTCGCGGTCGAGTCACCCGGCCGCGCCCCAGACAGGCGGCGGCCCAAAGCCTCCCGGGTCAGGTCGGGGCGCAGGTCGACGCGGAGGCGGGCGCTTCCCCGGGCGGCGATCGCAGTGCGCAGGTGGCGCGACAGGGCGTAGACCGCCCCGCCCTCGATCCCGGCCTCGGTGATCACCGCCTCGCCCCGCACGACCGTGCCGTCGCAGGCGAGCGCCACCCGCTTGAGCGGTGCGCCGGCAAACCGCTCCCGGAACAGGTCGGACCACGCCACCGTAAAACCGGCATTGGCCGGTTCCAGGGGCGCGACCTCCACCCCGAGTTTTTGGAGGAGCGGCACCCAGCGCCCGTCCGAGCCGAGCCGCGGCCAGCTCGCTCCGCCCAGCGCCAGCAGGGTCGCCCGGGGCCGGATCTCGGTCGGGCCATCGGGCGTCTCGAAGCTCATCGTCAGGTGCAGCAATCCCGCCCCAGGGTCGGGATTGCTGCGTCCGGCGGACGACCGCCGCCCCGCAGTCGCGGGGGCGGATCGCGATGCAGCGCGATCCGAGGGCCCCCTCTCGGCGATCGCCGTCAGCCGGTGTCGGGTGCGGATCCGGACGCCGAGGCGGTCGAGCCGCGCCAGCCAGGCCCGCAGCAGCGGCGACGCCTTGAAGCTTGTCGGGAACACCCGCCCGCTCGACCCCACGAAGGTCGGCTCGCCGAGCTCCGCGCACCAGTCCCGCAGCGCCTCCGGGGGGAAAGCCGCGATGGCGCGGTCGAGGTGGCCGGCGGGATGGTAGCGGGCCAGAAAATCCGCGTGCGGCTCGCTGTGCGTGATGTTGAGGCCGCCGCGCCCGGCGATCAGCAGCTTGCGGCCCACCGACGGCATCCGGTCGTAGACCGTCACCGCGCGGCCGGCCTGCGCCAGCACCTCGGCCGCGGCCAGCCCGGCCGGGCCGCCGCCCACGATGGCGATGTCATGTGTGTCGTCCGGCATCCCCCTGGAGAGCGGCAGGCCGCCCTTGCCTGTCAAGACGGAAGGATCGGGGAGGGGGCGGGACAGAGAGCCGTGCGCTACGCGCCGTGCAGGTTCACCGGTGACGCGGTAGGAACCAAAACGCCCCACAGATAGGTTCTTCTCCGTTCTCCGCCTTGCGTAGATCGGCAACCTCCGCATTCGAGGATCGTCGGCGCACCCATCCTTCTCGCCGAGCTGTCCATTTCACACGGATGCGGGCGCCCGTGCAGCCGGTACCAGAGGTCAAGATACGTGGGTTCTCCCATTGCCGTCACCGGGATCGAGGCGCAACCTGCCCCCGCCGCCGCGCAAGCCCGCCTCAGCCCGGTCGAGATCCGCACGATCGTGTTCGGCCTGATGACCGCGATGCTGCTCGCGGCCCTCGACCAGACCATCGTGGCGACCGCGATGCCGACCATCGGGCTCGATCTCGGCGATGCCGCCAACCTGCCCTGGATCGTCACCGCCTATTTGCTGGCCTCCACGGCGGTGACGCCGCTCTACGGCAAGCTGTCCGATATCCACGGCCGGCGGATCATGCTGCTGATCGCCATCGCGACCTTCGTGCTCGGCTCGCTCGCCTGCGCGGTGGCCCCGACGATGGTAACCCTGGCACTCGCCCGAGGCCTCCAGGGCATCGGCGGCGGCGGGCTGATCGCCCTGTCGCAGACCATCCTGGCCGACATCATGGCGCCCAAGGAGCGGGCGCGCTACCAGGTGGTGATCGCAGGCGTGTTCGTGGCGGCCTCGGTGGCGGGGCCCCTGCTCGGGGGCTTCTTCGCCCAGCACCTGCACTGGTCGCTGATCTTCTGGATCAACCTGCCGATCGGCTTCCTCGCCTTCGCGCTGACCAACGCCAAGCTGAAGCTGCTGCCGCGCAACGAGCGCCGCCACACGCTGGACTATCCCGGCGCCGTCCTGCTAGTGCTGAGCTCGACCACCCTGTTGCTGGCCCTGAGCTGGGGCGGCGTGCGCTACCCTTGGGGCTCGGCGCCGGTGCTCGGCCTGCTCGCCCTGGCGGCCGTGCTGGGCAGCGGGTTCGCGGCGCGGCTCGCCACTGCGGCCGAGCCGCTGATCCCCACGGAGGTGCTGAAGGACCGGGTGGTCTACAGCGCCACCCTGTCCGCCTGCTTCGCGATGGGCACCTTCATCGGCCTGACCATCTACGTGCCGATCTTCCTCGAGGGCGTGATCGGGCTCACCGCCAGCGAATCCGGCGTGGCCCTGGTGCCGCTGATGGTCGGCACCGTCACCGGGGCGACGCTGTCGGGCCGGTCGATGCTGCTGTTCCGGCACTACAAGCGCCTGCCGCTCGCCATGATGAGCCTCAGCATCGCCTGCTGCGCCGTCATCGCCCTGGAGGGCCGGGCGCTGCCGTTCTGGCTGATGGAGGTGCTGTTCGCCCTGCTCTCCATGGGGATCGGGACGATCCTGCCGCTCTCCACCATCGCGATCCAGAACGCGGTGGCGCCGCACCAGCTCGGCATCGCCACCGCGGCGATGAACTTCTTCCGCTCGCTGGGCGGCGCCCTGATCGTGGCCGCCTTCGGGACGATCGTGCTCGGCGGCGCCACCGGGACCGGGCACGACGTCGAGAGCCTGATCCGCGGCGGCGATCCGGCGCTCCTCGCCGTGACCTTCCGCTCGGTGTTCGCGGCCGCCTGCCTCGGCCTGGTGGCGGCCTTCGGGTTCCTCGCCTACATGGAAGAGCGCCCGCTCGGCGAGCGTCCCGCGGCGAGGCCCGGCGGCGCACCGGCCGCCGACACCCCGTCATGAGGACCCGATCGTGGCTTGGCTGATCCTGCTCGCCGCCGGCCTGCTGGAGGTGGTCTGGGCCTACGCGATGAAGCGCTCGGCAGGGTTCACGGAGCTCGTCCCGAGCATCGTGACGGTCGCGGCCGCCCTCGGCAGCTTCGTCCTGCTGGCCTTCGCCATGCGCAGCCTGCCGCTCGGCACAGCCTACACGGTCTGGACCGGCATCGGCGCGGTCGGCGCCTTCCTGCTCGGCATCCTGATGCTCGGCGAGAGCGCGAGCCCGCTGCGGATCGCGGCGGCGGTGCTGATCGTTTCGGGCCTCGTGCTGATGAAGCTGTCCGGGGACGCCTGAGCCAGGTCCGCACCCGGCCGCCACGGCCGTGCCCTTGATTCGCCCGGTTCGCCCGCTTAACTCGCCCCTATCGGCTGCGGGCCCCTCTGGCGGGCGCTGTTCAGCGCCCGTGATGTCGGAGCCGATGCTTTCCTTCCGGAATCGCATCAGGTCCCGCACATGATGGACGTTCTCACCGTCGAATGGCTCGGTAAGCCATTGTGGATGTGGCTCGGCTTCCACGTCCTGGTCGGCTGCCTGCTGGCCTTCGATCTGGGGCTGCTGCACCGGGACAAGGAGCACGAGATCGGCGTGCGGGAGAGCCTGCTGCTGACCGGCTTCTACCTCGCGCTGGGCCTCGCCTTCGGCGGCTGGATCTGGTGGTACCTCGGCCCGCAGGCGGGCGAGGAATACGTCACCGGCCTCGTGGTCGAGAAGTCGCTGTCGATGGACAACGTCTTCGTCATCGCCATGATCCTGGCCGCCCTCGGCATCCCCCGCGCCGCCCAGCACCGGGTCCTGCTCTGGGGCATCCTGGCCGCCGTGCTGCTGCGCGGCCTGATGATCGGCCTCGGCGCGGCCCTGGTGCATCAGGTCCACTGGGTGCTGTCGCTGTTTGCCGCCTTCCTGATCTTCGCCGGCTTGAAAATCCTGTTTTCGGGGCCGGAGGAGGAGGGCGATTTCCAGAACAGCGCCGTGGTGCGCTGGATCAAGAAGACCTTCCGGGTCACGCCCGAGCTGCACGGCCAGCATTTCGCGGTGCGCCGGCCCGACCCGGCCACCGGGCGCAAGGCCCTGTGGTTCACCCCGCTGGCCCTGGCGCTGGTGCTGGTGAACGGCGCCGACGTGATCTTCGCGGTCGACAGCGTGCCGGCGATCTTCGCGATCACCACCGACACGTTCGTGGTCTACACCTCCAACATCTTCGCGATCCTGGGCCTGCGCGCCCTCTACTTCGCGCTCGCCGCGATGGTCGATCGGTTCGCCTATCTCAAGACCGCGCTGGCCTTCATCCTGATCTTCATCGGCGCCAAGATCGTGGTCGCCGACACGTTCGGGCTGATCCACGTCCAGCCCTGGGTCTCCCTGGTGGTGACCCTGTCGCTGCTGGCGATCGGCGTGTTGTACAGCCTGTGGCGCACCCGTACCGACGCCCCGGCCGCCGCAGCCGCCAGCCCGGCGCACGGGCACGAGGCGCGGGCCCATCGGGCCTGACGTTCCGGTTTCAAAAGGTCGAGACCTTTTGCGGGTCCAGGGCGGAGCCCTGGGTCGAGCGAAGCGCAATGCCATCGGGGCTCCGCCCCGATATCCGCCAAAGGGCTGAGCCCTTTGGAAACCCGGAGATATCCGACCTTATGCCGGCAGGGCGGCGATCAGGTCGCGCAGGGTAGTGATGGTCGAGGCGTCGGCCACGCCGTCCACCCGCGCCTGGCGGAAATGGCGCTGGAACGCCGTGACCACGGCGTAGGTACGCGCATCGAAGGTCCCGGTCACCGCCAAGTCGTAGCCGTAGAGGGCGAACATCGCCTGCAGCGCCTCAACGGGCTGGCCGGCATCGCCCTGGGCGAAGAACCGCCCGTCCCGCAGGCCGGCCGGCGGCACGCTATGGCCGACGCCCTCCGCTGCGAGGCGGTCCCACGGAAACGTCTCACCCGGATCCTCCTTGCGCTCGGGGGCGACGTCGGAATGGGCCAGCACCCGCTCCGGCGGGATCGGCCAGCGCCCCAGGATGTCCCGGGCCAGGGCGATCACCGCGGCGACCTGCGCGTCCGGGTAGGGCGGCAGGCCGCCGGCATGGCCCGGATGGACGATCTCGATCCCGATCGAGCGGGAGTTCAAGTCGGTGACGCCCTTCCAGGCGCCCCGGCCCGCATGCCAGGCGCGGCGCGCCTCGGGCACCATCTGGACGATGCCGCCATCCTCGAACACGAGGTAATGGGCCGAGACCTCGCTCAGCGGGTCGCGCAGCCGCGCCAGCGCGGCGGCCCCGCTCGCCATGCCGGTGTAGTGCAGGATCAGCATGTCGGGCCGCGGCCCGCGGCGCTCGCCATGGTTCGGCGAGGGCGCGACGCGGCGGGCGAGGGGGCTGTCCGGGACGAGGCTCACCGCTACCCCCGCTCCTGCACGATCCGATCATAGGCAGCGTTGATGGCGGCCAGCCGCTTCGTGGCGATCGTCACCGCCTCGGCCGGCAGGCCCCGGGCCAGCGCTCGGTCGGGATGGTGCTCGGCGACCAGCGCCCGGTGGCGGGCCTTCACGGCGGCCTCGTCGGCGTCGCGGTCGAGCCCGAGGACCGCGTAGGGGTCGTCCGGCAGCCGCACGTGCCGGGCCGCGATGCGCTGGAAGGCGGTCTCGTCGAAGCCGAAGATGCTCGAGACGGCGCGCAGGTAGCGCTCCTCGGCCTCGTGCAGCGCCCCGTCGGCGGCGGCGATCTGGAACAGGCCGTCCAGCACGTCCTCGAGGAGGGCGGGCTCGTCGCCGAAGGTCGCCGCGAGTTGCCGCGCGTAGGCTTCGAACCCGCTGGTGGTTTTCTTCGCCAGATCGAACAGCCGCTCGACCCCGGCCCGGGCAGAGTCCTCGACGCGAACAACCCGGCCGAAGGCCTCGACCTCGGAGGGCAGCACGACGCCGTCGGATTTCGCCATCTTGGCGGCCAGGGCGACCAGCCCGGTGGTGAACACCACGTCGCGGGGCGTCGGGCCGAAGGGTGCGCCGATCCGGTCGACCAGAAAGTGGCCCGCGACGCCACCGATCAGAGCCCCGAGCGGACCGCCGATGGCGAGCCCGAGCCCGGCGCCGCCGAGCTTGCCCCAAGGCCCCTGAGGCTTGGGTTGAGGCTTGGGCTGAGGCTTGTCGACCTCCTGGCTCATGGGCGGGGCGATCCCGAACGGGATCGTGGACTCGGTGCGATCATGGTCGACGGCTTTGCGTCCCGCGCCGGGGACGCCCCCGGCCGGGGCCGGGATAGCCGCTCCTCAGGCGGCGCGGAAGGGCCGGGACGCGCCCGGCCCCCGCTCCGACGCCTTAGCGGCAGTAGATGTTGCCGTAGGCGTCCTGGTAGGTGCCGTAGGGGCAGCGCGGCGCGGTCGAGGCGCCCACGATGGCACCGCCGGCGCCGCCGATCGCAGCACCCGCCAGGGCACCGCCCGCGCGGCCCGTGGCGGCGGCGCCGATGGCCGCACCGGTGAGGGCGCCGAGGCCGGCACCGCCGAGCGCGCGATCCTCCGGGGTGTTGCAGGCGCCGAGCGAGAGGGCGGCGATGGTGGCGAGGGCGGCTGCGGTCAGCTTCTTCATGGTCCCCTGATCTCCCTTGTGCATCCGGTCCGGCCGTCGGCCGTGATCGTCGCGGATCGCACTGAGCTTAGCAGCAAACCAATGCCGGCCATACGGCTAAGGTTCCCCGCGCGGCCGCGGAGTTGCGCGCGCTTCCCGTCTCGCCCTATGCCACCGCCCTGAGGCGGCGCTCCGGCCGCGGCGTCATCCCCGAGGGTCCCATGTCGAGAGCCACCACGATCGTCCGCCGGGCCGCGGTTCGCCCCGACCGCGTCGCCGACACGGTGAGCCTCGATCACGCGGCCCGGGACGCCGCCTCCGGATCCCTCGTCGGGGAGGGCGGCCTCGCCTTCGAGGTGGCGCTCGCCAAGGCGGCAGCGCTGGAGGACGGCGACGCCCTGCGCCTGGAGGATGGCCGCCTCGTCGCGATCCGGGCCGCCGCGGAGGATCTTCTGGAAGTCCGCGCCGAGAACCCGGCCCGGCTGACCCGCCTGGCCTGGCAGCTCGGCGGCAACCACGTCCCCGCCGAGATCGCCGCCGACGTCCTCTACGTCCCGGCCTCACCGGCCAATGCCGAACTGGTGCGCGGCCAGGGCTGCACCGCGAGCCCGGTCTCGCGCGCCTTCCGGCCGGAGCGCGCGGCGCACGACCACAGCACCTGCGGACACGATCATAGCCACGATCATCAGAGCCATGATCACGGGCACGGGCACGATCATGGACACGATCATGGTCATGGCCACGACCATCACGGGCACGACCATGCCGAGGCCCATGACCACGACAAGGCCCATGACCACGACAAGGCCCATGAGCATGGGCATCACGAGCACGTCCACGGCCCCGGCTGCAACCACGACCATTAGACGCCGGCCGAACCGGCTCCCGACGGCGTCCGGGCTTCCGCTGGCAGATGCCGCCGCCGTCATGGCGCCTGCACCGAAGCAGCCTCGGCCACCGCGATCCCGGCGTTGGGCATGTCGCCGGGTTGCTCCCGCGCGTGCGACGACGAGGCGGGATGATCGGGGGCCGCGATCCACCCCGTTTCGCTCTCGCATGCCGTCGGCAAGAGACGAAGACGTCCTGCCGAAGAACAGCCGCAATGAAACTACGGATTGCCGGCGATACCGCACTGTAGAAATACAAATGTCATGATATTTTGATTTATCAATTCTTCAATCATATTCGTCGCAGAATCTACATCAATTGCCTAATAATTTTTCCCATCCGTTGAATGTTGCATCCATATCACAGACTGCAGGCCAAGCTTTTGATACGAAGTCCGGGAATTCATTTCTTGGGCCACTATTTCATGCGTAAGATCGTTGCCTCCCTGACAGCCTTTACGGCATTGACGGCCGCCGCTTCTGCGGCAGACCTGCCCCGCCGGGCGTATACGCCGCCGCCGCCCCCCGTGCCGGTCTTCACCTGGGCGGGCGCTTACTTCGGCATCAACGCTGGATACATCACCTCGACCAAGGACACCGTGACGACAGCCGGCGTGTTCCCGGTCAACGACGGAGTCCGAGTCGGCAATCGTCCGGCGGCTCTGGGCCTGCCGCGGGACGGCTTCACCGGCGGCGGCCAGCTCGGCTACAATTTCCAGTTCACGCCCGGCTCCGGCTTCGTCGTCGGCGCCGAGGCCGACCTGGCCTACACCGACCTGAGCCGCACCCGCAGCACCACCGGGCGCCTCGGCGGGATCAGCACCTTCCGCGAGCTGGGCAGCTTCCTCGGGACCGTGCGCGGACGCGTCGGCTATGCGTTCGACCGCACCCTCGTGTACGGGACCGGCGGCTTCGCCTATGCGAGCGAGAGCTACCGCGGCGTCTTCCAGACCGCGGCCGGCCAACCGAGCTTCTATGGCAGCAACGCGCGCGTCGAGACCGGCTACGCGGCCGGCGGTGGCATCGAGTTCGCGCTGCCGACCGATTCCGTGTTCAACGTCTTCCATTCCAATGCGGTGACCGTGAAGGGCGAAGCGCTGTACTACGACCTCGGACGCCGCACGGTCCCGCTCGTGGCGGTCGGACCAGGCGTCGGCGCCTACGCCTCCCGCTTCCGGAACGAGGGCGTGCTCGGTCGCTTCGGCCTGAACTACAAGTTCGGCAGCTAGGGCATTCTCGGCGGAAGCTTGATCGATCCAGGCTTTCCGGTGCTCACATCCGGCCCGAGCGTCTTGCGCGTCGCGCAAGACGCGAAGGCGCCATCGCCTGGGGCTTTTGTGTCCTTCAGAGCCGCTTCGGCACCGGGCGCCGGCAATAGGCGCGCGCCTCCGTCTCCGCGAGGCCGTCCTGGGCTGACACGCACTGATCGAGGCTGAGCCCGATGCTGGCCGCGTAGGTCTGGTTCGGCGACAGGGCCTCGCAGGCGAGGCTCGCCAGGTAGACCATGAACGCGGCCGCCGCGAGGAGCAAAACGGCCACGAGGGCGCGGTTCAGCATCATGTCCACGCCCGGCCTCGCCGGCGGGTCCATGCGGCGCGTCACGGGAAGCCCACCAGGAGCTGCGCCAGCACGAGAAGCGTGAGGCCCGCGCAGATCAGCACGAGGGCGGTGCGGTCGAAGCCGGTCCGGCGCATGGCAGGCCGGCCTAGCACCCGCGGCGGGCCGGGACGGCGTCCGGCGCGCCGCTCACTGGAGCAGTCCCCACAGACCCGTGGCCAAGCCGAAGGTGAGCGACACCATCGCGGCACAGAGCAGGGCGCGATCGATGATGCGGGCGACCCGGTCTTCCGGTTGAAACTCGATCATGATGCGTCTCCCCTCAGGCCGGAGACTGGAGGCCGCCTGTTGCTGCCCTGTGTCGTCACGTCGGCGCAACCTGTCGGGGAGCGGAAATCCTCCACAGGGCCCGCGCGGACGGTCGCCTGACGGGTCCCGGCGCGTCGGCGGGGCGCAGGAACACCCCGAGCGACCCATCGTTGGGCTTACATCCCAACGAGAGACCCTGCATGACCACCGATCCGCTGCACAAATATCCGCGTCCGCCGTTCGAGGCCCAGCCGCAGAGCTTCCCGGGCAAGACCGGCCGGATGGCGCCCGAGCCCGATCACGGCGAGGACAGCTACAAGGGCTCCGGCAAGCTCACCGGCCAAGTCGCGCTGATCACCGGCGGCGACAGCGGCATCGGCCGCGCGGTGGCGATCGCCTATGCCCGCGAGGGGGCCGACATCGCCATCTCGTACCTGCCCGAGGAGCAGGCGGACGCCGAGGCGGTGAGCGGCTGGATCGAGAAGGCGGGCCGGCGCGCGCTGCTGCTGCCCGGCGACCTCAAGGACCCGGCCTACGGGCGCTCGCTCGTCGCCCGCACCGTCGAGACCTTCGGGCGCCTCGACGTGCTGGTCAATAACGGCGCGTTCCAGCAGCCGAACCAGGGCCTGGATTCCATCGAAGACACCATCTTCGAGGACCATTTCCGCACGAACGTGTTCGGCCCGTTCTACGTGACCAAGGCGGCGCTGGCCCACCTGAAGCCCGGCGCCTCGGTGATCTTCACCTCCTCGGTGAATTCCAAGCACCCGATGCCGTCGCTCCTGGCCTACAGCGCCACAAAGGGCGCGCTGAGCAACCTAGTGCTGAGCCTCGCTCAGCTGCTCGCCGAGAAGGGCATCCGAGTGAACGGCGTGCTGCCCGGCCCGATCTGGACGCCGTTCATCCCGTCCGGGATGAGCCAGGATTCGGTCAAATCCTTCGGCGACCAGGTGCCGTTCGGCCGCCCGGGCCAGCCGGCCGAGCTCGCCTCCGCCTATGTGATGCTGGCCTCCGAGGACAGCAGCTACACGTCCGGCGCGCTCATCACCGTGGCCGGCGCAATGCCGGTGTTCTAGGTCGCCAGATCCGGGTTTCCAAGGGCCCGCGGCCCTTTGGCGGGGTTCGGGGCGCGAAGCCCCGATCCATCGGTCGCGTGCCGCTCAGGCAGCCCGCATATCGGCCAGGAAGCGCACGACTTCGGCCCGGAGAGCCTCGGCGCTGCGGGTCACGTCACCCGCGGCGCTGCCGACCTCCTCGGCGACCCGGCGCGTGGCGTCGGCGGCCGTCGAGGCCGACACGACGTTCTCGCTCACCGCTCCGGTCCCCCGCGACGCCTCGTCGATGCTGCGGGAGATGTCGCCAGTGGCAAAGCGCTGCTGCTCCACGGCGGCCGCGATGGCGCTGGAGATGGCATTCATCGTGTCTACAATCTTGCCGATCGACTGCACCGCCCCGACCGCGACACCGGTCTCGCGCTGGATCGCACCGATCTGGGCGGTGATCTCCTCGGTGGCCTTGGCGGTCTGGCCGGCCAAACCCTTGACCTCGGCGGCGACCACCGCGAAGCCGCGGCCGGCCTCTCCGGCCCGGGCCGCCTCGATCGTGGCGTTGAGCGCCAGCAGATTGGTCTGCTCGGCGATCACCGAGATGATCCGCACGACCTCGCCGATCCGCTC
>NZ_JAKSYL010000051.1 GCF_022829515.1 Methylobacterium sp. J-048
GAGACCAACATCGTCCACGTGACTACGGGCTATCCCGTGAGGAAGTGCTACGTCGAAGGCATCAACGCGCGCCTGCGGGACTAAGTGCTCACCGGGGAGATCTTCTACACACTCAAGGGGGCGCAGATCGTGATCGGAAGCTGGATACGTCACTACGACACCGTACGCCCGCTCGCCTCACTAGGCTCCCGGCCGCCGGCACCAGAAGTGTTCCTGCCAGCCTTCACCGCTTGGCCGGCTGCGCTCGCCCGACCAGCTCCGCCGGCCAAGCTACCCGTAGTGGAGCGGCCTACCGCGCACTAACTTTAACCTTGGACCACCCTGTGGGGGCCGATCAACTGGGCACTCGCTCTGCTCGAAACGAACGTGGATGCCGTCGTCCGCCCACAGGCACCATCCGTGGATGCCCATGCAGGACGGCACGCCGGTCGCTGCCCGGTCCCATCGACGCCTGATCGCTACCGCAACGCAGATCGCATCGAGGCCAGGGCGAGCGGATCGGGGATGAGTCCTGCTGCAGCCTGCGCGGCGGGGCGCCGCTCGCGTTCCGGCCAGGCGGATGCGACGCCGGCGAAGACGTAGAACAACAGGCTCTGGTCGACCGTGGGCCCGGCGACGATGCTCCCGGTCAGCAGGGACAGGCAGGCGATCCGAGACGCTGCGCGCACGTCGCTCGGAAAGCTCCGAGACTCGCCCCGGCGGACGCCGAACACCGTCGCGATGAACAACAGGTAGAAGATCGCGCCCGGAACGCCGACATTCGAAAGCACCGCCAGCGGAAAGCTGGAGGTCCGGTTCGTCCCGAGGCCGACCCCGAGACCCCACGAATCGAAGAAGTTCCGAAGGGCGAGCGCATTCCAGTACGAGCGCTGGACGCCCGACTCGGTCTGCGCCTTGCTTAAAATCAGCGTGTCGACATATTCGTAGATCCTCTCCGCGACGCCCTCGGTGACCAGCGCCAGCAGCACGATCAGGCAGAGGAGCAGCGGCCCGAGGACGACCGTCGCGGCGCTGAAGCGATCCTGCGGGCGCATGCTGCACCGCAGCAGCGCCGTGACGTAGAGGAGCCCCAGCACGACCACCGAGCCGACCAGCCCGGTCGACGAGGTCGAGATCACCACGAACAGCAGCGAGAGCAGCGCCAGGGGCCCGGTGATGAGCGGCTTGCGTCCGCAGAGCCACAGCATGCCGGTGAAGCCGAGCGCCCCCAGCGTCATGCTGGCGAAAGCCGAGGCTTCCGGCCAGGAGCCGATGATCCGCCGCATCGTGCCGACCGTTTCCTCATCGTGGAACGTGTATTGGGCGTTCCGGATGAATTGCAGCGCCTCCTGGGTGCCGGTCGCGCTCGTAACCAAGTCGAGGATGCCGAAGGCGATATTGGTGGCCGCATAGGCGATCAAGGCGGTGGCGAGCGTTTCGAGGCCCCTTCGCGTCGATCCAATGGTCGTGATCATGAGGAAGCAGACGAGGTCGCCGATCAGATAGATCGGCTGAGTCAGGTTGCTGGAGACTGGTCCCAGCGGCACGGCGCCGTCAGTGGTACTCAGATGCTCCGACGTGCCGAGCGGGATAATATAAGTCGCATCGGCGAACAGCCGCGGCATGACATAGCTGCTCAGCACACCGTACAGGACAAGGCAGAGAAGCCAGAAGCCGGGCTCGGTGATCTTGAGTGCCTCCAACATCGCGATGGATGTTTTCCGCCAGAACAGCGTCGAGATGGCTAGGAAGACCAGAAACAGGTGTGCCGGCTGAATGTTGGCGCCGCCGAGCAGCAGCGCGGCGGCGGACCCGAGCGTGCAGAACACGACAAACGCCACGACCGTCGAGCGGGTGCCGAACAGCAGACAGAACAGCCCGACGACGATCGTGATGGCGCCGATCGGCTCGAAGCTCATGATCCGCTTGCCTCGAGGTAAGATCGATTCAGCCGAGGGCTGCAGATTGCCGCGAACGATCCCGGATCCATTTCAACCGCGCCCTACCGATCCGCACTTTCCGCAGCCCGGCGCACGGCATCTGCGGAGGCCGGCCCGGCGCGGCTAACGTTGCCGCCCTCGGACGGCCGGCGCGGCGCGGAGACTTGTGGCACGGAGACTTGCGGTGAAGGAATTTGCGGCGCAGGACCTTGCGGCGTTTCGCCGGACTTGCCGTTCTGGTTCCGGACGAGGATGACCCGGACGACATCGCCGGGCTCGACCTGGGCATCCTCCTGCGCGAGCCAGGTGTTGGACCGGTCGCCGACCCTGCGGGTGACTTCATAGCGCGGGGTCAGCATCTCGGCGCCGTCCTCGCCGCTGCCGAGCGCCTGCGACTCGGCATCCGCCGAGAGCCGTCCTGCGGTCAGCGTCTTCTCGTCGTTCTGCGCGAGCTTGAGGCGCGTATCCGCCGCGTCAGCCAGGGCGTCGCGGCGGAACCGGGATCGGAGCTCGATGATGTCGCGCTCGGCCCGGGTCAGGCTCTGCTGGGCGCGCAGCATCGCGACCTGAACGTCCAGTCGATTACTCTCGAACGCGGCCTGGCTTTGCTCGGCGGCCAGTTTCCGCGGCGTGATCGTGAGCCCCTTGGCGACGAGGTCATTGACGAGGTTCAATTCGCCCCGGCTCAGTTCGATCTGGCGATCGAGCGACTTGGACTTGTTCTCAAGGGCGCTGATCTCCGCGCGGAAGCTGGTCATCGATTGCTCGATCGCAGCGATCTCCGCCTTGACCGAGTTGCGCCGCGTCTCGAACAGGAGCTGCTCGCCGCGCATGGCCTGATCGGCCCGCGCCTTGTCGAGGGCTCCCTTCAGATCCTCGCCGAAGGTAACGGCATCTGCGCTGGCGATCTCCGCGTCGAGCCGCGCCTGCTTGGCCGCCAGCGCGATCCGCTCCGTGACGAGCGTCCGCAACTCGCCGCGGGTCGTCACCATCTCCTTCCGGATCGCCCGCGGATCCGACCCGCGCAGGAGCCCCTCCGCGGTGCTGACAGCCTGGAGAACGGTCAAGCCTGGCTGATACTCGAATTTGCCAGGCTGCTGCACAGCACCGGTGATGTAATAGGGCCGGTATTTGGCGACTTCGACCGAGGCCGCCGGCGTTTCCGCGAGATCGGCCGCCTGCTTCAACGAGGTTCCGATCGCCTCGGCCAGATCGGTCGGTGTCCCGCCGGCCGCCTTGATCTGGCCGATCAGAGGCAGCGACACTGTGCCGTCCGCCGCCACGGAGAATTCGCCGTTGAGGGCGGTCCACGAATACGCTTCGCCGGTATTGCGCCGCAGATCGTAGACGCGAATGGTCAACCGATCCTGGGGGCCAAGCAGGTATCGACCCGGGGTTTCGGCAGCCGGTGCTGCGAGAACGCTGGCAACCACGAACGCGCACGATGCAGCAATCTGCCGCCAAGACATTCAAATCTCCCGAACCGAAACCGAACTCCGGCAAAATACTTAGGCTCCATCCCGCTATTCGAGCACGGAGCCGCCATGCGTCGCTGGATGTTACTTTATACGATATCAGCCCGCACTCAACCCGCGCCGCAGTTTACGCAACTATCAGACCGTCGAAACACGTTAAAAACTCGTCGTCATGACAAGAAAACAACTCCCGAGCATCGGGGGCTGGCGACGGTAGATCTCTGTCGGGCGCCCGTCATGATCGCCATGCGTGCCGCGACGTTATTGTCGCAGGGAGTGCAATCGAAAGCCGCATATGTGCATCGACGCCGCATAGACCACCGCACCACATAATATCATTGCAGAAAGTTGTGCGAGCGCCCCGATCTCAACGCGCTGCAACGCCTCCTGCAGGGTGAACACGGCGACCGCCATCGCGATGCAGGACAGGCTGACCTGCCAGAGATTGCGCATCTGCACTGCGATACCGATTCCGAGCACACGGCGCGCATAAACGGCGCTGACGAGCAGAAGGGCGACGGCGGCCAGGACACGCGCATACAGCATCAGCAGCAGACCGCCCTCGTAAAATGCCGCCGTCATCAACGGGATCTTCGATGCAACCTCGAATATGTTGATCTGCACCAACAAATTTGGCCTATCGATGGCAAGGCACAGTGAATATACTGGCTGGTAATAGGCCGTGAACATGATCGCCAGGGATAGCCAACGCAGATATACAGCTGCGGAACTCCATTGGCTGCCGAGAATGACAGTGATGATCTGATCCGACGTCAGCGCGATCCCGATTCCCGCCGGCAAGGCGATGAACATCGTCAGGCGTGCCGCCTTCAGGAACGAAAGACCCAGACGCCTCCGGTCGTCGGCCATCGTGGCGAAGGCGGCCATGACTGGGCGCATGGCCGGACCGATCAGGCTTTCGGTCGGCATGACCGAGAAATCGCTGGCCAGGCTGTACCGGCCCAGAACCGCCTTTTCGACGTTGTACCCGAGGAAGATGCGGTCGTATTGCCAGCTGAACGCGGTCAGGATCTGCGCCGAGGTGAACCAGCCCGTGAACGCCGAGAAGGCGCGCAGCTTTTCGAGCGAGAGCTTCGGCCTGTACGGAGCCAGCACGTAGGACAAGATCGTGGGTATCCAGATCGAGACGACGGGGTTGATCACGAGCGCCCAATAACCGCCTCCGGCATACAGCGTCGCCACGGAGATCAGGGCCGCGATGATCTTTCCGGAAAATGCCGTGACGAACGAGACGCGGAAATTGAGATCACGGAAGAAGTGCACCATCGCGGGGCTGGCGAGGCTCCGCGCGATCGGCCCCAGCGCGAGGACGAGGATGAGCGCAATGAGCCGCGAATCGTCGTAGATGTGCGCGACCGGCCAGGCGGCGAGCATCATCAGAATCGCGATCACCCCGCCACGCAGCAAGCCCAGGGTGAAAGCGGTGTCGAGATGCGATTTCTCGATGCGCGGCAGGCGCATCAGGGCCTGCACCAGAGGCACTTCGAGAACCATCTCGACGATCGAGATCAGCGACACCGCGATGGCCGTGAGGCCGAAATCGGCCGGTGTCAGAAGTCGCGCGAGGACGAGCAGCGTTACGAGGTCGATCACGCGCGATGAGGTACGCGCCGCGACACTCCAGACGGCGCCGCGCAGGGTCTTGACGGTAAGCATGAACGGATCCTGCGGGAAACGACATTCAGCGGGATCGCGACCGACCCGAAGCGTGACGTCTTTATCCGTGAGATAGAACCCGGATAAGGGCAATACGGCGATGATGAGCGCTGTCCAGCCTATTAACCGGACACACAGCGTGACCCAGGCTGAATAACGCCGTGGAGCAAAAGCGCCGGTCCCGCCGCGTCACGCTGCGGAACGCTTGGCCCTGCGTCCGACCGCACGGCCGTAGACCGCGATGGTCTCATTCGCCACGCGCTCGATCCGCAGGTTGTCGATATCGCTCTGGCTCTTGGCACGCCACGCCTGCAACTGGCTGGGATCGGTCACCAGCATCCGGAGCGCGTCCGCGATCTTGTCCGGGGCCCTCGGCGGCACGAGGATCCCCGATACGCCCTGGCCCAGAAGCTCCGGAATCCCATCGACCCGCGTGGCAATCACCGCACACCCCGCCTCCCGCGCCTCTGAGAGCACGAGGGGCGCCGGATCGGCATGGGAGGGAAGCACGAAGATGTCGGCGCCCAGCATCCACGGATAGGGATCGTCCTGCGGGCCGGTGAAGGAAATCGCGGCGGCGGACGCCATCTCCCGGGCCATCTGGGCATAGGTATGCAGCGTCGGCCCGTCACCGACCACATAGAGCCGCACGGCCGGGTGCTGCGCGTGGACCGCGTCGAATGCCTGGAGCAGATCGGGCAAGCCCTTGCGGGGATGGAGGCCGCCCACGAACACGATTGCAGGGTGATCGAGCGCTTTCGGGACCTCAGAGCGGCCGGTCATCCTGGCGGAGCCGATGGTCCCGTTCAGCACGACGTCGATGCGCGCGGCCGAAATGCCGCGCTTCTGCATGGATTTGGCCACGGCGGCACTCACCGCGATGACGCGGTTGCCCAGCCCCATCAAGATCGCCCCCTTCTCGAACTCGTTGTGCACCGTCGTGACCAGCGCAACGCGGGTCAGCTTGCAGGCCGGCCAAGCGAGAACCGCGCTCGTCATCATATGGGCATGGACGACGTCCGGCCTCCAGCGCCTCAGCAACGTGGTGAGCCCGACCATGGATTTCAGAACCGGACCAGGGCGGCGCTCGTGATCGACGACGAAGGTCTCGATGCCATTCCTCTGAAGAAGGGCGTCGAAATCGCCGCCTTGGCTCGCCATCGCGACCGTGTGGCCAAGCTCGACCTGGGCGCAGGCCAGATCGATCGCCGCATGAACATGCCCGTTCATCCGCCGGGTATGATTGAGAAGATGCAGGATTCGCACGTTACACCAACGCTCGCTTCGCCTGACAACGGCCCAACATTACATCCGAAAGATCGTAACATTAGACGCTTATGCGAAGCACGACCCTAATCAATCCCGAAGGTTGATACAAATCATCCCGGGTCATTTAACTACGTATCGCGTGCATTTTCCCTGGATAAAAGAGATACCGGGCGAACCTCAAGCGCATCCGCTTCTATTGCGAGGCATTGGCGGCACGCAGAAATTGTCGCGCCGACCGTCCCCCGACCGAGAACCGAAACGCGAGAAGCGCTTGTGCCTGGCGCAGGGGTGCGAGGAACACCACCACGAAGAACAGCGTGTTCGCGACCTTCCACTTCCATGGGCGCGGCTCCGTCAGGATGGCCCGGAGCAATTGCAGGAAGGCGCGCGCCCCGTATCGGGAGCCGCGGACGAGCGCGGCGGAAAATTCCATCAACCGAAAATAGTAGGTCTGCTCGGGTTCGATCAAAGCCGCCCCGGGCCGCAGGCGCCCCACTAGCTTGCGCAGATGCGCCAACCGCAATTGAAAACGCCGCAGATCGCGCTCGAAGGTCACGGCCTGCGGGGCACGCCCCAGTCCCGAATCGTTCCGCCCGTGGACCCGGTACAAGCCGAGGCTCTCGGAAATACTGACGACATCCCCCATAAACGGCGCGATGAGCAGGATGACCCCATCGACCGCATTGTCGTACTCACATTGATGCAAGATCTCACAGACATCCCGCCGGAACACATTTCCCGAGGTCGGCGGCGTCTGGTAGACGCCCGAGCGCAGGATCTCGTCGGTGACCCTGTCCTGGCTGCGGAAAGCTTCGAGCGCCGGGTAGCGCTCGGCGATGACCTGCCCGGTCGCATCGACGCAAGTCAGGCAGAACTGGACCTTTGCGACGCCGGGGTCGAGGGCCTGGAGGATCCGGTCGAGTGCGCCGGGCCGCAACTCGTCATCGGCATCGAGGAACAGGACGAACGGCGCGCGGGTCTGACCGAGACCGTACAGGCACGCCGACCGCTGTCCGCTATTGGTGATCCGGTAGGCGCGAACACCCGTCTGCTGGATGACGTCCCAGGACCGGTCGGTGGATCCGTCGTCGATCACCACGAGTTCGCAATCGGCCGCATTCTGGCCGACGACGCTCCGGATCGCCTGGCCTACGTAAGTTTCATAATTGAAACACGTGATGACGACGGCGATCCTCGGCTCCCTCTCCACGACTAACGCCTACTCCGTCTCGCGCTCCCACAGACTAGGCTCGCTCGGGCCTGCCTTACGCTGTGCGGCTTCGACGCCCATATTCCGAGCGGAAGCCGGCCTGCGAAAGGAATCGCGCCACCCCAAGACCCCGGAGACGCGACCGTGCGCAAAACGCCCGGGTACGGCTCTCAAGCCGCGATGTACATCCATCGCCCGGTAAAATCCACTCGTGCGGATAGCCGATACAACGAATGAATTGATAAATTCACACCTTTATCTCTGATAACGGCAGGCTTCAATTTTTCGTGTCAGCTGATTCTAAGCTCACGGTTGTGCATGACTGTGCACACGCAACCAATTCAATACGCCAACCCTCATGGGCTTGCCGGATGATCGGGGCTGGGATCGCGGCAGCCCGAGTTCGTGACGATTCCCCGGCGTCAGGAGGCTTTCGTCTCGGGCTGGCGCCGCAGGTGCGCTTCGGCGTTCTGCGTCGAAACGCGAGCCGTCGGCTGATAGTCGAACCCACCCTGTCGTCCGAACGACTCGACCCCGAAACTGCGCAGTCGCGTCAGCGCCACCGCGACCCGTTCCTGCGCATTGTTGACGTAGATCGGATAGGCATTCGGAACGAAACGAGCGCCCTCGAGCCGCAGGTCACCGTCGAACAGGTGGTTGTGCGCGACATGCGACCGGAAATCCCGCTCCGCGATCTCCAGGCTGTCCCCGGCCTGAGATGCGATGACCTCCACGCCGAAATATTCGCGCCCATCGGACTTGCCGTAAAAATCGGAATACATTGTCAGGCGCTTCCAGAACCCGTTATGCGAGAAGTTGTACAGAACCGAGCAGTCAAACCCTTTCTTGCCGACGAAGCTGAAAAACAAGCTGATCAGCGTCACGGACGAGAGATTGTCATCGACATCCAGCCCGCAGATATCGAGCGCCCGATTGATCGGAATCGTCGACACAAGCCGCCCGGCGGTCATCGTCCGTCCCGCAGCGTCGAGGTGAAACGTCGACCCGACTTTTCGGATCTTCGAGACCTCGCAACCGAGCCGGAAGACCGTGCCCCGTCTGCCCAGTTTCTCGGCTGCGACCGCGTATAGATCGTCGTAGCCTGATCGCGGCCGGGCGAGTTGGCGGTTGGTCGGCGCAGCCGATTTATGCGGACGCAGGTGCCGAAGCATCGCTCTGGGGGAAGAATGCTCCTTGATCCAGAGCATCCGCTTCTCGGCAAAATCTAGGTCGACCTTCTCGGCGGCGATGCCGAAGAAGCGCGTCATGTAACTTTCCAGCCCCGACCGTTTCAGCAGATAGTCGCCGATCCAGTAACGCGCGAAATCGCGCGCATTCCCGATCTTGGACCGGAATATCCGCGCATACAGGACGGAAAGCCCGATCCTGGTGCAGCCCCACAAGCCGGAGCGCAAGATGTCGTCCTTGATCGACAGGGGATAGCCTGCAACGGCGCCCTGCGGCGTCAGCTTCCCCCAGGTCGGATCGATGGGAACGTAGAGGGGCAGCATCTCCGGAAAATGCGCCAGCAACGGCGAATCATCCTGAAATATAAAACTTCCGATATCGAACGTGTAGGGGCCAATAGCACAATCGATATGATTGCCGCCATATTTATCGAATTCCTCGATGACGATAACGCGCCGATACCCCTGATCATGGAGTACCGCGGCTGATACGAGGCCGCTGATACCGGCACCGAGAACGACAGCATCGAAATTTTCAGTTGATGCCGGGGGCTCGATCGTTAAGGCTGCCTGCTCAACCATGTCTCGTCTCAACCCGCCGATCGGAACAACAATTCTTCATCACAAGAAAAGCGAGAACGTCAGCACGATCCCGCGCAGAACAACGCCGACGTTGAATTTTCTATTTGTCCCATCGCCGATATTTTCCATTACAAATCGTGATTCGTGGGACACTCGTATCGCATCCGAGCCAGGTCGGTAAATCTGTGCGCCTAAGCGGAGATGATTTTATTTCCGCGCACGGATACATGCCCTGCGAGGGAGGGGCCGCGCATACCGCATCCGCGCGCGCTATCCGTTTCCGGCGCTGCGAGCGGACGCGATCTCGGCCTATCCGTGCGGAGGAACCGACGCCGAGCGCGTCGGTATCTCGCAATCTCTTGCGATGGGAACAGCCGAACGTGGATCTGGCTCCGGCGGCACAGCGCGGACTGGCGCCGAGGCGCTGCGCAGCAGCCTCGCAGGGGGCTTTCGGGGAACGCCGAGACTGCCGGGGAACGCCTGCACGTGCCGCTGGCGCGGGCGCCTCAGGTCAAGAATGGGGAGGACCTGTCAAACGAGCCGGAGCAAATCCGGACACGACGAAACCGCAAGAGGCACGAAAGCCGTGCCCCGTGCTGTCGCATCCGGGCACGGCTCGGATGGGCCATGGTGCCCTGCCCCTGCGCGCAGCCGCTCACGACAACGGCGCGCCCAGATCAGCGGCCGTAGATATCCTCGACCCGGATGATGTCGTCCTCGCCGGTATAGGAGCCGACCTGGACCTCGATCAGCTCCAGCGGGATCTTGCCCGGGTTATTCAGCCGGTGCATCGACCCGATCGGCAGGTACACCGCCTCGTTCTCGTGAACCAGCACGACCCGGTCGTCGACCGTCACCTCGGCGGTACCGCGCACCACCACCCAATGCTCGGCACGGTGATAGTGCTTCTGCAGCGACAGGCGCCCCCCCGGCACCACCTGAATCCGCTTCACCTGGAAGCGCTCGCCGATGTCGATCCGCTGGTACCAGCCCCACGGCCGGTACATCCGCAGATGCGCGTCCGCCTCCGGCTCGCCGGACGCCCGCAGGGCGTTGACCAACTGCTTGACCTCGCCCGAGCGCGCTTTCGAGGCCACCAGCACCGCGTCGGGCGTGGACACCACGACCACGTCCTCTAACCCGACCACCGCGGTCAGGCCGTCGCCCTGGCTGTGGACCAGGCTGTTCTTCGTCCCGATCAAAGAGACCCGGCCCCGGACCGCGTTGCCCTCGGCATCGTGGTCCAGCACCTGCCAGACCGCGTCCCAGGTCCCGACATCCGACCACGGGAACGACACCGGCAGCACACCCGCCCGGGCGGTCCGCTCCATCACCGCGTAGTCGATCGAGATTTTTGGCGCCCTGGCGAAGGCTTCACCATCCAGGCGCACGAAGTCGAGGTCGGTCACCGCGGCCTCGTAGGCGGCGCGGGCGGCGGCGAGGACGTCCGGCACGAAGGCTTCGAGCTCGGCCAGCATCAGGTCGGCCCGGAACAGGAAGTAGCCCGAGTTCCACAGCGCGCCATCCGTGATCAGCACCTCGGCGCCGGCGCGATCCGGCTTCTCGACGAACTTCTCCACCCGGGCGGCGCCGGGGGCCTCGGGGATCGGGGCGCCGCGGCGGATGTAGCCGTAATCCGAGGCCGGGCGGGTCGGCTCGATGCCGAGCGTCATCGTGTAGCCGGCGCGGGCGCCGATCGCGGCGGCCTTCACGGCATCCACGAAGGCCTGGGTGTCGGGCAGGACGTGGTCGGCGGCCATGATCAGCACCACCGCCTGCGGGTCGGTGGCGGCGGCGTGCAGCGCGGCCACCGCAACGGCGGCGGCGCTGTCGCGGCCTTGCGGCTCGAGCAGGATGTCGGCGGTGAGCCCGAGCTGGCCGCATTGCTCGGCGACGATGAACCGGGCTTCCGCGGAGGCGATCACGGTCGGCTTGGCGAACACGGCCAGGTCCGCGACCCGCTCCAGGCTCGCCTGGAAGGTCGAGCGCTGCGCATCGACCAGCCGGGCGAACTGTTTGGGCATGCTCTCGCGCGAGGCCGGCCACAGGCGCGTACCGGTGCCCCCGCACAGGATGATGGGATAGACCGTATCGATAGGCTCAGGCATCACAATCAATCTTTCGTACGAAAGTCTTTTCGACTTCAAAACAATTCAAACCGCGCAAGCTCAATTCAACAGATCCAGCTGTCCTCCGGCCATCGCGGGGCGGTGACCGTAATCCTCGCGCTCGAGGACACCGTCGATGAACTGCGTCATCGCGCCGGTGAAGCGCTCGACGCTGAACTCGGCGGCCCGGCCGATCAGGTCGCCGGGCTTCGGCGCGATCGCCTTGCACCGCGCGATGGCGTCGATCAGCGCGTCCACCGACTGCTCGTGGAAGAACGTCCCGGTCATCCCTTCCTGCACCGTCTCGGTCGCGCCGCCCTTACCGTAGGCGATCACCGGCCGTCCGCTCGCCATAGCCTCCACGGGCACGATCCCGAAATCCTCCTCGCCGGGGAAGATCAGGGCCTGACAGCGGGCATAATGATGTTTTAGCACCGAGAAGGGCTGGGGACCGAGCATCTTGACATGCGGCCCGGCCAGGCTGCGCAGTTCGCGCAGCATCTCCCCGCCCCCGATCACCACCAGGGGCTTCTCCAGGCGGTTGAACGCCTCGATGGCCAGTTCCGGCCGCTTGTAGCGGACCAACTCGCCGACCATCAGGTGATAGGCGCCGATCTCATGCTCCGGCACGGCGCCGAACGCATCGGTATCGACCGGGGGATAGATGACGGTGGCGCGGCGCCGATAATAGGTCTCGATCCGCCGCGCGACGGTCGCGGAATTCGCCACGAATTCGTGGACGCGGCTCGCCGAGATCGCGTCCCAGTTCCGGATGTAATGCGCCGCCGGCGGCATCAGGAGCCGGTTCAGGAGCCCCGTCCGCTCACGATAATCGTGGAACATGTTCCAGACATAGCGCATCGGGGAATGGCAATAACAGATGTGGGTGGAGTTCGAGGGCGGGATGATTCCCTTCGCCGGGCCGGACTCGCTGCTGATCACGAGATCGTACCCGCGCAGGTCGAGCTGCTCGAGGGCCATCGGCATGAGCGGAAGATAGGATTTGTAGCGCGTCGCCGAGAACGGAAGCCGGCCGATGAACGAGGTCTGGATGCGATGGGCTTTGATGACAGGCGATATGGAGTCTGGCGAATAGGCGTGGGTAAAAATGTCGGCCTGCGGGTACATCTTGCAGAGCGCTTCAACAACCTTCTCACCGCCGCGCATGCCGACAAGCCAATAATGAACGATTGCAACTCTCATTCAGCCAGCCTCTGCCAGGATTCATATCTTGTGGCCTGTATTAGCACGATTTAGCGCCGTTCAGATCCGATTGCGCGTACCGAGTTTATCCTCCCAGCCCAGCGCCAGGTCGGCAACTTCACAGACCACCCGCTTGACGCCTGCGGGCACGGCCCAATCGAAGCCGGTGGAGCGGTCGTCGCGCGCCACGATCTCCTCGTGACCCGCGTCCAGCAGCGTAAGAAGCATGGGGCGGCCGATACACCCGGAAGCGCCCGTCACCAGAACCGCCATCACAGCGTCTCCCTTTCCCTGTGAGCCGACCGATGTGATCGCCTCGGCCGCCCATAGCGCGTCACGTCATAGCAGCCGTCCGTCTTCGCCGCTCACCCGAAACCAGCCCTGCGGGATGCCGGCGCGCCTGCTGGACGCCGCACGCAGCGGAGATTTCGCAGACGCAGACCGGACGCATCTCCCATCGGCCGCCTGCGTAGTTTCCACCCCTGCGACCGATCGGTCACCCCTGTCGGCCCCTGAACAGCGCCGCAAGCTGATCGCGAACGAGGCCTGAGGTCTTCGATAGAGTGCAGCGGCAAACGTGACGGTGGATATCGATCTTGCGTGCACCGCACCAAAGAAAAAGCCGCCGATACATAGCCTCTGCCTATACCGACACTATACCGCCGCCGTCCAAAACCGAGCTCCCGACAGCATCGCCTCGTCTCCACCGGCATCTCGGCAGGACCCAATACACGCAGCTACATTACATAGCCGCGTAAATTGAACTCAACTTAGACTGTTAATGTCCATATAGCCCAGCTTGTGGACGGGTCAATAATTCGCTAGATAGAGGCTATTAACAAGCTGTTAACTATCTCCTCGTCATCACCCCCTCAGGAAGCGAGCCCATGTTGCGCGAGGCCGGCCCACCCACTTCCCACCTCGCTTCTGCGCCGCACCATAGGGTTGAGATGTCTGATGTGGCTGAGCAGCTTGCGGGTCAGGTGAGCGAGGCGGCTGAGGCGGTGGCGGAGGCGGTTTTGCCGGAGACGCCGTTCGTGGCGCGGGGTCTGCGGCTGGACTG
>NZ_JAKSYL010000091.1 GCF_022829515.1 Methylobacterium sp. J-048
GACTTCATCCACACCGATCTGGTGCCTGCCTACAATCCGGCGTCCTGATTACGACACGACTCGATCTCGGCCCTTGTCCAAGGCCGCGGTGTACCGCTGTTCAACCGCGCCGACATCGTCCAAACCGCACCGCGTGACCCGGCCGGCCACCATCATCAGGTCGGCCATCTCGTCGACCACGATCACGATGTAGGGCCTCGCCGACAGTTCCATCGCCTCCTGCTCTAACACCTCCTCGCCGGTCTCGCGGTTGAACCCGGTCTGGATCGTGCGGGTGATGACGACCCTTGACCTCGGCGGCGACCACCGCGAAGCCGCGGCCGGCCTCTCCGGCCCGGGCCGCCTCGATCGTGGCGTTGAGCGCCAGCAGATTGGTCTGCTCGGCGATCACCGAGATGATCCGCACGACCTCGCCGATCCGCTC
>NZ_JAKSYL010000100.1 GCF_022829515.1 Methylobacterium sp. J-048
ATTGTTCTTTTTGTCGCAACAAATTCTGCATCGCCTTATGCACGCTACCGTTGTACCATCCTGGCTCTTCCTCGCTTTAGGGGGATTAAGCGGGAGTTGGTGGTAGCGTATGGGATATCTATTGATCGCCCTGCTAGGGGCTGCGTGCGGAGTGCTATTAAGCTGGCATCTGCTGGTTCCGATCGTGACAGCCATAGCGCTAGCCGCAGGAGTGGCTGGCTCCATCAATGGGTACATGTTCGGTGATGTCTTGGCTGACATCGTCCTCAAGGTCTGCGTTCTAGAAGTGAGTTGGTTGGCATCGGTCTGCATCATCACGCGCCTGATCAAGAGAAGGCCGGACCAACCTAGTCGTCAGCCAGAACGCGATCGGGCGCCATCCAAATGGGGCGGTTGATGAAGCAACTCTGTAAAAAATGTGCGACAGAATAACTCAGCCAAGCCGCAACAAAACATAACACTAAACAACAGAACATAACGACGGACACGCACCTGGCATTGGCTGGTATGATCGCCGTTGTTGCAGACAGGTCTTCAAGATAGCACTGTAAGAGCCACGCAACTGCAACGCGGTGGCACTTACGATGACTAATCCACTTCGAAGAGACGCATTGCTCCGGCTGAAGGTCGAGACAGATCTCGCCCGAGCTGTAGAGGTTACTGCCCGCCAGCGCGGCCAGACCGTTTCAGAATACGTGCGCCAGGGCGTCCGCGCACACCTGGCCCGTCACGGTGTCCGGCTCAGTCCCGACGACGGTCCCCGCACGCCTCCGGCCGCTCCCGCTCTCCGTCAGGCAGCGTGAGGATGGCCGGCATGAACGCGCTCCCGACAGTCAACGTCCGCCACGATCGTCACGACCGCGCCCTCGCCCCGGTGGTCGGCCTCGAGCCCAGCAAGGTCGTGCTGTACCCGACACCGCCCGCGCCGCGGACTGCCGCGCAGATCCTTGCCGAACGCGATGCCGCCCAGGCCGAGCGCGATGCTCTGGAGGCCAGTCGTTCCGGCGTGCTGCTGAAGGGCAGCGCCGACGACGTGGCCAACCTCGATCACCGCATCGCGGTCACCAAGATCCGGCTCGACCAGCTGGAGGTTCAGCACGCCGCCGCGGTGATCGCTGAGATTAACGCCCAGGCCACGCACGAGGCCGAGCAGAAACGCCGCAAGGAACTGCACCGCAAGGCCATGAAGGCCTCCGCAGAGGTCGCGACGTTGGCCGACCAGTATGTGACTGAGGCGCAGCGCTTAGTGCCCCTGCTGGAGAAGATCCGCGAGCGGGCCGCGCTGATCGAGGCCGCCAACTACGCCTTGCCCGACGGCGCCGAGCCGGTGCCGCCCGGCGAGCCCCGCTGCAGTTGGGAAGGCCGGTCTGATCAGCCTCACGCCTCCATTGCCAGCCGCGTGAAGCTGCCCGGCCTGGGCCGTGACGCCACTCCAATCTGGGTCGTCACTCCTTTCCCCATCAGCCTCAACACGGGACGCTGAGCATGACCATCACCCGACAGGAAACCGCCGAGAACGTCGCCTTCTGGCGCCGCGTGCTCAACAAGCCCGAACCGACGACTCCCGAGCGTAAGCTCACTCAGGCCGAGCGCATGGCCGCCTGGTCGGCCCAGAACCGCCGGGACGAGGCCGCGGCCACTCAGACGCGTGAGAGCGTCGGCCAAAGCGCCGTGCGCCATGTCGTTGACGTGCCGCCTGAGTTTGCCGGCGCCAAGATCAAGGTCACACGCGACGGTCGTAGCTACGATGCCCGTGCCCGCCAGCATGCCGTTGGCGCCGAGCACCGCGCTCACGACCAGTCAGTTTGGCGTCGCGTCGCCTGAACGAGATTGCGTGGGCCAGACCCGAGAGGGCCTCCTTCACCCGCGCCATTGAGGGCGATGCAGTCAGCCCAACAGCGACAAGCCAGCCTGTCCCTCGAACCCATGGCCATGGAGAGGGATGCCAAGGCCGGCACGACTGCAACCCCTGACCAAGCAGGGATCCCGGGAGATCGCGGCGGTGGGGTCACCCCGCTGCGGTCTCCTTCCCAGCCCCAGCCGGAGACCCTGATGGCCACCACCAAGCCCGACACCACCGCGCAGCCCGACGTGCCGGTCATCGAGACCACGCCTGTCGATCACGGTGACGCTCATGGCATCGGCAACGTGGAGCAGGCGCCGATCCGGTCCGACCTTCTGCACGAGACGGCCAAGGAGGCTGAGGCCCGTGGCAGGGCATGGCGATCGGCAGGGATGCGGTGAGCAGCCGTCCCTCACTTCCAGGGGCGGCGGCGGGACCCAGCTGGCACTCCCCGTTGGAGGGTGTCCGGTCATGCGAGTCCCTGGGTCCCTGTTCGGGGTGGTCAGGCCCGAGGGTCCGCGCGAGTTCGATAACTCCGCAGGTATCAACTTTTACAGCGCGTTTCGCTTCGCAGTCTCAAATTGAGTTTGACATCGTAGCTTCGAGGAAATCGGCCGTTGAAAGCGAAATCTGCCACCGTTGATGCCGCCGCCGACGCCGCGCTGATGGTGCCGGTGACGACGATCGCACACGTGCTCGACATGACGACCCGTCGCGTTCAGCAGCTCGTGGCAGAGGACGTGCTGCCCAAGGAGGAGCGCGGACGCTATCCGCTGATCCCAGTGGTGCGCGCCTACATCGCGCATCTCAAGGCCACGCCTGAAATCCCGGTTGGCAACCTCGACCCGGCCCAAGAGCGAGCCCGGAAGGATCGAGCGCTCGCTATCTCGGCCGAGATCAAGAACGACATCGCGACCGGCAGGGTGGTGCTGATCGACGACGCCATCGCGATCATGACCGGTGGTCTGTCCCGGGTGCGCAACAAGATCCTGGGACTGGCCTCCCGGGTCGCTCCGCGGCTGGTGATGCAGCGGGAGGCCGAGCCGATCCGGGCGCTGCTCTACGACGAACTGGTGGCCATCCTGGAGGAGCTGTCGGTCGAGCATGACGTGCAGCGTCTGGCCGGCGACGGCGCTGGTCGAGAGGCTGCCTGACATGCCCAAGCCGCAGGAAGTCGCCTCTATCAAGGTAAAGGGCAAGAACTACCTCAACTGGCAGACGGTGTCGGTCACCCGGTCCGGCGTCGACCTGTTCCCGAAGTTCGCCTTCACGGCAGCTGCCCCGGCCGAGGCCGCCCCGAACTTTGCCGACCTCAAGCTCGGGATCGGTGATGCTTGCGAAGTGCTTCTGGGCGGGCGCCAGGCCGTCTCCGAGGGGCGTATCACCGGCCGGCAGCCGGCCTACGATGCCAAGGAGCACGGCCTGCAGATCACGGGCACGACCCGCTCGCAGGTGATCGCCCGCGCGACGGTCGATCACAACCAAGGCGAATTCATGGGCTACTCGCTGAGCCAGATCGCAAACGCCGTGCTCAAGCCCTACGGCGTGAAGTTCAGCCTGAAGGGCGACACGACCGACGCCGACAAGGCCTTCCCGAAGGTCAACGTGCTGGCCGGCGAGAGCGTGTTCGCCTTCATCGAGCGCCTGTGTCGGTTCCGGAACATCTACCTGTTGCCTGGCCAGGGCGCGGATATCGTCGGCTACAGGCTGAAGGCCAAGTCCGGGGCCATCGCCGAGCTGGAGGAAGGCCGCAACATCCTCGCGGCCAACGCGGTGTTCGATTATCAGGACGCGTTCTCCGAGATCCAGTCCATCGGCCAGCAGCCGGGCAACGATCAGACGTTCGGGGATGCCTCCAGGGACGTGACCGCGACGGTGAGGAACTCGGCGGTGACCGAGCACGCACCGTTCCACTTCATCGCCGAGCATCCCGGTGATCAGACCGACATGCGGCTGCGCGCCCAGCACGAGAACGGCTTCAACCTCGCCAACCAGATCAACGTCAACATCAAGGTCCAGGGCTGGTTCAAGGACCAGAACAGCCTCTGGCTAGAGCACATCGGCGATGTCGTGTCGGTCTACTCGCCGATGTTGTTCACCAAGGACCGGATGTTGCTGGCGATCCAGGCCGTGACCGCCAGCCAAGGCCCGCAGGGCACCACCACCGACATCAGCTTGGTCTTGCCGGAGGCCTACAACGGTGGCGGCCAGACCCAATCCAACGCCGGCCAAGGCGTCTCCGGCGGCACCCCGCCCGGCCTCTACACCTGACCGAACCCGAGACACGATAGGAGGCCGCCATGGCCGATGAAACCTTGCGGATGCGTGCGGAGGTTGAGGACCGGTTTTCGGGTCCGCTGAAGAGCCTGCGGGCGCAGCTTCTCGATGTCTCCCGGCAGGGAGCCAGCCACGGCGAGGCCTTGGCGAAGGGTATGGGCAAGGCCGAGTCCGCGATCCAGACCACGGCACGCTCGGCGACGACGATCCTGAACCCCGCATTGGCGACCGTGGGCGTCACAGGTCTGACGGCCGGTGCGGCGGTCGCCGGAGTGGCGATGTCGCTGAGCAAGCTTTCCAGCAACCTGTCGAGCCTCGGGGCGCTCTCGCGCGAGACCGGGGTAGCGGCTGGGACCCTTCAGACCTTCGGTGCCGTCGCCCGCAAGTTCGGGCTGGAGCAGGACGCGGTAGCCGCCGGCACCAAGACGTTCGCCGGCAACATGCGCGAGTTCAGCCGGGGCATCGGTGAGACCTACCAGTGGATCAACCGGCAGGGCACCGACGCGGCCGGGCGGAAGGCCTTCCAGGACTTCGCCCAGGACATCCGTGGCACGACCGACGAGGGCGAGAAGCTCCGCAAGAGCCTCACCTTCATGGAGACAATCCGCAACCCGGTCGAGCGGGGGATCTTCGCCCAGCACGTATTCGGCAACTCGGACTTCGGGCGCATCGCTGACGGTCACCTCGGCAAGCTGGCCGACGTGTGGAACGCACAGAAGCAGCGGCTCGGCCCGCTCGACCCGAAAGCCATCCTGCAGGCTGAGAAGTTCGAACAGGCCATCGCCGACCTGCGCACCTCGATGCAGACGATCGGCACGACGATCGCTCGCGAGGTGCTGCCGTTCGCCAGCGAGTTCACCCAGTGGGTCGACGGCATCGCCAAGGACCAGCGCGGCGATTTCTTGAAGGGCCTACGCACTGGCCTGCAGGATGTCTCTCGCGAGTTGAACGCCATCGACTGGAAGGGGGCCGGCGACTCGGCGAAGCAGGTGCTGCTCTCGACCACCGCGCTGGTGAAGCCCCTCATGGATGACGTGAAGGAGATTGCGGCAGCGATCCGGAGCTTCAACGAAGGTCGGTATGTCGAGGCGTACCGACATCTTGATGGTGGATCTGGCCCGCTCGCCCGCCGGCTCGCTCCCCTGGCCGGTGACGATGAGATCGACGCCCAGGAGAAGGTCGACCGCCTGCGCAAGCTGCGGGACGTGTCGAACGAAGCCTCGCAGCACCTGATTGGCCGGACCCAGCAGCGGATGGGTTTGCTCGACAGCCCGGAGGCGGCGCAGCAGAAGCTCACGGCTGCGGAGGCCGAGTTGGCGCGCCTGAAGGCCCGCACGCCTGAGGAGCGCGACCGCGACTATAGGGAGTCGACGGAGAAGCTGCGTCGATCGATTGACGGCTTGTCCGAGCAGATGAAGGCACAGCAGGGTGCTACGGCTCAGAAATCGTCCGCTGACGGCGACGGGCTGTTCGGTGGTGCTCGGATCCAGTCGGCGGCCTACACGGGCGGTGGTGGCTCTGGGCGGCTGCCTGGGCTCGGTCGCGGTGCGAACCTGCCCGGCGGCGGATCCGGTCCGGGCTATCACGGCGAGGCTGGCCCTGCTGGTCCTGGGGCTGGGCGCTTCAACGGCCTCGGCGGTGGCACGCCTCGCCTTCCCAGCATCGGTGGTGGTGGCGCTACTGAGCCGTCTGGCGACTACACCGGCAACGACGGCCGGCGGGCGGCTCGAGGACGCCTCACGGATGCCGGCCGTTCTCGCATAGCCTCGTGGATGGACTACCTGCAGCGCCCGATCGCTGAGGGTGGCCTCGGTATGCCGAAGGGTAAGGCGCAGGCCATGATCGCCGGCATGCAGGGCGAGTCGGGATTGAACCTGGACCCCGGCATCGTTGGCGATAGCGGCCACGCCCACGGCACTGCCCAGTGGAGCGACGCCAAAGGCAACCCCCGCTTCCCGTTGTTGAAGAGGTACGCCGAGTCCCAGGGCAAACCGTGGACGGACGTCGGTGTCCAGCAGCAGTACCACCGCATGGAGATGTTGGGCCTCCCGGGGGCCGTCAGCCACAACCGTGCCTATCGCGCGATGATGGCGGCACCCACCGATGAGGACACCCTTAAGGAGGTCATCTCAAAGTACGAGAACCCGCAGAAGCACGCGCTCGCCTATCAGCTCCGCAAGCCGTTCCTCGACCGCCTGCGTCGCGACCAGGCTGGTGCGACGGCAGGTCGGTTGCCGAGCCTCGCAGGAGACAGCGATCTCCTACCGAACGGCGCGCCGCGCGTTCTCAAGCCCAACAGCATGAAGGACGCGCCTGGCGTGACGATGGAGGAAGCCAACCGCCTGCGTGGTGGCCAGGCCGACGGCGCCGGCTGGGCGGCCCGGGAGAAGGCACGGAAGGCATTCGAGGCGATGCAGCAGGGCGAGGGCCGTCTCGATGCCTCAGCCGGCCGTGCCGGTGTCGTGGCCGGACCCAAGGTCGAGAACAACGGCTCCGTCACCGTCAACGTGCAGAAGGCTGGCCCGGACGCGAAGGTCACGACCTCAGCCACCGGCAGCCTCTTCCGCGACATCGTCCAGAACCACGGGCGGCAGATGGCGAAGGCGGAATGAGGCCTGCAGCCCTGCCGTTCTGGCAGCGATCAAGTGACGAGCGCGTAGAGACAGAGATTGAAATCGCTGCCTCACGGAGCGAATGGTTTCTCTGCTCACGGGCGCAATAAGATTTTGTTCATCTTGTCGTGCAAAAAAGCGGTGCACGCTCAATGATGGATGCGTAACCAATGTCTTCCAGTGTCACGCTTACCGCGGCTACCCGTCAGAACCTGCTGTCGTTGCAGGATACGGCTGCGCTGACCGCGACCACTCAGAACCGGCTTTCCACCGGCCTGAAGGTTTCCTCGGCCCTCGACAACCCGGTGAACTTCTTCACGGCCCAGTCGCTCAGTCAGCGCTCCGGTGATCTCGGCAATCTACTTGATGGTATCTCCAACGGTATCCAGTCGATCCAGGCCGCCAACCAGGGCATTACCTCAATCCAGAAATTGGTTGATCAGGCCAAGTCGGTCGCCAACCAAGCGCTGTCTACTCAGATCACCACCACGGGTACTGCCTCAAGCACCTATGTTGCCCCAACTGGCGCCGCTACCCTAAACCTTTATATCAATGGCGCCGCCACCACCGTTTCACTAGCGACTGGCGATACAATCGATCAGACCCTCACCAAGCTCAATACAGCTGTTGGCGCCGGTAGCTTCACGAAGAGCACCGACGGCACTAAGATCGTGATGAATGCTTCCTCGGATCTTGAGTTCAAGGACACGGCCAGTCAGACGGCGCTCGGTTTTTCGGCCGGCACGGCGAATTCCGGTCCCAGCTACGGAACGACCACGCTGACCACAATGGCGAGTCAGAGCTCGGATCTGAGCGTGTCGGGCGTGTCGGCCCGGGCCACGCTGGCTTCGCAGTACAACAGCTTGCTGACCCAGATCGATCAGCTGGCAGGCGACTCAAGCTACAACGGCACGAACCTGATCAACGGCAAGAGCACCAACAATAACCTGACTATCAACTTTAACCCGAAGGGCAACTCGAACCTTCAAGTTACTGCGACCGATGAAACATCGAGCGGCCTCGGTCTGACGTCGATCACCAGTACATCGAACAATACATCGACGATTGGTCAGGGCAACTTCCTGCTCAACGCCGACGTCAACACGACTCTGAATAAGCTCACGACTGCATCGAGCCAGTTACGTACCGATGCCTCTACGTTCGGCTCTAACCTGTCAGTAGTGCAGAACCGCCAGGATTTCACGAAGAACATAGTCAACGTCCTCGACACCGGCTCTTCGAACCTTACAGCCGCCGACCTCAACGCGGAAGCCGCAAATTCGCAGGCCCTGTCCACTCGTCAATCGCTGGGCATCTCGGCCCTATCGCTGGCCAACACTGCTCAGCAGGGCATCCTGCAGCTGCTGCGGTAGTCTTTTGCGACATTGTCGACGCAGCGGCCGGGCCATCACCCCGGCCGTTTCGCGTTGTGGACTTCAGCTCAGCGCGGCCCGGCAGGATAGCCGCCGGGATGGCGTTGTCGAGATTGGGCTTGTCACGGCTATCAACCAAGCTAAGTTGCTTCTGCGGTCTGGCGAGTTTCGCTCGCTCAGATCGAGTGCGATCTGTGACGCGCGGCCATATCCGCGCTGAGGTCGGCAGGCCCCGGTTTCAGCCGAAGATAGCTCCGGGCACTCCTGTTCGCGGTAAGGGCCTCCCGGTTTTCCGGAGAGGCATATCGGCAGCCCACGATCCACGTGTGTCTGTTGTTGGAGCCCTTACCATGTCGAAGAAGCCCATCCTTATTTCGTCCCGCTATAAGCCCGCCGCCGGTGGCCACGCACCCGGCGATCTCCGGGACGCTTTCATCGCGGCGGTGGAAGATCTCCGCTCCTGGCGGCCCGGCATGCCGGAGCCCGTGGCTGAGGTGCGCGAACAGCCTGTGCCGCTGAGCGTGCTCTGCGGTCTGCTTTGGAACTGCACCGATTGCCTGCCCGGTATCGATGGTTCGGAGGTCTGGGCTTTTGTGAAGCGGTACGGCGACGGCTACGAGGCCGGGCGGCGGGCCTCAAGCTCCTATGGGCGCGCCGCGCGGGCGCTGAAGCTGATCTTTGAGGGTCAGCGGCAGGCCGCGTAGTTCAGGGTAGTGCCGGCGCTTGACGGTGCCGGCACTTAAACTAGGATCTCATCAGCGCTATTCTGTGTGATCGAAATTGTCTTATTTCCCGCGGTTTTTAAATGTCTCAAGATATTTTTTTGCATAAGTTTCAAGTTCTTCTCTCATGTGATCTTCTTCTAGCAGCTCCCGCACTCGTGCCACAGGAGTTACAAGCGAAAGACCCTCATTAATCCTCTCAAGGTCTTCTCGGGAAACTTCATACCGCCCACTAGGTTGAGCTGACAATCGTGCGTCCCAGTGACCATGCGTAAGACCAATAAGCTTGTAAGTGCTTGTCATTTCTATTTTTGTTTCAAACGCCAATCCGGGCGTCCTTCCCGGAACGCCGCCGAAATAATTCTCGGTCACACCAGTAAATGTTTTTGGCTTTTCCCAGCCCGGTATCTCAACAAAAACCGGCGCTCCACTTAAACCTCCTATTGATCTTGCTTCAATAATATACATTGTCGCATCACCATAGCCAGTATCTATAGGCTCAAATGGCATTGCGGCGATTGAACCAGTTCGAACTATGGGAACGTTCCGATTTTTGTTTATTATTCGATGAAACAGGCCAACAGTGAGTGTTTTTGAGCCTATGCCGATATTCATATCAGCAAATATTGGTTCTTTCCAAAGCGCTACTGGTGCAATTCCGGATAGTGCGCTCGGTGTCGAATATCTTGCAATCGTTACGTCTGCTGAGCCTTCTCTCAGACTTTGAAAAAATTCGCTTACAGGCAGCTCCACTTCTTTCACGCCGTCTCGCAACTCGTTCACGCGGATAACAATGCTTTGGGCGCCCAATTTGCTGGTCGCATTCTCAATTACATGACGCGCTGTGACAAAATAATTCGACATGATGGCCGCGCCATCATAGGCATCAACCAATTCAATAAAGAAACCAGTTCCTATTGGGCGCAAACCTTCTGGAGCACGACAGAAAATAAAGGCGACGCTATCTAAATACCTAAAAGGCAACTGCAACGAGGTGCTCCATTAGATCTATGCAGTCAATTTCGACTAATTTTCTGTTAATTTGCCCCCTCAGGATCCTCACGGTGCCGCACGTAGCCCTGGCCGGTGAGCCAGTCTGTGAGGGCATATCGGATCGCTTCCGGACGAGAGGGCTTCGGATCGGGCTGGTCGGCAATCCAGGCCTCCAACGAGGCGTCGAGTTCCGGATACAGCCGCAGGCCAATGGCCTTGCCGATACCGGTGGGCGGGCGTCCCCGCGGTTTTCTGCTATCGGCTATTGACATCGGGATTGATGATAGCAGATAAGAACGGGCCGACCAAGAGCTTGCACCCTCCTGGAAGGCCCTAACCGCACACGTCCTGGAGTGACGCGAATGGCTATCCACGCCCATAGCACACGCACGCCCTTATTACCCCAGTCCGGCAACCCTCGGCCCTTATTAGGTGAGGGGCTCGGCCGGCAGCTGGGCCCCGTCTCTCAGGCCATCCGAGCCTGCCGCGACGCCGATCCGGCCGACCTGGCCATCGCCGACATCCAGATCGGGCTGGCGAGCTTCTTCGCCGATGCCGACCCCCAGCGCGTCCGCGAGCTGCGCCGCCGGATCGCCGACCGGATTGAGGCGGATCTGGCTCTACTTGATGCGCTCAGCCCCGATCCGGATCTGGAAGACGGTCATGACGCCGAGGGCCTGACCGACGACAACGGCATCGCCGACTACGACGCGATCGGTGATCAGGGCTTCTCGGGCTACGGGGGCTGCTTATGAGCGGTCCCGCCAACCGCCGCGGCTTCCTGCGCGGCCTCACCACGCTCCCGCTGGTCGGCGGCAGTGTGGCCCTCATCGGCGCACCGTCCGCGGTTGCCAAGCCCGTCACGCCAGGAATGATCGCCACCTACATGGCGTGGCTGCATTATGAGCAGCGGGCCATCCAAAGTTCGGTCGGCATGCGCGAGGGGACTTTCATCCCCTGCGTGAACCCGGGATCGAGCTACCACTTCCCCCGCGACTTCGACATGGATCGCTTCGGTTTGGAAGCGCAGTTGCGGGCGCCGTTGGTACTCTCGACCGTGGGCTGTCCGCTGACCTCGGTAGAAGCCGAGGACATGTGGGCAAAGTCGTTCCCGACGATGAACTCGGGGGTCGGATTATGACGTCCCTCAACGGTCGCCGCGGGTTCCTCCGCGGCCTTGTTTCGCTTCCCCTGATCGGCGGCGGCGTGACGCTCATCGGGGCGCCAACCGCCGTAGCCGCGCCTGTCACCGAGCGGTTGATGCGCGAGTACGCGAACTGGATCGCGTTCGAGCACTATCGGGCGCAGATCGAGCTTCATGGCACGATGGACCGCCAGTGGTACGAGCTGCACGGCGCGGCCTACCGCTGGCATGAGGACGCGGCGGGCAAGGCAGACCTACCGGTGCAGGCACCCTCGACGCGGGCGGCCTTGGTGCTCAGCGCCGTAGGCTGCGATTGGCGGGAGGGCGGATTATGAGCACTCGCCCCTTACCGTCCTACCTCGCGGTGGTACCACCTGCCGGCAAGCGGTTCCGACGGCCGCGAAAAGCGGCGCCAGTTCCGCCGCTTACCCGGGACAGCGAGGCCTTGACCGGCATGATCCGGCAGGCGGAGCGTGTCCAGGCCATCGTCCAGCGGCTGCATCAAGCGATTTTCTCGGAAGACGAGATCGTGGCGCGGGCTCTAGCCGACCGAGCCGAGATCGAGGCGCGGTTCGCTGCCGCGATGGCCCGGGGCCTGAGGGAGGGCACGCTATGCGCCTGATCAGCCCGTTCATCATCGCGTTGGTGTGGTGGCACACGAGGCGGGTCCGCCGTGCCACCCACGACATGCGCCGGGCGAACTACTACGCCACCCGGAGCCTGCGGACGCTCATGGCCATCGGCAGCGGTCCGATGCCTCGAACGGTCAGCGGCGTGCCGGCGATCCCGCCGATGCCGGTGCTGTGCCGGTAGGGGGTGGTGGATCGCCACCCCCTCCATCGGGTGCAGGCGCTAGGCTGGCATCTGCATCGGCAACTACGACGAACGCGGATCTGGGTCGGTTCAAGTCGCCAACTTGGCGACTCGGTCGGCCGAGGGTTCGCCAAGCTGGCGAAGGCTAAGCTGGGCTTAGGGTTAGGCTGCAAGCCCTCGCAGGATCACCCCAACGGCCATGAACGCACCGGCCGAGTAGGCGACGGTGAAGGCGAGGTCGAACATGATCTACGGTCGCTTTCTGCGAAGGGCTGCCGCCCGATCGTGGTGTTCCACCGTAGGGGCAGGCTCGGACCGACAACCCAGAGGTCAACCATTAGTTCTGGGTACGCTTCCGGACCAAGTTGTGGGCGCTCTCACGCGCCGCCTCGCGCGTCCCGGGCAGCACTCCGACATCTCTGACCTAAACCCTGTCGCCGACCGTTTCACGGCGATAGGCAAGGTAGACCCAGATAGTCACTCGCGCATTCCGTGCGGGTGGCCCAGCTACCGGAACAGACAGCGTCCATCCGCTACCGCTTTTGCTACCAAACTCGGTAGCACAGGCCAGGATGGAACGGGATGAGAACTAGGCGAGGACCCGAAAATGCCTATGCAAGGCAGGACGTTGTCGGATCGGCTGGGAGGTGGCGGGATGGCCGAAATCGCATTTCGAGTGCGGTGCATTCAACCGCTCTGCCACCTCTCCGCGAGGCGCCTCGATGAGACGGGCGGTGCCTAGCACGCGCGGTCGGGCTTCACAAGCGATGTTGATGCGCGGGTGCCGATCAGACCACGATCGTGATCGCCTGCGCGGCCCGGGTGAGGCCGGTGTAGAGCCAGCGGGCGCGGTGCTCGCGGAAGGCGTAGGATTCGTCGAACAGGGTCACCCGATCCCATTGCGAGCCCTGCGCCTTGTGCACCGTCAGCGCGTAGCCGTAGGTGAACTCGTCGGTCTCCCGGCGCAGGAACAGCGGGATCTCCTCGTCGCTCCCCGTGATCATCGCCCGCAGCACCTTGATGTCGGTGGCCCGGCGGCGGAGCGCCGGGTCGTCCTCGGGCACCACGTCGAGGCGGATCAGGTCCGGGCGCGGCGGCGCGCGCAGGGCCTGGACCGTCCAGGTCGAGCCGTTGAGCAGGCCCTTCACCCGGTCGTTGCGCAGGCAGACAAGCTTCTCGCCCACCGCCGGCATCGGATCGGTGTGGCCGGCGAGCTCCCGGAGCCGGTTGTTGTAGAGGCGGCGGGTCTTGTTGAGGCCGACCAGGACCTGATCGCATTCGAGCACCTCGGCCGGGTCCAGCGTGCGCCGGGAGACGATCCGGCTCTGGCCGTAGGTGCCGATCTCCAGCCGGCCGCCCTCGCGCACGGTCATGGCCATGCGGACGATCGGGTCGTCCTTGGCCTGGCGGTGGACGTCGGTGAGCATCACGTCGGGCTCGGCCTCGGTGAAGAAGCCGCCACCCCGCACCGGCGGCAGCTGCGCCGGGTCGCCCAGCACCAGCACCGGGCGCTCGAAGGACAGAAGGTCGTTGCCGAGGTCGGAATCGACCATCGAGCATTCGTCGATGATGATCAGGTCGGCCTTGGCGGCCGCGCCGGACCGGTTCAGCGTGAAGGTCGGGCCGCCCTCCTCCGCCTCCTTGGTGCGGTAGATCAGCGAGTGGATCGTCGCGGCGTCGTGGCAGCCCTTCTGGCGCATCACCGAGGCGGCCTTGCCGGTGAAGGCGCCGTACACAACCGTGCCGTCGACATCCTCGGCGATCCGGCGGGCGAGCGTGGTCTTGCCGGTGCCGGCATAGCCGAACAGCCGGAACACCTGGCTCCCGCCGTCCCGCCGCCAGGCGGCGATGGCCTTCAGCGCCGCATCCTGCTGCGGAGCGTAGGCGGCGGGCAATCCCGCACTCACAGCGATTCCGTCATGGCCAGCGCACGGTCGGCGGCAGGGACGACAGGATCGAGGCGACGTTGCCGCCGGTCTTCAGCCCGAAGATCGTACCGCGGTCGTAGAGCAGGTTGAACTCGACGTAGCGCCCGCGCCGGACCTGCTGCTCTTCGCGGTCGGCCTCGGTCCAGGCGGTCCCGACATTGTCGCGGACGATCTTTGGATACGCTTCCAGGAAGGCGCCGCCGACCTCGCGCGTGAAGGCCAAGTCCGCCTGCGCATCGCCGGTCCAGCGATAATCATAAAAAATACCGCCGATGCCGCGGGGCTCGTTGCGGTGCTTGAGGTGGAAGTATTCGTCGCACCACGCCTTGTAGCGGGCATGGTCGACGCCGTGGGCCGCGCAGGCGCGTTCGAGGCAGGCGTGGAAGTGGCGGCTGTCGGGATCGTCCTGGTTGCGCCGCCGCACCAGAACCGGGGTGAGGTCGGCGCCGCCGCCGAACCACGCCTTAGTGGTCACTACGAAGCGGGTGTTCATGTGCACCGTCGGCACATGCGGGTTCCACGGATGGGCGATCAGCGAGATGCCGGTGGCGAAGAAGCGCGGATCCTCGGCGGCCCCGGGCATCTGGGCGCGGAATTCCGGGGCGAACTCGCCGTGGACGGTGGAGATGTGGACCCCGGCCTTCTCGAACACCCGACCCTTCAGCATCGCCATGACGCCGCCGCCGCCGGGTTGGCCGGTATGGTCGGTGCGGTCCCAGGGCGTCTTCACGAAGGTCCCGGGCCCCGCTGGGGCATCCGGGTGGAACGGCCCCTCGGCCTCGGCCTCCAGGGTCTCGAAGGCCGCGACGATGCGGTCGCGCAAGGACGCGAACCACGCCGCGGCCTCGGATTTCATGGCCGTCACGTCGGCCTCGGACAGGGGGGCAGTCAGGGCTGCGCGGGCGTCGTCCGGCATCGTCATGCGGTAGGCTTTCCCACTGTGCCGATGGGCCGTCAATCGGTGCGCATCAATTCGGTTTGCCGCATCGCCCTGCGCCGTAGTCCCGAGCCGGCGCGGCATCGCCGCCCTAGATCATTCGATCCCGCGCCGGTACGGCGCCGCCTCGAACCGTCAGGACAGCCCGAGCCCATGGCCGACACGCTCCGCCTCTTCACCTCGCCCTCCGCTTTCCCGAACCCGCAGCGCCTGCGCCTGTTCGCGCACGAGAAGGGCATCGCCCACCTGTTCGACGAGGTGATCTACGACATGGCCCCGGGGGGCGAGCAGCGGCAATGGCGCCATCTCAAGATGAACCCCTGGGGTGAGACGCCGACCCTCCTGCTCGCCGACGGGACCGTGCTGTCCGAGACGGCTGCGATCGTGCGCTACCTCGACGCGGCCCATCCGGGCCGGCGCATCACCGGCGACACGCCCCTGGACCAGGGGCTCGACACGATGTGGGACAACCGGATCTGGGTGCACATCCTCTACCGCATCACCACGATGTTCCACGTGCTGAACCAGGGGCTCGGGCCGAAGCTCGAGCTGACGCACAACCCGCAATGGGGCGAGCATTGCCGCAAGGAGGCGCTGGGGCACGCCGCGCTGGTCGACCGCCACCTGGCGGACGGCCGCTCGTGGATGCTCGGCGGCGATGAGCCGACCTTTGCCGACATCACGCTCTGCACGGCGATCGCGTTCTCGAAGTTCCCGGTCTGCGCCACCCCGCTCGACGAGCGCTTCGAGCAGCTCGACGCCCTGTGGCGGCGCTGGCAGGAGCGGGCGAGCTTCAAGGCCGCCTATGCCGACGGCGGCAGCGGGCTGACGGAACTCGATCACCTGAAGACCGCGTAGGACAGTTCCCTCGGTTCGGCGTTCGCATTCGCGGGACTGGAGCCCGCGCCGTCAGCCCAGGGCGCTCTCGTGCACGGGCTTGAGCAGACCGGTGGCGCTCGCGACCAGCGCGCCGTCCGCGTCGCGGATCTCGGCCTCGCAGAAGATCACCGAGCGCCCGGCCCGGGTGATGCGGCCCTCGGCGATCAGGGTCCCGCGGCCCGGGGCGAGGAACCGGGTCTGCATGTCGAGGGTCACCACCGGCCGCCCGGCCTTGAGGCGGGCGGCCGTGCCGAGGGCGACATCGAGCAGGGTGCAGATCACGCCGCCATGCGCGATCCCGAGATTGTTGGCGTGTTCCGGCCGCAGGGCGAGGCGCAGCCGGGTGCGGCCCTCCCGCACGTCCAGGGCCTCGATCCCGCAATGGTTCACGAACGGGATGTGGGCTCCGAAGATCGTGCCCTGCTCTGATGGTTGGTCCACGCCGATTTCCCCAGATCTCGTCCTGCTGACAGCGTCGTCGTGCGAGCAGTATACAATCCCGCGCGGCGGATCCCGCCTGACGCGACGTGTTTCCGGTCCGTTGCGAGACCGGCCACGGCTTTTCGCAGACGAAGCAGCCGGATTGGCGGTGGCCAAAGGCGTAACAGAGGCGGTCCGCAAGGACCCGATCCCGTTCAAGTGCGGCGCGCCGCTGTCGGTTTGCTCGGGCAACGATTGCAGCTGCACCGAGGGTTTGAGTAATATGCGTGTTCATGGCCGACGCATTGTGCAAAGAAAATCTCGACGACGACTTGATTTTGTTGCACAGACGATAGAACCGTGCCCCACCGTCGGATAAAGGGAGTCATCGATGGACGACATCGCCACAGATCAGCAGCAGACCTTTATCGAGCAGGCGTCGGACATCGTGTCCGCGTATGTCTCGAACAATTCCGTCCCGATCAGCGAATTGCCCGCGCTCCTGGCCGGCGTTCACGCGGCTCTGGCCAAGCTCTCCGCGCCCGCGGCTGCCGTCACCGAGACGGCCGACAAGCCGACGCCGGCCCAGATCCGCAAGTCGGTGACCCCGGACGCGCTGGTCTCGTTCATCGATGGAAAGCCGTACAAGACGCTGAAGCGCCACCTGTCGCGCAACGGCCTGACTATCGAGCAGTATCGCGAGCGCTTCGGCCTGCCGCGCGACTATCCCTCGACGGCGGCCAGCTACTCGGCCCAACGCTCCGAACTCGCCCGCAGCCTCGGCCTCGGCCAGCAGCGCCGCAAGTCGGCCGCCGCCCCGGCGCCGGAGCCCGAGGAGGAGCCGGCCGAGAAGCCGAAGAAGGCGACCCGTCCGCGCAAGGCCAAGGAAACGGCCTGATCACGCAAGCGGTCTGATCTTGAGCGCCCCCATACCGGGGCCTCGATCCGGCCGATGGTTCCGGGCGGCACAGGCTCGAGCGTGCCGCCCGAACCCTCTTCACATCCGGAGCTCGCTCGAGCGACAGGCCCCGCGCAGCGCCGACGAGACCGATCAGGCGAAATCGGCGAGATCGTCGGCCACGTCCCCGGCGGCACGCTCCGTATCCACTTTTTCGGCCTCGCTCTTCTCAGGCTTGTCGGCCTCGGGCTGACGACCGGGCGCTGTCGACCGCCCGTCATCCGCCGGCGCATCACCGCCCTGCCCGTCCTCGGTCCGGTCCGGCACCCGGCTCGTCATGCTGCGCACTCCCGTCGACTTCGCGATTGCCGAGCAAAGCCTTCAGCGCCGCACGCGTTCCGCGCCCGATGCCGCCGGCTCCGTGACAGCACGGCCCGACCGGAAAGCCGCAGGCCTTCAGGCCCCGGCGGAAAGGTGGGACGGTGACGCCGCGAGAGCGGACACCACGAGCCGCCGACCCGAGGGATGGAACGCGCGATGACGGATACGCGACCCGGCGCGGAGGCGAGCCGCCGCGACCTGCTGGCGGCTTCGCTGTTCGGAGCCCTGCCGCTTCTGCTGGCCGAGACCACGCAGGCCAGCCCGCTCAACCCCGAGCAGACCATCATCCTGGCGCCGGACGCGCTCCCGTGGATGCCGACGAAGGGCTATCCCGAGCGCAGCGCCGACCGTTGCGCGCTCACCGGGGACATCAACGGCACCGGCCTCTACTATACTTTGATCCGCTGGTGGCCGGGCTACATGAGCGCGCCGCACACCTATACGACGGACCGGTTCTGCATGATCCTGTCCGGCACGTGGTGGTGCAACAGCGGGCCGGATTTCGACCCTGCGGCCTGCGTGCCCGTGAAGGCCGGGAGCTTCGTGCGCCGGGTGGCGGGCACGCCGCATTATGACGGCGTGGTCCGCGACGGCGGCGAGCCGGCCGTGATCGCGATCTGCGGGGTGGCGCCGGTGAATTATGCGTTGGTCGACCCGTCGCAGCCGGGCTGGCGGCGGGTCTGACGCCGATCGCCCGGGCGCGATCGATTTGCGCGGACCTGCGTTGAACGCCCGGCAGCAGGGTACGGGAGCGGGGATTGGGCAATCGCTACGGGCTGGAGATCCGCGCCGCCGCGGGTCCCGACGCGCCGGGTCTCGCGGAGCTGCTGGGCGCGGCGGGCCTCGCGGTCGGCGCGGCGGATCTCGCGGCCCGGCTCGACGCGCTCCAGGGCAGCGGCGGCACGGCACTCGTGGCGGTGGAATGGGGTCCGCCGAGCGGGCTGATCGCGCTCGCTCCCATCCGCACCCTCGAGGCGTCGAGGGCGACGGGCCTGATCACGACCCTGGTGGTGGCGGCAGAGTCCCGGCGCCGGGGCATCGGCCGAGTGCTGCTGAAGGCGGCCGCGCGGGCGGCCCGGCAGGCCGGGTGCGAGCGGCTGGTCCTGAACATCGGGACCGGACAGGAGGCGCTGCACGCCTTCGCCGTCGCGGCGGGCTTTACGGACGACGGGCAGATCCTCGCGCGCCCGTTGCTCAAGCGGGGATCCGCGGAGACTTGAGATCCGCGACACCATGGGCACAGCCGGCAGCACATATCGGACGTTGACCCGGAGATACTGGAGTTCAACCGATGCTGCGATCCGAGACCCCACCCTCCCCGGGGAACCTGCAGGCCGATCCGCCGCCGGATTCCGACAACCCGACCTCGGCGCAGCTCAAGGGCGACATCGACAGCGGGCGGACCGGCGACAAGGTCCCGCATGTGGATGTCGGGGCCGCGCCGCTAGGCACCTGCGAGGAGGCCGGAGGAGCGCCGCCGACCTCGCAGGAAGTCCGCCTCGCGCGGCAGAACGAGCGGGCGCCTTCGGAGAAGGCGGCGGCCGGGATCATGCAGCAGCGCACGCCGTGGATCACGCCGGCCTTCGCGGGCGCCATCGCGGCGATCGCGGTGGTGCTGACCCTCGCCCTCTGGCTAACGCACTGAACGGGACGCCGCGGAATCCCGGGATGATGCAGGACGGCACGGTCCCGGGGAGGGCGGCTTAAAGGTCGATTCACGTCGATGCGGTTAGCGTCAGCTTACTGCAGTCTTGCGTAAACCGATCCTCATGCCCCCATCCGTCGACGCTCCGCCGGACCTGTCCGGGCTCCTCGAACTGGCACGGATCGAGAATCTCGATCTCAAGCCGGTGATCCTCCGGGTGCAGACCGATCTGTTCGTTCGGGCACCCGGCCGGGATCGAGCCGAGATCGAGATTTTCGAATCCCTGGCCTGCGGGCTGATCCCCCGGGTGGACGACGAGACCGCCCAGGTCGTCGCCAGCAAGCTCGCCCCCTTCCCTGAGACGCCGCCCGCCGTCCTGGAGGCACTCGCCATGCGGGGCGGCGCCGTCCGCGACACGGTGGTGACGCTCGCCCCGGTTCTGAGCCATCGCCTGATCGAGGCCGCGCTGGCCGACGGCTCCGACATCGCCGCCCGCATCGCCACCCGGGTCGGGCTGAGCCGCGAGGCGGTCGATGAGCTTTCCCGCGAAGGTCGCCCGGAGATCGACCTGGCGCTCGCCGCCAATGTCGGCATTACCCTGCGCGGGGCGGCGCTCGCCCGGCTCGTGAGCCGCGGCCGCAGCGTCGCCGAACTGGCGCGCCTGCTGCTGGCCCGCCCCGATGTCTCGGCCGCCGACCTCGTGCCCCTCTACCTGCATGCCGACCCGATCCGCCGCGAGGTGATCGGCCGGACCGTCGAGGCGACCGCCGCCCTGCGCCCCTGCCCGCCCCCGCCTCGCGGCCTCGGCGAGACCCTGACCGGCCTCTCGGCGTCACAGGATGTCCCGACCTTCATCGCGGCCCTGGCCGACGGCCTCGGCGTCGCCCATGATTTCCTCACCGTGGTCGCCGATCCGGGGGCACGCTACGACCTGCTGACGCTCGGCCTGCGCGCCGCCGGCCTGCACGAGGAGGAGGCGGTCTACATCTTCCTCACGCTGAACCAGGGCGTGGCGCGCTCAGCCGAACGGGTGGCCGGCCTGGTCCGCCTGTTCCGCACCGTGAGCCGGCCGGCCTCCCGCGACCTGATCGCGGCGATCCTCGATACCCCCCTGCCCGAGCGGGGCCGGAGCGAGGCCCACCAGCCGCTGCACGGACCGGAGGCCAAGCTGCGCCAGGGCCCCGAGCGCGCCGGCGTCCAGCGCCCGCCCCTGCCGATGCGCACTATCCGGGCGACCGGCGGCGAGGCCGGCTGAGGCACGGAAGGCAGGGATTCAAAAGGGCTCAGCCCTTTTGCGGGTGAAGGGCGGAGCCCTTCTTCATCAGGGCTTCGCCCTGACAACCCACCAAAAGGCTCGCCCTTTGGAAACCCGATGTTTCGCGTGGGATCAGCGCGGCTCCGCCGGACCATGCCAGGCGGGCTGCCGGTCGGCGGCTTCCAGCGTGTCGTTCGAGGCGGGCTCGTCCACGCCGGCGAGGCGGCTCAGCTCCGCCATCAGGCCCCGGGCCAGCACGGCGCGCACGGCCCGGTCGCGGGTCTCGGGCGGAACCGCGTCGAGGGCGGCCGGCAGCGTCGCCTTGGCGCCCGCGGCCACCGATCCCGTGAGCTTGCGGGTCTCCGCCGCCGGATCCGCAGCGTTGCGCAGAAGCGCCAGGTACGAGAGCGCGCCGATCACCAGCGCGGCGCGCAGCAGGAAGGTCATCGGACGGGCTCCTTCGCAGATCTCGACCGCGAAGATTCGCCGGGTTTCGTGAACTCCGCCTCAACCGCGTCGGGTTTTCGCGCGCCATGGTGAACGAAGCGCGTTCCGGGGTGGCTGGTTACCTTACGGAAAGCATCCCGCGCATTCGGCCAAGTCCCGCAACACTCGTTTAAGCCGCCCCTGCGACTGTCCGGTAGTCGTTTTGAAGTCGAGCCGGAGGCGCGGGAAATGTCGATTGGCATTCACCGCGGCGCGTGTGAGCCTTGCCTATTAAAAAAGCCCTGACTTCTCTGCTCGACGACCGCCTCGCGGGTCTCGTCCACGAATCCGTGGCGGACGACGCGAGCGTCCGGTTCCGGCACGAGCGCTTCCTGGTGTCGCGGCTGGCCACCGGCGTGGTGATGATGGCGGCGCTGCCGCCCTATCTGGTCTGGCGCGGCGTCCCGTCGGGCATCGAGGTGCTGGCGATCGCCAGCCTGCTGCTGCCGGTGCTGGCCGCGGTGCTGCTCGCCCGCACCGGATCCCTCTGGGTGGCGCACGCGGTCTCGTCGGCGGGCCTGACCGGACTGGTGGTCTGCCTCGCGGGCCTCACCGGCGGTGCCGCCTCCCCGGCCGCGGTCTGGCTGGTGGCGATCCCCCTGGAAGCCCTGGTCTCCGGCTCGATGCGCGCCACGGCTGCCGCCGCCTTCCTTGCCGTGCTCGGCGTCCTGGGCGTCGTCTCCCTCGGCACCTGGGCCGGCACCGTCCCGGTGATGGACATCTCCGCCAGCGTCGCCCTGCCGGTCTTCGCGATCACGGCGATCGGCCACGTCGCCGCCCAGGCCCTGGAGCACATGCGCAACGAGGGCGCCTGGCGGGAACGGCTCCGCGACAACGAGGCCCGTGACCGCCTGCTGCTCTCGGCCATCGACGACCTCGTCACCTGGCACGACCGCAACGGCCGCGTGCTGGAGGCCTCGGTCTCGGCGAGCCGCCTGGTCGGCAGCGATGCGGCGCGGCTGCGCGGCCACGGCCTGCTGGAGCGGGTCCACGTCGCCGACCGGCCGGCCTTCCTCAAGGCGGTGAGCGATGTCGCGGCGACCGGACAGCCCGCCACCCTGCCGCTGCGGCTGCATGTCGAGCCCGCAGCCGGCCGCCTGGATGGCGCCACCCTGATCCATGCCGAGATGCGCGCCCACCGGATCGCGCACGGCCCGCACGACAGTGCCATGACCGTCGTGGCGGTGACCCGCGACATGACCGAGCATCACCGCCACGCGGAGGAGCTGGAACGCGCCCGCGCCGAAGCCGAACGGGCCGACGCGATCAAGGGACGGTTCCTGGCCAACGTCACCCACGAGCTGCGCACGCCGCTCAACGCGATCATCGGCTTCTCCGAGGTGCTGGCCGGAGAAGGCGCGATCAGCCTCAGCCCGGACCAGGCCCGGGACTATGCCGGGATCATCGGCTCGTCCGGCCACCACCTGCTCGGCGTCGTCAACACCCTGCTCGACATGAGCCGGATCCAGAGCGGCAATTTCGACTACGCGCCGGAGACCTTCGACGCCGCTGCCCTGGTCCGGTCCTGCTGCGACCTGATGCGCCTCAAGGCGGAGACGGCCGGGATCACCCTGACGGCCGCCGTGCCGGGCCCGATCGAGATCACGGCCGATCCGAGCGCGTGCCGTCAGGTCTTGATCAACCTGATCTCGAACGCCGTGAAGTTCACCCCGCGGGGCGGCCGGGTCGACCTGTCCCTGCGTCCGGGCCCGGACGGGCTGGACATCGTCGTCGCCGATACCGGCGTCGGCGTCGGCGAGGGCGACCTGCCGAAGCTCGGCACGCCGTTCTTCCAGGCCGGGAGCGGCGGCTACAAGCGCCAGCACGAGGGGACCGGTCTCGGCCTCTCGGTGGTGCAGGGCCTCGTCGGCCTGCATGGCGGCGCCATGCTGATCGAGAGCGCCCCCCAGGCCGGGACGGCCGTGACCGTGACGCTGCCCTTCGTCTGCCGGGATCCGGCGGCCGCCGCCGGCCCCGCCCCGATCCGCACCGCCGTGCGTGGTGCGCCCCCCCCGCGCCGGTCGGTGGTGCGCCTGCCGCTCGGCCTGTTCGACGCGGAACCCGGCACCGCCCCGGAGCCGGCCCTGCGCCGCGCCGGCTGAGCCATCGATCCGCGAGAAGGAGACACGATGTCAGGCTACCGCGAGATCACCGTCCCGGGCGAGGCACGCTCCGCCCGTCGTCCGACGCCACGCCGCGCCGCCGCCCCGAGCGATTGGCGCGGCGTCCTCGTGGGGGCGATGAAGGCCACGGGTGCGTCGTGCCGGAACAGCCCCGGCACGGTGCTAAGCAGCGTCGTGGCCGTGGGCGCGGCGGGCTTCATCTGCTTCAACGCGCTGGGGCACCAGTCCGGCCGCCATCCGGCGCCGATCCTGCCCAAGGTCGCGGCGCAGAAGGCCCCCGCCCCGCGCGAGGCGGCCCCGAAGGAGGCGATCCGGGATGTCGTCAAGGAGCCGGCAGCGCCCGAGCGGGCCGCCGCCCCCGCCAAGCAGGCATCCCGGGACCCGATCGCCGAGCTGATCCGCTCCGACGAGACCACGGCCTCGGTGACGCCCCGGGCCATGCCGGCCCGGACCGCCGCCAAGCCGGCGCCGAAAGAAGCCTCCAAGGACACGTCGAAGACGGCGAAGCCCGAGACGAACGCGGATCCGGTGCTCAAGGCGCAGAAGGCGCTGTCGAAGCTCGGCTATCCGGTCAAGCCCGACGGCGCCATGGGGCCAGGCACACGGGCGGCGATCGAAAAATTCGAGCGCGGTGCCAAGCTGCCGGTGACCGGCGAGGCCGCCGGCCGGACCCTGCGCGCGTTGGTGTCCCGCGCCGGCCAGGGTTAGAGCATCATCCCGAAAGGCGGCCGCCGGCTTTCGGAAAAAGATGATGCGGCATCAGGGACCTACAGCATCGTACCGGTTCCGATATCCGGCACGATGCTGTAGGCGATCGAGACCGGCAGCGTCCCGCTTCCGGGAGGCCCGACACGCATGCGCCTGCGCTCCGATTTCTGGGTTTCCGCCCATCTGCGCCGCCTCGGGGTCGAGGGCATCCCGGCGGTGCAGCGACGGCGCGGCTCTCCGGAGGCCGGGGCGATCTTCGTGAAGGTCGACCGCCTCGACGGCACCGCCGACCTCTACGGCCCCGCCCCCCAGGCCCTGTTCGAGGCCGAGGACAGCGGCGATCGCCGCTTCACCGCGCTGGTCACGGGTGGCACGCCACTCGATGTCGAGGAGCGGCTGACGAAGGAAATCCGGTTCGATTCCGATCTCTGGATCATCGAGATCGACGACCGGCAGGGGCGGCATTTTCTGGAGCTTGCAGAGTAGTTTTTCAGCTCGCCGATCAGCGATATCATCGACACGGATCCGAGGTGCACCCGTCTTGATCTGGCCAATATGGTCCGCTGAAGCCGAGGCGAACTCGCAATCACGCGATTCAAACCGATCTGGTGGTCGAAATCCAACCCTTGGTGCCGGTCGCGAGAGGCTGCTTGCGACCGATGTCGGTTGCCCGAGCCGCTTTGCGTGCCCCTCTGGAACGGACGAGCACGATCGTTCCAGACCGCCGGACGGGCGTGGTCGTTGACAGGCAACCGCGCGCTGCTTACCTCAGCCATGGACGTGTAGAAGTCACAGCCCGGTCGGTAGTCCGGGTGGCTTAGCGCTCGTACATGGCGGCCGCCATCAGCGGCCGACTACCAGCGCGTCCTTTCCGATGAACAGGAAAGGTCTGTCCGATGAAGCTCAACCACATCAATCTGACGAGCATCGACGTCCCTGCTGACGTAGCGATGTTCGAGACCTATTTCGGGCTGCGCACGTCGGTGATGCGTGGGAAGGCACTTGCGGTCATGCACGACGACGACGGCATGCTGCTGGTCCTGAATGACTTCGCGAAAAAGCGGGGCAACTTCGCCTACCCCGAGGATAGTGATGTCCATCACATCGGTTTCATCCAAGACAGTCGGGATCAGGTCGATGCGCTGAACGCGCGCCTGAAGGTCGACGGCTGGGACGTGCCAGAGCCTCGCGATTACCACGGCGCCTGGACGTTCTACTTCAAGGCTAAGGGCGGCTATTTCGTCGAGGTCGCTACCCAGACCCAGCTCAGGAACGCTGATCCCACGGCGGCCTGACGAATCCACTGCGAACGGTGTATGCCGCCCCGTACGCGTGTTTCGTCGAACGTCCGCTTCTGCCGTTATCGCGCGGCGGAAGCGGACCGTCGCAGACCCACCCGTCGCGGACCTTACGGATGGGTCCCAAGCGCTCGATCTGGACCACGAGAGCCGCTCCCGATCGCGTCGCAATCGAGCTCGCCCCTCAGTCCTCGATTGAACCTGCTCACTTTCACCGAACCGAAATTCCCTTCGGCAGCGAGCGTTCAGGTCGTTCCGCCTACCCCCACAGATCCGCCTCCGGCGGGTGCACGATGCTGCCATCGTATCGCAGCGGCGGGTCGCGGTCGCGGGCGAGCAGCAGCGGGCCGTCGAGGTCGACGAAATCGGCCTGGGACGCCAACAGCGTGGCGGGCGCCATGCCGAGCGAGGTGCCGAGCATGCAACCGACCATCACGGACAGGCCGCGCGCCCGGGCCTCACGAGCCAGCAGCACCGCCTCGGTGAGGCCGCCGGTCTTGTCGAGCTTGATGTTGATCGCGTCGTAGCGACCGGCGAGCGCGTCGAGGCCGGCGCGGTCGTGCAGGCTCTCGTCGGCGCAGACCGGGACCGGGTGCGAGATCTCGGCGAGCAGGGCGTCGGCATCGGCCGGAAGCGGCTGCTCGATCAGCGCGACGCCGGCCTCCAGGCAGGCTGCGAGGTTGGCTTCCAGCGTCTCGGGCCGCCACGCCTCGTTGGCGTCGACGATCAGCCGGGAACCGGGCGCGCCGGCCCGCACGGCGGCGATGCGCTCGGGGTCGCCTTCCCCGCCGAGCTTGACCTTGAGCAGCGGCCGGTGGGCCGCCGTGCGGGCGGCCTCGCCCATGCTCTCCGGGGTGCCGAGGCTGAGCGTGTAGGCGGTCACCGCCGGCTGCGGCGCGGGCAGGCCGGCAATCTCCCAGGCGCGGCGGCCCTGAAGCTTGGCATCGAGGTCGAACAGGGCGCAATCCAGGGCGTTGCGGGCCGCGCCGGCCTTCATCCGCGCCGTGAGTTCGTCCCGCCCGATCCCGGCGCCGATCGCATCCGCCTGCGCCTCGATCAGGGCGACGACGCTCTCGACGCTCTCGCCGTAGCGCGGATAGGGCACGCATTCGCCGCGTCCGACCCCATTCGCGTCCGTGATGGTCGCCACCACCAAGGCGATCTCGGTGCGGCTGCCGCGGGAGATCGTGAACGCCCCAGCGATCGGGAAGCGCTCCACCGAAAGGGTCAGGCGGCGGGCCATGTCAGACCTCCGGGAAGTCGGAAACGATCCGGTCGACCAGCCCGGCGACGCCGAAGCGCACCGGGTCGGTGGCGGGCAGGCCGTGCTCCGCGGCGAGCTTTTCGAGAAGCGTCTTCGCCTCGCTCTCGCCGAGCGCCTGTGTGTTCACGGAGATGCCCACCGGGCGGATCGCCGGGTTGGTCAGGCTGCCGAGCTGCACCGTGAGGTCGATCACCTGCTGGAGGGTCGGGAGCGGGTGCTTCACGCCGCGCATGGTGCTGCGGGTGGGCTCGTGGCAGACCACGAAGGCGTCGGCCTGGGCGCCGTGCAGCAGGCCGAGGCTGACGCCCGCGAAGGACGGGTGGAACAGCGAGCCCTGGCCCTCGATCAGGTCCCAGTGATTCGGCGCGGCCTCGGGCGAGATCGACTCGACCGCGCCGGAGATGAAGTCGGCCACCACGGCGTCGATGGCGACGCCCTTGCCCGAGATGAACACGCCGGTCTGGCCGGTGGCGCAGAAATCGGCGTCGAGGCCGCGCTCGCGCATGCCGCGCTCCAGGGCCAGCACGGTGTACTTCTTGCCGACCGAGCAGTCGGTGCCGACGGTGAGCAGGCGCCGGCCCGCGCGCTTGGTGCCCTTGCCGGTGGGGAAGCGCTCGTCGGTGTGGCGAACGTCGTGGAGCTGGCGGCCGCGCCGGGCGGCGGCCTCGGCGATGGCCGGGACCGCGCCGAGCTTGACGTGCAGGCCGCTCGCCACGTCGAGCCCGGCCTCGATCGCCCCCACGATCTCCTTCACCCAATGGTCCGGCAGGACGCCGCCGGCGTTGACGACTCCGATCACCAGGGTCCGGCAGCCCTTGGCCAGGGCCTCGGGCAGGGTCATGTCGGGGATGCCGAGATCGGCGGCGCAACCGGGCAACCGCATCTGGCCGACGCACCAGTCCGGGCGCCAGTCCTTGATGCCGTAGGCGGTCTTGGCCGCCAGCGTGTCGGGCACGTCGCCCAGGAACATCAGATAGGGCGTAGCGATCTGCATCGGTCGAAAAGCCTTCTGGGGAAGCCGGCGCTCCGTCTATGCGGGATCGCGGCCGCTAGGCGCAATGCACGATGGCGGCCAGGACGGTGGACGCCGCCTCCGCCGGGCGCATCGCCGGCATGCGGCACCGGGTTGCTGCGGCGACGGATTTATCCGCGGCATTCTCACTCGCAGCCTGCAAGACCCGGAACGAGCCGCCTCCGAGCGTGATTGCCGATGCACCCGGTGCTCCCGATTCGCGACTTGTGCCGATCGAGCTGCCGTCCGCAACCGGAGGCCCTCCGATGATCTTCATGACCGACGCCGCCGGTGCCCTGACCTATGTCAGCTCCGAATGGCACGGCCTCACCGGGCAGGACAGCCGCAAGGCCGTCGGGCAGGGCTGGTTCGAGCGGCTCAACACCGAGGACGGCGCGGTGCTGCGGGCGGTCATCAAGGAGGCGGCGCAGGCCCAGGCGGAGTTCGTCGTGCGGTTTCGCCTGGCCCGCGACGGGGGTGGCTCCATCTGGGCGGCGGCCGGCGCGGTGCCGTCCTACGGGCCTCCGAATCACACCTTCCTGGGCTTTCTCGGCTCGATCACCGAACTGGCCCCCGGCGGGAGCGAGACCGAGGCGCAGGGCGGCCTCGGCCGCTTCGTGCCGCCGCCGCCGCGCTCTTCGACGGCCCCGGTCTCGACCCTCGACCTCGTCGCCGACCATCTGCTGATCGCGCACGGCCTGATCGAGGTGGATGGCGGCAAGTCGGCGCTGGCGCCCCTGCGCGAGGCCCTGTTCCGGGTTGGCCAGGAGATCGCTCAGAAGATGGCGGTCACGCCTGCCCCGGCGACGATCGAGAACGGCGAGACGCTTCACTGAGACCGGCCCCGCGCTTACCGGGACCGGTCCTGACGTGACGGATCAGGCGGCGCGTCGTCGCGCGACCGCGGCCTCGTCCGACACGGTCTCGATCGGAGCGAGGACGCCGGTGGCCCGGACCATCCCCTCGGCACCCCAGAGTGCCCCCGGGCGCAGCTCCAGGCCGAGGAAACGGGCGCGCTCGAACGGGCCCGGCAAAGTGAGACCCTCCGCCAGCACAGGATCGAAGCCGAACCGGACGTAGTACGGCGCATCGCCGACCAGCAGCACGGCGCCGTGGCCCAGCGACTCGGCCCGCCCGAGGGCGGCCTGCATCATCACCGAGCCGAGCCCCTGGCCCTGGATCTCCGGATCGACCGCGAGCGGTCCCAGCAGCAGCGCCGGGCGGGCGAGCCCGGCCTCGACGTGCCACAGCCGCAATGTGCCGACGAGGCGGCCGCGCCGGGTCGCCGCGAAGGCGAGGCCGCGCGCGGGCAGACGCCCCTCGCGCAGGCGCTCCGACGTCTTGGCGCGTCGGTTGCCGGCAAAGCACGCGTTGAGCAGGCGCTCGCGCGCCGGGACGTCCTGGATGCGCTCCGCGCGGATCTCGATCATGGCGGTGCCCTCCCCGGGCCGACAAGCGGGAGAAGCGTTCTTGGATGGCGGGCCGAGGGCGCCCCATCCCTGCACGTTTGGGGATCGATGCCCGGCGGCCAGGGGCCGCCGGAACAGTCCGAAAAGAATCAGATGACGATCTGCTGAAGGGGCGGGAAGCCGTTGAAGGCCACCGCCGCGTAGGTCGTGGTGTAGGCGCCCGTGCCCTCGATCAGGACCTTGTCGCCGATCGAGAGCGAGACCGGCAGCGGGTAGAGCTGCCGCTCGTAGAGCACGTCCACCGAGTCGCAGGTCGGCCCGGCGATGACGCAGGGCTCGGTCCGGTCCCCGTCGCGGGTGGTGCGGATCGGGTAGCGGATCGACTCGTCCATGGTCTCGGCCAGGCCGCCGAACTTGCCGATGTCGAGATAGACCCAGCGCACCTCGTCGGCATCAGCGGACTTCTTCGACACCAGCACGACCTCGGCCTCGATCAGGCCGGCATTGCCGACCATGCCGCGGCCCGGCTCGATGATCGTCTCCGGGATCCGGTTGCCGAAATGCTTGGTCAGGCCGCGGAAGATCGCCTCGCCGTAGCTCTCCACGCCCGGCACCGCCTTGAGGTACTTGGTCGGGAAGCCGCCGCCGAGGTTGACCATCGACAGGAAGATGCCGCGCTCGGCGCATTCACGGAAGATCGCCGCCGCGGAACCCAGCGCCCCGTCCCAGGCCTCGGTGTTGCCCTGCTGCGATCCGACATGGAACGAGATGCCGTAGGCCTCGAGCCCCTGCCGGTGGGCATGCTCGAGCACGTCGGTGGCCATCTCGGGCACGCAGCCGAACTTGCGCGACAGCGGCCAGTCGGCACCGGCGCCGTCGCACAGGATGCGGCAGAACACCCGCACATCGGAGGCCGCGATCTCCACGGCCTCGGCGGCCCGGGCGATCTTGTCGACCTCGGCCTGGCAATCCACCGCGAACAGGCGGATGCCGAGCTTCAGCGCGCGGCGGATGCAGCGCTCCTTCTTGATGGTGTTGCCGAAGGAGATCCGGTCCGGGGTCGCGCCGGCGGCCAACGCCATCTCCATCTCGGCCACCGAGGCGGTGTCGAAGCAGGAGCCCATCTCGGCGAGCAGGCGCAGCACCTCGGGGGCCGGGTTGGCCTTCACTGCGTAGAACACGCGGGTGTCCGGCAGGGAGCGCGCGAAGGCGGTGTAGTTGTCGCGCACGACGTCGAGGTCGAGGACCATCACGGGTCCCTCGTCCTGACCGAGGTCACGGCGCACGCGCAGGAAATCACGGATGCGATCGGTCATGGTCGTCTCCCGGCACGGGTTCGCGAGCGCCCGTCCTGCGGGCGCGCTGTCGATGTGACGGCCCAACGGGCCGCCGGCGTCAGGGGGCGATGCGTCGCGCGGACCCACGCGCTTTGGAGACGCGTCGATCCATGCGGGCGCAGAGCACCCGGAAGCTGCCGTGGATTGGAAGGGAGGACCCCACCGCACGCCGGGCAAAGAGAAACAAGCCTCTTCGGTGCCGGCCTTTGGAGGGCCGACGAGACCAAAAAAGCCCGTTCGTCGTTGCTTTAAGCTGCGTCCCCCGTGGAGAGCGGGGTTCGCCGGTTTCGCCTCCGGCTGCCGGTTGTTGTCGGGGTCCGGTGTTGCCACCTGGATGCCGGCCGTAGGGATCCACCCTTGCGACCATCGATCCTTTAAGACCCCTGGCGGCTGTCCGGCAGTTGACCGGATGCCCACCAACCGGCACGCGGCCACAGGCACGTGCGAAATTGGGCAGGGCGCATATACGCAGAACGGCCCCCGACAACAAGGGGATCGGGGGCCGATCGACCCGCATTTCCCCACGCGATCGTCCCTGCCTCCCGGCCGTTGCATAAACGACGCATTCCGATCGCGCGGCAGGCTCGCACGGGCTTCCCAAGCGGACCGGAAGCGGGCATCTGACCGCCGGAGCGATGTCCTTTAGACGAGCGTGCGATGGCCGGGCCGAACAGATCGAGAGCCGAGCCCGATCGCGTCGCCATCGCGCCCGGGTCCTTGTCTTTATATGACCGCCTGCGCCGAACCGGCCTGGGCGCCGGCGCGACGGCCCGGGCGTGAGCGCCCCCGTGAACGCCCCCGTCGGCGTGCCCGTGCGCGACCCGCGCGCAGACGGGCTTCCGGAGCCGGTGATCCGCACGGCCGGCCTCGCCGATCTCGACGCCCTGGTCGCCCTGGAGCACGCCGCCTTCGCCACCGACCGGGCCGAGCGCCGGGCGATCCGCCACGCGATCCTGTCCCCCAGCATGGATGTGCTGGCAGCCCTGATCGCGGGGCCGGACGGGGACCGGGAGCCGGTGCTCGTCGGCGCGGCTGTGCTGGAGCGCCGCCGCGGCAGCCGGATCGCCCGCCTCGCCTCGATCGCGGTGGCGCCCAACCGCGGCGGCCTCGGGCTCGGCGGCAAGCTCCTCGACGCCGCGGAGGCCCAGGCCCGCGCCCATGGCTGCGACCGCCTGCGCCTCGAAGTCCGCGCCGATAACGGGGCCGGCATCCGCCTGTACGAGCGCCGGGGCTACACCCGCTTCGCCGTGCAGCCCGCCTATTATGAGGACGGGATGGAGGCCTGGCGCTACGAGCGCGGGTTGTAGGGGCTCTTCGGCCCTCGCCCTGTTCCCGCCCTGTTAGGAGAGTCTTACGGGTCCCTGCCTACATCCCTGGGGCAGCCCGAAAAAACCTCGCCGCGCATGAGGCGCCGTCCATGGCCGTGATCGCCGCCTTCGTGATCAATGCGGGGCTGAACTTCGTCCTCGGACTGCTGATCGCCCAGTTGCTCGGGCCGGCCGATTTCGGCCGGTTCGCGCTGGCGACCACCGGGGCGATCGTGCTGAACACGGTGCTGTTCGAGTGGCTGCGGCTCTCGGCGACGCGGTTCTATTCAGGACGCGTGCGCGTGGACGAGCCCTGGATCCGCCACGGGCTCGACCGGGCCTATCTGCGCATCGGCCTGTTGCTGCTCGCCGCGGCTTCTCTCTGCGGGGCGTTCGGCTTCGGCGGCGGGGCGGCCGGACGCGAGGCGGTCCTGTGCGGCACGGGGCTCGCCGCCCTCGGCATCGGGGTGTTCGATTACCACGCGGCCCTGGCCCGGGCCCGGTTCGACGGAAAACTCTATCTCGGGCTCGTGGCGGTCAAGAACGTCCTGGCCTTCGTGCTGATGGCCGCGGCCGCGTGGTGGCTGCCGCAGCCGGCCTGGGTGCTGGCGGCGGCGGGGCTCAGCCAGCTCGCCGCGGTCTTCCTGCTGCGCCACCCGCTGCGCGATCCCAGGATGCCGTTCGAGCGGCCGCGCCTCGGCCCGACCTGGGGCATCTTCGCCCGCTACGGCCTGCCGCTGATCGCGGCCAACACTGCCTACCAGTGCCTCGCCTTCGTGAACCGGGGCGCGATCGCCGGCCATGCCGGTTTCGCCGAGGCCGGCTATTTTGCGCTGGCCGCCGACGTCACCTCGCGCTCGCTGATGACGCTCGGCACCGCGCTGGACCTGCTGCTGTTCCAGTTCGCCGTCCAGGCCGAGGAGCAGCTCGGCCGCGCGGCCGCCGAGGCGCAGGTCGCCGAGAATGCAGGCACGGTGTTCGCCCTGCTGGCGCCCTGCGCGGTCGGTTTCTGGGCGGTCCTGCCGGCGCTCCAGGGGCTGGTCGTGCCCGAGGCCTATCGCGGCCCGTTCGAGAGCTACAGCGTCGCGCTGATGCCCGGCCTGTTCTGCCTGTCGATGATGTTCTACGCCCTCAACCCGGTCTTCCAGATCCGCCGCCGGACCTTTCCGGTGATCGCCGCCGCGCTGGTCGGGCTCGCGGTCAACGGCGCCGGCCTGCTGCTCCTGCCCGAGCTGATGGGCGGGATGGGCGTCGCCCTGGCCCAGACCCTGGGTCTCGCCGCCGCCGCGCTCTGGCTCGGCTGGCGGGCGCTGACCGGCCCCGAGCGGATCCTGCTGCCCTGGGGCCAGATCGGCGCCGCGACCCTCGCCGGCGGGGCGATGGGCCTCGCGCTGGCGCCGTTCCGGCACCTGCCGCCCGCCGCCGCCCTGGCGGTGCTGGTCCCGGCCGGGGCGGCGCTCTACGGGGCGCTGGTCTGGATCTTCGACATCGCCGGCCTGCGCCGGCAGGTCGCCGCGCGCCTGCGCCCGAACCGGACCATCGCGGCGGAGTAGCCGCCTCCGGCTTTTCAACTTTCGCGGACCTGCAACCCCGCGACGCCGCCTCCGCTTGAATCCGCCGCCGGTTCCGGCGAAACCGGTTCTGGAACAAGTCCAAAAAGAACCGGGGCGGAGACGATGGGCGGCTACGAGCCCGGCACCGAGGCGGAGGCCGAGGAGATCGTGCGGGCAGCAGCCGGGCGCGGCGAACGCCTGCGTCTGGCCGGCGGCGGCACCGCGTCGGGGCTCGGGCGGCCCGCGCAGGACAATGCGACGCTCTCCGCTCATAAGCTCACCGGCGTGACGCTCTACGAGCCCGCCGAGATGGTGGTGGCGGCGCGCGCCGGCACGCCGCTCGCCGAGGTCGAGGCGTTGCTCGCCTCCCGGGGCCAGATGCTGCCGTTCGAGCCGATGGATTTTCGCAAGGTCTACGGCACCGAAGGCGAGCCGACGCTCGGCGCCGTGGCGGCGACCAACAATGCCGGCCCCCGCCGGATCAATGCCGGGGCGGCCCGGGACAGCCTGATCGGCGTGCGCTTCGTCAACGGGCGCGGCGAGGCGATCAAGTCGGGCGGCCGGGTGATGAAGAACGTCACCGGTCTCGACCTGGTGAAGCTGATGGCCGGCGCCCACGGCACCCTCGGGCTGCTGACCGAGGTTACCTTCAAGGTGCTGCCGGCCTGCGAGCGGGTCGCCACCCTGGTGTTCTCCGGCCTCGACGACGCCCGCGCCATCGCGGCCCTGGCGGCGGCCCTCGGCTCGCCCTTCGAGCTCACCGGCGCGGCGCATCTGCCCGCGGGGATCGATGCCCCCGAGGCCCGGACGCTGATGCGGCTCGAAGGGTTTTCGGACTCGATCGACTACCGCACCGGCGAGTTGCGCCGCCTGCTCAAGCGCTTCGGAACGCCCGAGGTTCTCGAGGGCGAGGCCGGCACCGCCCTATGGCAGGCGGTGCGCGATGCCGCCCCCCTGGCCGAGCCCCGCGACCCGGCCCTCTGGCGGATCTCGACCGCCCCCACCCACGGGCCGGCCCTGGTGGCGGCGATCGCGGCCCAGCGCGAGGCCCGCTGGTTCTACGATTGGGGCGGCGGCCTGATCTGGCTCGCCACCGAGTCCGCGGGGGATGCTGGGGCCGCCATCGTGCGCGCCGCCCTGCGGGACCAGGGCGGCCACGCGACGCTGGTGCGCGCCCCCGATCCCGTGCGGGCGGCGGTGCCGGTGTTCCAGCCCCTGGCGGAACCGCTGATGCGGATCACCGCCGGGATCAAGACGGCGCACGATCCCGCCGGGGTGCTGAACCCGGGCCGGATGTACGCGGGGGTGTAGATCGGTCCCTCCCCGCCCGGAGAGGAGAGCAGCAGGAAGGCATCGTGCAGACCAATTTCAACCTCGCCCAGCTCGCCGATCCCGCCATGGCGGCATCCGAAAAAATCCTGCGGACCTGCGTGCATTGCGGCTTCTGCACCGCGACCTGCCCAACCTACCTGCTGCTCGGCGACGAGCTCGATTCCCCGCGCGGGCGGATCTACCTGATCAAGGACATGCTGGAGGGCGGCAAGCCGGCCTCGCAGGAGGTGGTCAAGCACATCGACCGCTGCCTCTCCTGCCTGTCCTGCATGACCACCTGCCCGTCGGGGGTGCATTACATGCACCTCGTCGACCACGCCCGGGCGCATATCGAGACGACTTTTACGCGCCCCGCGGGTGACCGGCTCCTGCGCGCCCTGCTGGCGCAGGTCCTGCCCTATCCCAACCGGTTCCGGCTGGCGCTGATCGCCGCCAAGCTCGGCGCGCCGTTCCGCGGGCTCGTGGCGCGGCTGCCCCGGGTGGGCAACCGGCTGGCCGCGATGCTCGACCTCGCCCCGGCCCGCTTGCCCGGCAGCGAGCCGACCAACCGGGCCGGCCGCTTCGCGCCGGAAGGCGGGGCCGCGACCAAGCGCGTCGCCCTGCTGCGCGGCTGCGCCCAAAGCGTCCTGCGGCCGGATTTCAACGCGGCGGCGATCCGGCTGCTCAACCGGCATGGGATCGAGGTGGTCCATGCCGAGGAAGGCTGCTGCGGGGCGCTGACCCACCACATGGGCAAGGAGGCCTCGTCCCACGCCCTGGCCAAGCAGGCGATCGACGCCTGGGACGCGGAGATCGCCAAGGGCCTCGACGCGATCCTGGTCACCGCCTCGGGCTGCGGCACGACGATCAAGGATTACGGCTTCCTGTTCCGCGACGACCCGGCCTATGCCGAGAAGGCGCAGCGGGTCTCGAGTCTCGCGAAGGACGTGACCGAATACGTGGCCCAGCTTGAGCTGGCCGCGACCGTGGAAAGCGACCTCGTGGTGGCCTACCACTCGGCCTGCTCGATGCAGCACGGCCAGGGCATCCGGACCGAGCCGAAGACCCTGCTCAAGCGCGCCGGCTTCACCGTGAAGGACGTGCCGGAGGGTCATATCTGCTGCGGCTCGGCCGGGACCTACAACATCCTGCAGCCCGAGCTCGCCGCGAAGCTGCGCGCCCGCAAGGTCGCCAATATCGAGCGCATCCGCCCCGACGTGATCGCCACCGGCAATATCGGCTGCGCCACGCAGATCGGGAAGGGCACCGGCATCCCGATCGTGCACACGGTGGAGCTGCTCGACTGGGCCACCGGCGGCCCGAAGCCGGCGGCGCTCCATGGCGTCGCGCCGCGGTTGGAGGCGGCGGAATAGGGCTGCGGCCGGATACGGGCGCCTACCATTCCCTTCTGCGGGCTATCAGATTCACGCGCTTCCAGATGAAGCGCGGGTTCCCCTCTCCCCGCACGCGGGGAGAGGCCCGCACGGACCCCGTCGTCCGTGCGGGAAGCGCAGGCGTAGCCGGAGCGGCGGTGAGGGGGCTTGAGCGGATGAGGCTCGTCCTGAGCCGCCCCCTCACCCTCGGCTGCCGCCTCGCCGCGCCGACGACGAGGTCGTCGCGGCCCTCTCCCCGCAAGCGGGGCGAGGGATTCGCTGCCCGTAAAACGCAGCTAAAGCTCGGATCATCGCGCAAAAAATTTCCCGCCAGCGCCGGAGCGCCCACCCTCGCGCCATGACGATACCGTGACATCGTCCCGCGCTTGACCCTTGCCAAATCCCCGCGGCCGTCTGTAATGATACTGACCCTTCTCCGGTCCCGCCGGCCGTCGTAACGGCTTGCGGACGCGGCCGAATTCCTTCGAGAAAACGGACGCGGCGTCGCGGCTGGCTTTTTTGCCCGCCTGGCGACGACGGGTGTTTTCCCGATCGGGCAGGTGTCGCACGACGCGGTGGAGCTGTTCCGCCGCATCCAGGAATTCACGGCCGGTCTCACCCGGCCGAGATTGTTTCGCGAGGTCGGAACCAGGATGAACGGACGCACGGCTCAGCATGGCGCTGCGCGTGCCCCGGAGGCGCAGGACCTGCGTCGCACCGGCCCGTTCCGCCTACCGGCCAAGTTCAACCCCAGGCGCCCAGGGCGCCGAACGGCGGTTGACGGCAATTTCCCCTCGAACCCAGCCGCCTCGGTGACGAGGCCGGCTCCATGCCAGGCCACAAGCAGGTCGGGCGAGGCGCCGCCGGGACCACGGGCACGGAGAACGACGTCGGCCGCCATGCCGAGAGTCCGACATGGCCAACAAAATGCTGATCGACGCGATGCACCCGGAGGAGACCCGGGTCGTCACGGTCCATGGGTCTAGGGTCGAGGAGTTCGACTTCGAGGCCGCCAACCGGCGCCAGCTGCGCGGCAACATCTATCTCGCCAAGGTCACCCGGGTGGAGCCGTCGCTGCAGGCGGCGTTCGTCGAGTACGGCGGCAACCGCCACGGCTTCCTCGCCTTCAACGAGATCCACCCCGACTATTACCAGATCCCGCTCGCCGATCGGCAGGCGCTGCTCGAGGACGAGGCCCGCGACGCCGAGGAGCACCGCGAGCGCGAGGAGCGCCGTCGCCGGTCGCCCCGCCGGTCCCGCGGCCGCCGCGCCGAGGCCCGCTCCCGCACCGACGATACGGTGAGCGCCGAGGACGCGCCCGAGACATCGCAGGATCACGAGGCCCAGCAGGATTCGGAGCTGCCGCAGGCCGCCGGGTCTTCGGACGTCGAGACTGCGCAGGCCGAGAATCACGCCGAGGGGCACGAGACCCCGGCCGCCCAGGCCGGGCAGCCCGACACCCTCGCCGAGAACCCGGAAGCCGTACGGGAGGCCATTGCCTCCGAAACCGCTGCCGGGGACATCCCCGCGCAGGCTGCCGAGGCCGTGCCGGCGACCGAGCCCACGGCTGGGGCCGAGGCGCAGCCCGAGCAGCCGTCGGCTGACCGCGACGAGGCTGTCGAGGCCGTGGTCGCGGTGGCCGAGGCCCTGACCGTCGCCGACGCGCCTGCCGAGACGATCGCCGAGGATGCCGCTGAGGCGTCGTCCGGCCGGAGCGGGTCCGCGATCGGAGAGGCCGACGACGAGGCTGATCTGGAGGACGAGGACTCCGAGGACGACGAGGACGAAGACGATTCGGACGAGGATGACGAGGACGAGTCCGACGAGGAGTCGGATGAGGATTCCGACGATCCCGATGCCGAGCCCCGGATCGCCCAGGTCGGCGGCAACGGCGACGCGCTGGCGGAGATCCCGGAGCGGCCCCGCCACTATCGCCGCCACTACAAGATCCAGGAGGTGATCAAGCGCCGCCAGATCATCCTGGTGCAGGTCGTCAAGGAAGAGCGCGGCACCAAGGGCGCGGCGCTCACCACCTACCTGTCGCTCGCCGGCCGCTACTCGGTCCTGATGCCCAACACCGGCCGCGGCGGCGGCATCTCCCGGAAGATCACCTCGGCGGCCGACCGCAAGCGCCTCAAGGAGGTCGTGGCCGATCTGGAGGTGCCGGACGGCATGGGCGTGATCCTGCGCACTGCCGGCGCCTCGCGCTCCAAGCCCGAGATCGCCCGGGACTTCGAGTACCTGATGCGGCTCTGGGAGTCGGTCCGCGAATTGACCCTGACCTCGATGGCCCCGGCCCTGGTCTACGAGGAAGGCTCGCTGATCAAGCGCGCCATCCGCGACCTGTACAACAAGGACCTGGACGAGGTTCTGGTCTCCGGCGAGGAGGCGTATGCCGAGGCCAAGGACTTCATGCGGATGCTGATGCCCGGCCAGTCCAAGGTCGTGAAGCCCTATCGCGATTCGACGCCGATCTTCGCCCGCTTCGGCGTCGAGCAGCAGCTCGACGCGATGTTCTCGACCCACGTCTCTCTGAAATCCGGCGGCTACCTGGTGATCAACCCGACCGAGGCGCTGGTCTCGATCGACGTGAACTCGGGCCGCTCGACCCGCGAGCACGACATCGAGGACACCGCCCTGCGGACGAACTTGGAGGCGGCCGAGGAGGTCGCCCGCCAGCTGCGCCTGCGCGACCTCGCGGGCCTGATCGTCATCGACTTCATCGACATGGAGGAGAAGCGCAACAACCGCGCGGTCGAGAAGAAGCTCAACGACTGCCTGAAGAACGACCGCGCTCGCATCCAGGTCGGCCGGATCTCGCCCTTCGGCCTGATGGAGATGAGCCGCCAGCGCATCCGCACCGGCGTGCTCGAATCGTCCTCGATCCCGTGCGTGCATTGCGGCGGCTCGGGCTACGTACGGGCCACCGCCTCGGTGGCGCTCCACATCCTGCGCTCCATCGAGGAGGCGCTGCTCAAGTCAGCGTCCCACAACCTGATCTTGCGCACCCGGACCGAGGTGGCGCTCTACATCCTCAACCAGAAGCGCGGGCACCTGCGCGAGCTGGAAATCCGCTTCGGCGTCACGATCACGATCGCGGCCGACGAGCGGCTGGCAGTGACCACCGCGTTCCAGCTCGACCGTGGCGAGCCGGCCCAGCGCGCGGAAGGCCCGGTCACCGGCGTGCGTGCGCAGGCGATCTCGCCGTCCATGGAGTTCGAGGACGAGGACGACGTCGAGGAGACCGACGAGGCCGAGGCGGATGCCGAGGGCGAGTCCGAGGAGGGCCGGGCCGAGGCGCGCGAGGACGGATCGCGTGACGAAGGCGCCCGCGAAGACGGCACGCGCGACGAGGGCGACGGCCGCCGCCGCCGCCGTCGGCGCCGCCGGCGCGGCGGCCGCCAGGATGGTCGGTCCGAGGAGGGCCAGGCCGAAGAAGGCCAGACCGAGGGCGAGCGTCAGGACGAGGACGATCAGGACGAGGAGCGCGGCACCGAGGACGAGCCCGAATCCGACGCGGCCGGCGAGACCCCGATCGCGGCTGTGGCCTCCGAGGGCGGTGAGCCCGGCGAGGCCGTCGCCGGCCCGGACGAGGCCGCCCGGACCGAGGAGGATGGCACCCGCCGCCGCCGCCGCGGCCGCCGGGGCGGTCGCGGCCGCGCCGAGGGCCGCATCCGCGAGGGCGGCGACTCGGACGGGTCCGCCGAGACGGATTCCGATGCGGTCGCCCTGTCGGCCGAGGAGCCGGTGAGTGCGGAGGCGGTGGCCGAGGCGGTCGAGGCCGCGCCGTCCCCCGTCCATGACGAGGTCGCCGTCGACCTGCCGGTCGCGGCCGCGCCGGAGCCCAGGGAGCGGGCCGAGGCACAAGCCGTAGAGGCCCCGCCCGAGGCGGCGCCGACGGAGGCCGCACCGCCGCGCGAACCCGTGGCGGTGGTGCTGACCCAGCCCAGCGATCCCGACCGGCCCAAGCGCGCCGGCTGGTGGTCCCGCACCAAGGCCGCCCTCACCGGCGAGTGAGATGCGCCGTCGCCCCCGGACGAAATCGTCCGGAGGCGACGGCGGGCAGCCGGGAAACGGATGCCTTTGTCCAATTCCAATAAGGGATGGTTATCCTTCATCTTCGGTTGAAGGTTCCGTGCGAATATGGCCCCCGAATCGACGTTCGCAGGAGCCTCCGCATGTTGAGTTTGCGCCGCAAGCGCCCGGCCCAGGACCCGGCCGGGTCCGCGGCGACGGCCGATGCTCAGACCGCCTCGCCCGTCGCAACACCCGTGGCCGCGGTCCAGCAAGCCGCCGCCCCCGATCGCGAATTGATGACGCTCCTGGCGCGCCTGTCGGCCGCGGCCTCCGATGCCGGCACCTCGATCGGCTGGATGACGCACGACGCCTCCGGCACCGCCGAACAGGCCCGGCTGATCGCCGCCGCCAGCGAGGAACTCGCCGCCAGCACCAGCGAGATCGCGGCCCGCTCCTCCTCGGCCGCCGAGACCGCCGAGACCGCCCGCGCCGGCATCGCCACCTGCGTCGACGACCTGCAACGCGCCAGCGACGGCATGCGCGGGATCGAGCAGGGCACCGAGGAGATCGGCAGCCGTCTCGACAGCTTCTCGGCGGCCGCCCTGCGGATCGAGGAGATGGCCGGGACCATCGCGGCGATCTCGGCCCAGACCAATCTGCTCGCGCTCAACGCGACCATCGAGGCCGCGCGGGCCGGCGAGGCCGGCCGAGGCTTCGCGGTTGTTGCCGCGGAAGTGAAGATGCTCTCCGCGCAGACCGCGAAGGCGACCGACGAGATCCGCGCCCGGCTCGGCGGTCTTCGCGAGGAAATGGCGGCGATGCAGGCGGCGGTGACGCGCAGCCGCAGCGCCGTCGAGACCGGCGCCGCCGCGATGGTGCGGGCCAATGTCCGGGTCGAGGCGGAGAGCGGCGCCGTCGCCACGGTGGCGGCGCAGATGCGCGAGGCCTCCGAGATCATGGGCCAGCAGATCCAGGCCACCGGCGAGATCGCCCGGAGCGTCGGCCGGATCGCGGAAGGCACCGACAAGGGCCGCCGGGAGATCGGCGACGCGCTGGGCCAGCTCGACCGGATCGAGGATCTGGGCCGCACCCTTCTCGACCGGCAGGCCGGGGACGACGCGGCGATGCGGCTCGCCCGCATCCCGGCCGATTGTGCCGCCTGGCGCCGCGCCATGGCGGCGACCCTGGTGGGGATGCGCTCGGCCGACACGCCGCCGGTCGGCATCCCGGCCGATCCGAGCCGTCCGGCCGCCGTGGAATCGGCCCTGACGCAGGCTCGGGATCTCGCCGCTTCCCTGGCCCGGCACATCCGCGCCCAGGCCTGGGACGAGGCGACCACGGCGTTTACCAGCTTCGAGGCGGCCCTGGTCGAGGCCAAGGCGGCGGCCGGAGCCTAACGCTCGGGTTTACGGTCCGACCAGCCCGTCCAGGCGCATGCGGGTGATCCGAGCGACCTCTTCCAGGGCGGTTGCTTCTTCGAGCGTCGGGTCCCGGGCGAGGCGTTCCTCGAACACGGCCAGGATCTCGGCCCGGCCGCGCCCGCGCACCGCGATGATGAACGGGAAGCCGAACCGCGCCCGGTAGGCCGCATTCAAGCGGTCGAAGGCGGCCGCCTCTTCCGCGGTGATGCGGTCGAGGCCGGCGCTGCCCTGCTCGCTCGCGGACTCCGTCGTCAGGCTGCGGGCCCGGGCCTCCGGGCCGGCAAGGTCGGGATGGTTGTTGAGGAACGCGCGGCGCCGCTCGGCCGACGCGGCGCGGACCGCCTGCATCATCGCGTCGTGCAGGGCGCCCACGCTGGCGAAAGGCCGGTGCGGCCAGGCGGCCTCCGCAACCCAGGGCGCGTGCTCGAACACGCCGCCGAGCAGTGCCACGAAGCCCTCCGCCTCCATCCGGTTGACCGATGCGAGATCGGGCATGGCCTCAGCTGCCGCGATAGGTGGTGAAGCTGGCGGGCGCGCACAGCATCGGCACGTGGTAGTGCTGCTGGGCGTCGAAGATCGCGAAGCGGACCACCGGATCGTCGATGAAGATGTCGGCCTCGGCGGTGCCCGGACGCTGCCTGAAATAATCTCCGACGTGGAAGACAAGCTCGTATTGGCCGGTCCTCGCCTCGCTCGCCGGCAGGATCGGCGCATCGGTGCGCCCGTCCGCGTTGGTGACCACGCTCCGCACCAGCCGCCACGTCGTGCCCTCCAGGATCGAAAAGTCGATCCGCACGCCCGCAGCGGGGCGGCCGCGATCGGTGTCGAGCACATGGGTCGAGATGCCGGCCATGGATGCGAGGTCCCGGAGGATGGGTTCGGGCTCAACTGCCCCGATAGTAGGAATAGCCCCAGGGCGTGAACAGCACCGGCAGATGGTAGCGCTGGCGCGGGTCGCGGATCTGGAAGCGGATCGGCACGAGGTCCAGGAAGCTCGGGCTCGGGAGCGCAACGCCGAGGGCCGCGAAATACGCCCCGACATGCAGCAGCAGCTCGTAGCGGCCGACCTGCAGCCCATCGTCGACCAGGAGCGGATCGGCCGGGCGGCCGTTGGCCTGTGTGGTGACCGTCTTGATCGGCCGGTAGGCATCGGCCTCGCGGATCGACAGGTCGCAGACGAGGCCTGCGCCCGGAGTGCCGTGGGCATTGTCGATCGCGTGCAGAGTCAACCGCGGACCGAGCCCGGCCTGCGAGGTCGGAGTGACGGCGAGGGCCCCGGGCGGAGCGCCGGCGCCGCCTGGCCCCGCCTGGGCCAGCGTGCCGCCTGCGCTCGCTGCGGCAGCCGCCCCGCCGAGGCCGAACTCGGCGAGGCTCCGGCGAGTCAGACCGAGAGGATCCACGCCGGGCTCCCATTCGTTCCGGAGCCGGGAGCGCGCTTCGGCCCCGCAGGACGGCGAAGCCGGAGTGAAACGGATCTCGGCCTCATTCCGCCCTGCCCTCGCCGATCGACACCCGCATGCCGCAGGGTCTTGCAAAGGCCGAGCCAGCCGTCGAGGGCCTGACGCGTCTCGGGATCGGCGACCGGGGGACGTTAGGCCTCGTCGGCCTTCCTGCGGTTGCGCTCCTTGCGCAATTCCCGCTCGGCCAGCAGCCAGAACTCGATCTCGAATCCCTCGGGCCGGTGGTTGCGCTCCCACAATTCGTAGGCGCGCTCCCGGATCTCCTCGAACGGGATCGCATCCGGCGCGGTCCTGTCCTCGGACCGATTCGAGGGCGGACGCGGACCACTCCCCGGAGCGACGGGCTCCGGGGACGACCGTAGGTCGGGTTCGGATTCCGACGCCGTCGTCTTCATCAGGAGGCCGGCCTGTCGAGATAGGCGGCGACGCTGGTGATCCGGCTCCCCACCATGGTCACGGCCTTGCGCAGCCGCTCCTCGCTGACGCCGAAGCGCTGCGCCCACTCTTCGCGCATGACCCGGTCGAAGATGTCGATATGCGTCTTGCCTCTGAACTCGGTGGACATGGTTCGCACACTCTGGATGGGCGCTCAGCCGTGGTCGGGCCGGGCTGTCTGGAGGGACAACCGGAATGGGCGTGATCGGTTGCCAGGGCTCGTCTGATCGGGGGGCTGCGCAGCCCCGAATGACCCGGTGATTTACGGGGCCGCCGCCTGCATCGCGGACGTCATGAGAAAGACTTTGGGAAGGCGTCGTAGTTTTTGGAAAATCTTTCTTCAATCTTGTAACCCGGCCCTGTCCTGAAACCGGCGGCGCTCGGCCGACGCCTCTCCCGCCTCCACCGCCACGCAGGCAAACGGCGACGGGGGGGCCTCGACGCCGCGCCAGCGGGCATAGGCCCAGGGGCGGTACCAGGCGGCGGCCGGCGGCAGTCGGTCCGGCACCAGATCGATGCCGTGCGTGCCGAACGGGCCGCAGCGGCAGATCCGCGAAAAGCCCATCCAGGCCCCCGGCCAGAGCCCGTGCCGGGTGATGGCCTGGTCGGCGTATTCCGAGCAGCTCGGCCAGTGCCGGCATTGGCGGCCGATCAGGCCCGACAGGGTGAGCTGGTAGGTCCGGATCGCCCAATGCGCGGCACGGCGGACCATCGCGGCTACGCGGCGGCCTGACGCTTCGAAGCAATCTGGTCGAGGGCGTCGACCACCGCGTCGAAGGTCAGCAGCGTCGAGGCGTGGCGCGCCTTGAAGTCCCGCACCGGCTCCAGGACCGCGAGTTCCGCCCAGGCGCCGCCGGGGGCCGGACCGTTCTCCTTCAGCATCGCCCGCATGGTCTCGCGGACGCCGCGCAGCTCCGCCTCGGTGGCGCCGATCACGTGCCGGCCCATCAGCGACGAGGAGGCCTGCCCGAGCGCGCAGGCCCGGACATCCTGGGCGAAATCGGCCACCCGGCCGTCCTCGCCGAGGACGAGATCGACCGTCACGGTCGAGCCGCACAGGCGGGAATGCGCGGTGGCGCTGGCATCGGGCCGGTCCAGGCGTCCCAGCCGCGGGATATCGGCGGCCAGTTCGAGGATGCGGCGGTTGTAGATGTCGTCGAGCATCGGATCCTCGGCCGGGTACGTCATCCGATCGGACCTTCGGCCCATCGGGATTCTGACGCGCGGGGTGTGCATTGCGTGTTGCCGTGCGAACAATGATATAGGCCGCAAGCGGTCGCTTCGCGAGGAGGCTGCCGATCGACCAGGGTCGCGCCCACGGCCAAGGTAGTTTCCAAGGCTATTCCACCCCGGGGCGCCGGCGCGAAACCGTTCCGGGCCCGGGATCTGTCCTCCAAGCCCGACGCGATCCGACGATGTATGCCAAGCCTGACAGCACCACGATGAAGTCCCGTGTGGCGCGGGCCGGAGATGCCATGGATGCCGCGCTTAAATCCCTGTCCTATCCGGTCGATGGACATGACGTGTCTCGGAACGGAGCCGGCGGCCAGGATCCGGGTCAAGGTCTGACAGGTATGCGCAACGACAACCGACCGGTCGATGACGGCCGCCCCGCTGCGGTCGAACGCGCGCCGGAGCCCGCCTCCGCCACCCGCGTGCCCGACGGCATCGAGACCGGCCGCCCGAGCCGCGCCGAGGCCGAGGCCGCCGTGCGTACCCTCCTGCGCTGGGCCGGCGACGACCCGAACCGCGAGGGCCTGCGCGACACCCCGGCGCGGGTCACCAAGGCCTTCGGGCAGCTGTTCGGCGGCTACGAGATGGATGCCGAGGCCCTGCTGGCCCGCGTCTTCGAGGAGGTCGAGGGCTATTCGGACATCGTGCTGGTGCGCGACATCCCGTTCTACTCCCATTGCGAACACCACATGGTGCCGTTCATGGGGCTCGCCCACATCGCCTATTATCCGACCCGTGGCGTGGTCGGGCTCTCGAAGCTCGCCCGGGTGGTCGATACCTTCGCGCGCCGCCTGCAGACGCAGGAAACCATGACCGCCCAGGTCGCCGACGTGATCGAGAGCATCCTCAAGCCCCGCGGCGTCGCCGTGATGGTGGAGGCCGAGCATCTCTGCATGGCGATGCGCGGCGTGCAGAAGGCCGGCGTCTCGACGATCACCAGCCAGTTCCGCGGCGTGTTCAAGGACGACGCCAGCGAGCAGGTGCGCTTCCTCACCCTAGTGCGCGGCGGCACGAAGTAGCCGCAGGCGGGATGGCCCGACCAGGCCGCACCGTCACGCGACTTTCATCGATCAGGCTGCACCCGATAGCCTCGACTCAAGCTCAACCGGACTTACGTCTGCCGCCATGACCGCAAGCGATAGCGCTTTCGATCCCCCCGGCACCCGGGCCGAGGTCGAGGAAGGCACGAGCCTGACCCCGCGCTTCGACCGGGACGGGCTGGTCGCCTGCATCGCGGTCGACGCCCATGACGGGCGCGTGCTGATGCTGGCCCACATGAACGCCGAATCGCTGGCGCGGACCATCGCCACCGGGGAGGCCTGGTACTGGTCGCGATCCCGGCAGGAACTCTGGCACAAGGGCGCGACCAGCGGGCAGATCCAGCGCGTCGTCGAGATGCGGGTCGATTGCGACCAGGACGCGCTGCTGATCCGCGTCGAGGTCGGCGGCGACGGCGGCTGCTGCCACACCGGCCGCCGGGCCTGCTTCTACCGCCGCGTCGTCCGCGGGGTGGATGGCGCCGTCACCCTGGAGGCCTCCGGGGCATGAGCGCGTCCCTTGCCCTGCAATGGCAAGCGTGTCCGGCCGTCCCGTATTTTCTCCCCGGCACCGTCGAGCCGATCCGGCCCCTGCCGAGCGCGGGTCCCCGGATCGGCCTGGCGCTGGGCGGCGGCTCGGCCCGGGGCTGGGCCCATATCGGGGTGATCCGCGCCCTGGAGGAAGGCGGCATCCATCCCACCGTGGTCGCGGGCTGCTCGATCGGCGCCGTGGTCGGCGCCTGCTACGCCGCGGGGCGCCTCGACCGGCTGGAGAGCTTCGCACGGGAACTCACCCGGCGCCGGGTAGTCCGGCTGATCGATCCGCGCTTTCCGGGCTCCGGGCTGATCGCCGGCAACCGCCTGCGTCAGCGTCTGTTCGCCGATCTCGGCACGCGCCGGATCGAGAGCCTGCCGATCCGCTTCGGCTGCGTCGCCACCGAGTACGGCAGCGGCCTGGAGGTAAGCCTCACCGAGGGCCCGACCGTCGAGGCGGTGCGGGCCTCCTACGCGATCCCCGGCCTGTTCCCGCCGGTGACCCACGAGGGGCGCGTGCTGATGGACGGGACCCTGGTCAACCCGGTGCCGGTGGCACTGGCCCGTTCGCTGGGAGCCGATCTGGTGATCTGCGTGAACCTCAACGGCGATACCGGCGGCCCGGTGGTGCACGAGGTGCCGACCCCGGCCCCGCGCCGCAGCTTCCTCCAGGTGATCCGCGAGCGCCTGCCCGGCTTCGAGCCGCAGGAGCCCGAGATCCCGGTCCCGGGCATCGCCCGAGTGGTGCTCGGCGCCTTCAACATCACCCAGGACCGGATCTCCCGGGCGCGGCTGGAGCGCGACCCGCCGGACATCGCCATCGGGCCGGACGTCGCCGGCTTCGGCCTGTTCGATTTCCACAAGGCCGCCGAGGGGATTGATATCGGCTACCGGGCGGCCCGGGCGGCCCTGCCGCGGATCCGCGCCGTCGTGAACGGCGCGGCCGCGCGGGCATAGACGTAGCCGCCAGCGGCTGCGTGCCGGGATCGTCACGCGGTTGTCGCGGCCGGTTGCGATGGGCCCTCATCGACCTAGAGGGCTTCCAATGTACACGAGCCGCCGCCAGATCCTCCTGTCCGGAGGCGCCAGCCTCGTCGGGATGGCCACCGGCCTGGCCCGTCCGAGCCTGAGCCGGGCCGCGGACCGGCCGCTCCTCAGCCACGGACTCCAGTCCGGCGATGTCGGCACCGATTCGGCGGTGGTCTGGGCGCGCTCGGACCGGCCGGCCCGGGCGATCATCGAGTGGGCGACCACCGAGAGCTTTTCCGAGATCCGCGGCGGCGTCTTCGCCGACGCCCTGCCCGAGAGCGACGGCACCGTGAAAGTGGCGCTGACCGGGCTGCCACCGGGTCAGGACGTGTTCTACCGGGTCCGGCTCCAGGACGTCGCCGCGCCGACCATCGTCGGGCCCGCGCAGGTCGGGCGGTTCCGCACCGCGCCGGCGGACAAGCGCTCGGTCTCATTCTGCTGGTCAGGCGACACGGTCGGCCAGGGCTGGGGCATCGACGAGGCCCGCGGCGGCATGACGATCTATTCCGCGATCCTCAGGAACCGGCCGGACTTCTTCATCCATTCCGGCGACACGATCTATGCCGACGGGCCGATCCAGGCCGAGGTGAAGCTCCCGGATGGCAGCCTGTGGCGCAACCGCGTCACCGAGGAGGTCTCGAAGCCGGCCGAGTCGCTCACCGAGTTCCGCGGTCGCCACAAGTACAACCTCACCGACCGGAACGTGCTGGCGATGAACGCCGCCGTGCCGATCCTGGCCCAATGGGACGACCACGAGGTCACCAACAACTGGTGGCCGGGCGAGCCGCTCACCCGGGCCGAGCACCTGAAGAAGAAATACGCCGACCCGAACGTGCTCGCGCTGCAGCTGCGCGCGGCCCGGGCGTTTCACGAATACATGCCGATGCGCTTCGAGCCGGCCGAGCCCGGCCGGGTCTACCGTAAGATCGCCTACGGCCCCCTGGTCGACGTGTTCATGCTCGACATGCGCTCCTACCGGGGGCCGAACGGCGAGAACCGGCAGAAAGAATATGGCCCCGACGCGTATTTCCTCGGGCCGCAGCAGATCGCCTGGCTGAAGCGGGCGCTCACCGAATCGCGCGCGACCTGGAAGGTGATCGCCGCCGACATGCCCCTCGGCCTCGTGGTGACCTACGACGTCGACCGCGACTTCGGCTCGGAGGCGGTGGCGCAGGGCGATGGGCCGCCCCTCGGGCGCGAGCTGGAGATCGCCGACCTGCTGCGCTTCATCAAGCAGGCCAAGATCCGCAACACGGTCTGGCTGACGGCGGACGTGCACTACACGGCCGCCCACTACTACGACCCCAACAAGGCGCAGTTCCAGGATTTCGACCCGTTCTGGGAGTTCGTCTCGGGCCCGCTGCATGCGGGCACCTTCGGGCCCAACGCACTCGACAACACGTTCGGCCCGCAGCTGCGCTACGTGAAGGCGCCCGACAAGGGCCAGGTGAACCTGTCCCCGGCCGCCGGCTACCAGTTCTTCGGCCACGTCGCGGTGGACGGCGCCACCGAGCAGATGACCGTGACCCTCAAGGACGCGGCCGATACCGACCTGTGGCAAGTCACCCTCGACCCCGCGAAGGCGTGAGGGCGCGCGCGCCGGCCGGACACACGGCCGGCGCAGGGCCTACGCCATGGTGATGTAGTCGCGCAGGGCCTGATGCTCGGCCACCACGGTGGCGATGCGGCGCGCCACCACGTCGCCGATCGAGATCAGGCCGATGAGGCGGCCGTCCTCGCAGACCGGGACGTGGCGGAAGCGCCCTTCGGTCATCAGGCCCATCACCTCCTCGATGGTGCTGCTGCGGCCGCAGGTCGTGACCTGGGTGGTCATGTGGTCCGAGACCGGCGCGTCGAAGGTCGCGCCGCCGTGGCGGGCCAGCGCCCGCATGATGTCGCGCTCGGAGATGATCCCGGCCACCGACCCGTCGGGATGGGCGACCACGAGCGCGCCGATCCGCTTCTCGGCCAGGATCTGGATCACCTCCTCGAGGGTCTTGTCGGGGCTCACGGTGACGACGGAGCTGCCCTTCTCGGCGAGGATGCGTGCGACGGTCATGGCTCTCTCCCTGTGACGCGGTGCGTGCGCCGTCAGCCGCGGCGCCTTCGTTACGCTGTCGTCCGGGTAGGCCCCGGCTCGTTCACATTATGGCGAGTGTGTGACCGAACCGCCGCGTTGGCAAGGTGCTAGCTCCGCACCGTCTCGCGCCGATCCAGGAGCGGGAACAACAGGAAGCCCGCGATGAAACCCCCGAGATGCGCGTCCCAGGCAATGGCGGCGTTCTCGCCCACCAGCGGCACGCTCACGAAACCGAACAGCAGGTTGGTCGCGAGCCAGATCGCCAGGAAGGCCACCGCGGTCCGGTTGCGCAGAAGTTCCGGAATCGTCTCGGCGGGGCGGTGCGGCGGCACTTGCCAGGCCGGGCCGGTGTAGCCGGAGGCGGGCGGCTGGAACACGAACCGCGCGGCCGCCGCCATCAGGGCCGAGATCCCCGCGGAGGCGCCGACCAGCGGCCCCGCGCTCAACGGGTCGATCAGCACGTGCAGCGCGCCGCCGGCCACCGTCCCGGCCAGCGCGATCAGGCCGTAGCGCCAGGCGCCGCAACGCCGGGCCACCGGCGACCCGAAGGCGGCGAGCCACACGCTGTTGAAGATCACGTGCATCCAGGAGCCGTGCAGCAGTGCGTAGGTCCCGAACGTCCAGGGCTGCAGCGCGTGCTCTGAGGCGATGTATCGGGCGAACGCCTCGCGGGCGGCCTCCATGTCCGGGTCGCCGAGTCCGGCCGCCGCCTGGATCACGTCGGCGGCCTTCCCGGGATCGAACCACAATGTCCAGCGGGCCGGCACCAGGGCGAGGTCGAGGACGACCTGAATGTCGAGGGTGTCCGGCAGCAGGAACTCGCGCACCGCCTGGATCGCCATCAGCAATCCGATCGAGAGCGTCACCACCCCCGGCATGTTGAACACGGGCACGCGGCTCTGGCGCGGGAATTCGGGGGAGGCATCCATCTCGGCACCATGTCGGGGCCAAGGGGGATCGGGCAAGTCCCGGCGGCGTATTGAAGCTTTTTCAGGTGGTGTTTGGGTGCCGCCGCTCTGTGAGGGTGTCTGAACATCGCTCCGAGCCCGGCACCGGCAGGACCGCTCCGGGCACCCGGACCCGCGCCAATCTCGATCCCAAAAACGTCCCGCGCCGGGCGGCACGGCGTATGCGCTCTGAGCCCGAGATCGCCCCGGATCTCCGGCCCGTCCCCCGCGGATGTGCCAAACCGATCCGGGGACGGACAACAGGCGTATCGATCCGGGACTCCGATGAAACATCCCACGAGCCGCATGCTCCATGCCTATTGGGAGCGCCTGCGCGGTGAGCGCGCCGCGCCCGAGCGCGCCGAGATCGAGCCGGGCGAGATCCGGCATCTGCTGGCCGACAGCCTGATCCTAGAGCTCGACATGGCCGAGCGCTCGGCCACGGTCCGGCTCGCCGGCACCCGGGTCTGCGCCCTCTACGGCCGGGAGCTGAAGGGCGCGACCTTCGCCAGCCTGTGGGGCTCGGAGGCGCCCGACCCGTGGCGCATCGTCGACATCGTGGCGAGCGACACTCTGGGCGTGGTTGCGGGCCTGCGCGGCCAGAACTCCGCCGGCGAGGCGGTGGATCTCGAATTGCTGCTCCTGCCCCTGCGCCATCGCGGGCGCATGCAGGTGCGGGCGCTCGGGACCCTGAGCCTCGGGAGCACGCCGCATTGGATCGGCCTGCGCCCGCTGGTGCAGGCGGAGACCACCTCCCTGCGCATCCTGCCCGGCCGCAGGATGGAGGCCGCCCCGCCGGCGCGGCCGGCGATCCGGGGGCCCGCCGGCTTCCCCGGCCCGGTGCGCCGGGGGCACCTTCTCGTCCATGCCGGCGGGCGGGCCTGAAACCGGGAGACGAAATCTGAATTCGAAATATTCAACCAAAATTTTGTAGGGCAATATCACGTGTTATCGACACCAATAGATGCATTCACCGTCCAATCGGGTCTAGACGACCAAACACGAAAGAAAAATCTACGCCGCGGCGGATATTGCTGAAGCGGGAAAAAGGCTTTCGTAACAGTCCGGCTCTAGCTTGCGAAAACGATTGTCGCGGCGCGGAGCCCATTTCGGAATGATCGCGGTCGACGCCACCGCTGGAACGGATGTGAGCCGCGCGGTCAGCTGCGGGCGCAACGCCGCCGACCAGCGCCGTCACCAGCGCGTCCGGGTCGCCGTACTCGGCCGCTACATGCTGGCCGACCGCCGGGAATATCCCTGCCAGACCGTGGACATGTCGCCGGGCGGCGTCCGCCTGACCTGCGCGGTGGTGGGCGCGGTCGGCGAGCGCGTGGTGCTCTACCTGGAGCATATCGGGCGGATCGAGGGCGTCATCGCGCGCCACAGCGAGGGTGGCTTCGCGGTCCAGCTCAACGCCACGCCGCGCAAGCGCGACAAGATCGCGTCCCAGCTGACCTGGCTCGCCAACCGCGAGATCCTGGGCCTGCCCGAAGGACGCTCCCACGAGCGTCTGGTGCCGACCCAGACGGCGGTGACCCTGCGGGTCGAGAGCGGGCGGGAAATCCAGGCCCGGCTGATCGACATCTCGATGTCGGGCGTGGCCATCTCCAGTTCGGCGACGCTGCCCCTCGGAGCGGCCGTGACGGTGGGCAATACGCCGGGGCGCCTGGTCCGCTACTTCGAGGGCGGCTTCGGCGTGCAGTTCCTGCTGCCGCTCTCCCCCGACCGCTTCCATGCCGGGATGACGTTGTAGGCCCCTTCGAGCTGCGTCTCAGATCTTCTTCGCCAACTGGGCCGCGGTCTCCTCGGCCGGGCGCGAGACATCCAGGGCGCCCAGGAAGCGGTTCTGCGCGTCCATCACGTAGACGATCGCGGTGTGCTCCATGGTGTAGTCCCCGTCCTTGCCGGGCACCTTGCGGGCATAGGCCCGGTACGCTTTCTCGGTGGCGACGACCTGCTCGGGGCTGCCGGTGAGGCCGGTGATGCGCGGATCGAAGCTCGACAGATAGGTCTTCAGGCTCGCCGGGTCGTCGCGCTCGGGATCCACGGTGACGAAGGCGACCCGCATGCGCGCGGCCTTGGGCCCGAGGGCCGCGAGCACGTCCGAGACCTGCTGCAGCGTCGTCGGGCACACGTCCGGGCAATGGGTGAAGCCGAAGAACACCAGATGCGGCGCCCCGGCGAAATCGCGCTCGGTGACGGTCCGCCCGTCCTGGTCGACCAGCGTGAACGGGCCGCCGACCCCCGGCACGCCCACCGGCGCCCGGTCCGGCATGAACGCGAACACCGCCGCCCCGGTCAGGCCGACGAGGCCGAGGCAGAAGGCGAGGAGTGGGATCAGGGCGCGGCGCATCTTCTCGGACTCCGACCTCCGTGCAGCGGCTGGCACAGCATGGAACCGCGCACGAAGGCAAGTCGGCGCTGGAGCGTCGCCCAAAGCATCCGGCCCGGGATGACGCCCCAGGCCATTGATGAGCCTTTTCTTTTTTCGAAAGCCGGCGGCCGCCTGTCGGGATGATGCTCTATGTCGCCGGCCTGTCCCCGGTCGGGAATCAGGGCTTGGCGGCTGGCTCGCCGGCGGGCGGGGCGGACGCGGCGCCCTTCGGCGGCTCCTTGCCGAGGTAGATGTATTCCGGCGCGGCCTTGAGCTGATCCTTGGTCGTGTCGATGCGGGCCTGGAGCGTCTTGTCGTCGGTCCGGTCGAGCTTCAGCACCGACGGGTCGACGGCCACGTATTTGGAGCCGATCCCCAGGAAGCCGCCGACGCCGATGATCCAGGCCTTCACGCTGCCCTTCTGGTCGAGGACGAAATCGGCGATCTGCCCGATCGTGTCGTTGGCCGCGTTGGTGACGCTGGCACCGATCAGCTTGCTGGCGACCATGTCATCGGGCGTCTGGGCTACGAAGGTCGGGCGCAGGTTGTCGGCCATGGTGGCCGGCTGGCCGGGGGCCGGCGCCGCGGGGGCATTCGGCGGCGGGCTGGCAGTCTGCGCCGCGGCGGCTGCGAGGCCGGCCAGCAGGAGGGCCGAGGCGAGGAGCGGAGTGCGCATCGGGTCAGGACTTTCGGACGGAGGGCCGCGAACGAGGGTGGCGCCGCTCTAAGGCTCTGGCGCAGCGTAAGTTCCGCCGATTCTCACCGCGTCCCGTGGATTGCGCGCCCCTTTGCCGGCTGCGCGTCCCTGGCCCGGGTCTCGACGGCCGCCGGTACCGCCGCCGCAAGCGTCGCGTTCATGCGCGCCGAGAGCCAGTCCACGAAGCGGCTCGCCCGCTCGTCCCGGTCGATCGGCTGTGCCGAGAGGGCGACGTATTGCGTGCCGTCCGGCCAGAAGCCGTGAGGACTGCACAGGCGCCCGGCCGCCACATCCCGCTCGACCATGTGGATCGATGCCAGGGCGACGCCCTGCCCGGCCAGGGTCGCCTCGATCGCCAGGTAGAAATGCTCGTAGGTCCTGTCCGAGGTGCAGGTGATCGCCGGGCGGTTCAGGCGTTTCCAGGCCGCCCAGGCATCGGGTCGGCTGCGGGTGTGGAGCGCCGGAAGTGGGAATCGGCCCGTCTCCGCCTCGAACCGGGCGAGCGCCTCGGGCGCGCAGACCGGCCCCATCGCCTCGTCGCAGAGCACCCGGGCATGGAGCGTGCTGTCGATCGGAAAATCGTTCCGGCGGATGGCGAGGTCGACAGGGTCGCGCCGGACATCGATACGCCCGCCGGCCGCCAGCACCCGCACCTCGATCCCGGTGGCGTGCTGGAACGCGCCGAGGCTCGGGATCAGGAATTTCAGGCACAGGGTCGGCTCGCAGGACACGACCAGCGGCTGCTCGGAGCCCTGGGTGCGGAACTCGGCGAGGGCGTCTTCCAGATCGCCGAAGATGCTCCGGAGCCGGGCGGCCAGGGCACGGCCCCGCTCCGTCAGGAACACGCCCCGGTTCCTACGGACGAACAGCGCCTCGCCGAGATCCGCTTCGAGGTTCTTGATCTGCTTGCTGACGGCGCCGTGGGTGACGTGAAGCTCATCCGCGGCCCGGGTCAGGCTCCCGTGCCGGGCGGCCGATTCGAACACCCGCAGCGCGCCGAGCTGCGGCAGGCGTTCGCGAATGGGGTCCGGCGCATCCATAAAGTGAGTTTTCCTCACGCTTCGCGGTGAGAGCAACTCGATTTTTTCGTCCGCCCGCCTGTGCTTCCATGCGCTGGACCGCAGCGATCCGAAGGCCGCGGTCTCATTCCGACACCCGCGACACCGCGCACCGGCGCGTCGGCGACGACGCGCGCCTGGGTTCGCGAGCCTTGAGGAATCCGCCATGGAACAGGCCGCCCTGATCGTTCCCGTCGTCTGGCTGGCCGTGCTGAGCCCCGGCGCCGATTTCGCCATGGTGTCGCGCAACAGCTGCCTGTACGGCCGGCAGGCGGGCTTGGCGGTCAGCACCGGGATCGCGATCGCGTGCTGGTTCCACGTCGCCTACGCGATCGTCGGGCTCGCGCTCATCGAGCGCACGATCCCCCACGCCTTCGGCCTCATCAGGATCCTGGGTGCCGCGTACCTGATCTGCATGGGCGTCTCGATGGTCCTGCGCCGCCGGACGGCCGAGCCGGATGCAGCCGGGCCTCCCGCCGCTTTCAGCGCGCGCGGCGTCGTCACCGGCCTGCTCACCAACGGGCTCAACCCCAAGACCTCGATCTTCGTGATCAGCATCTACAGTCAGGCTTTGGGCCCGGACGCCGCGCTGCAACGGCAGATCGCCTGGGGCCTGTTCATATCGCTGTCCCACCTGGCGTGGTTCGCCCTGGTCTCGTCGTACCTCTCGAAGCCGGGCGCCCGCGCTTTCGTCCTGCGCCGCCAGATCCTGTTCAACCGCGTGATCGGCGTCATCCTCACGCTGTTCGGAACGATGCTCCTATCCATCAACCAGCCGGGCGGCATGCCGTAGCCCGGATCGGGAGCGGGGCGCTTTGACGGCGCGGCGCCGGCCGATCACAAGCCTGGCCCCATGCTGCGCCTCGTCCTCTACCAACCCGACATCCCCCAGAACACCGGCACGATGCTGCGGATGGCCGCCTGCCTCGGGATCGCGGTCGAGATCGTGGAGCCGGCGGGCTTCGACGTCTCGGACCGGCACCTGCGCCGCTCGGGCCTCGACTATCTCGACCACGTGGCGATCACCCGGCACCGCTCGTTCTCGGCCTTCGAGGCGTGGCGGGCCGAGGCCGGCCTGCGGCTGGTGCTGGCCACCACGGCGGGCGCCCTGCCCCACACGGACTTCGCGTTCCGCCCGGACGATTGCGTGATGGTCGGGCGCGAATCGGCCGGCGTGCCCGACGCCGTCCACGCGGTATCCGATGCCCGGGTGGTGGTGCCGATCCGGCCCGGAATGCGCTCGCTGAACGTGGCGGTCGCGGCCGCGATGATCACCGGCGAGGCCCTGCGGCAGACCGGTGGATTCTCACCGGATCGCGGCCCGGCGGCTTGAGCGCGGCCGGTCTCCGAATGGACGCAGGGCACGAGCCGCGTGCTTGCCCTTCGCCGGATGCGGCGCGGGAGATCGTGCGCCCGCGCCCCCGGGCGCAGCGCCGCCATCCCTACTTCGCGGGCGCGCCCTGCACGATGCCGGCCAGGGACGCCGTCGCTTCGTCGCCGCTCGCGGCCTGCGGCACGGCGTCCGAGGCGGCCTGCGCTTCCTCGTCCGCCAGCCGCCGACGCTCCTCCGCGTAGCCCCCCGCAATCGCCATGTCGACGAGGCGCCGGGTCAGCCGGAAGGCCAGCCAGAACAGGACGAGGCAGACGGCAGTCGCGGCGGCAGCCTTGAGCGGGTCCACGGGACTCCTCGAACAATCTCCCCTATGTCGGGGGCGCCCCTCTTAGGGCCGCCCCCGATCGCGTTGCAATCGGACTTGGCTCCGAGGCCGTCTCCGGAGACGGATTTCACACCGCGCCGAACCGGGCCCGTTCCGGCGGCGGGCGCTCACGATCAGGCAGGTGCCGTTGCGCGAGACCTTCCATATCGAAGTCCTCGGCCCCGAGGCGGACGAGGTCCAGACGCGGATCTCGGTGCGCGTCGGCAGCCTGGAGACCGCCCAGGAGCGGGCGTTGCGCCTGTTCGCCCGCGCCCGGGTGCCGCAGCGCTCCGGCGAGCCGGCCCAAGCGGTGCGGGTGATCGACGGCGCCGGCCGCGAGGTGTTCTTTCGCAGCCGCTTCGACGCGGCGGATTGAGGGGCGAATGCGCGCCACGCTGATCCTGCCCGGGCTCGTCCTGCTGAGCTGCGGCCTGTTCCTGCGCAGCTACACCCTGGCGCCCGCCCCGGACCGGCGCGGCGGCACGACGCTTCAGCTGACCTGGCCGAACCGTCCGGTGTTCGGAAGCCCGCGGGCCGACTGCCTCGGCACGCCCGCGGACGAGCCGGTCGTCCCCTGCCTGATCGCCTCGGTCGGCCGGGCGCGGAGCGACGGCATTCCGGTGATCCAGCTCCCGTTCTGCGCGACCTGCTACGCCCTGTCCGAGCGGATCGCCCGCTTCGGCCGAGACGAGGCGGCGACGCAGGCGCGGCTCACGCAGATCGCTCGCTTCGGCTGGTGAGGCGTGCCCGCGCCACGCGCTCGCGGGCACGCTCCAGGGTCCGGGCCACCGGAAACAGCGTGTCGCGCCCGGCCTCGACCAGCAGGTGGGCGATCGGGCGCCGCTCCGTCCAGAAGGTGGAGCCGAGGGCGAAATCCGGTGGGGCGCACGAATCGATCCGGTCGATGCCCTCCCCGGCCAGCACCGCCTCGGTCAGGCGGTGGACGAGTTGCACCCCGGGGGCGGCCTCCGGGTCGGCCTCGTCATGGGCGATCTTGAGCACCCAGGCCTCGGCGCCGGTGGTCGGCAGGATCGCGGAGGCCAGGATTCGGCCCTCCCGACGCAGCCGCGCGACGCGCACGCGCCCCTCGGATCCGAGATCAGCCAGCACGGCGCGCAGGAACGCGACCTCGTCGAGCCGCTGCCCCAAGCCAGTGCCTGCGCGGCCCTTCCAGCCCGCAGCCTCCAGGGCGACGTGGTCGTCCAGGGCGCCATCGAGTGCTCCGGGCGCGTCCAAGATCTCCAGCACGACCGGCCCCGCGGCCTCCAGGCGCTGGCGAGCGAGGCGCAGCTTGCGCCGCCGCTTGCCGGAGAGATGGTCGAGATAAGTTTTCCGCGATTGCATCGACCGGCCGGTCACGTCGAGCAATCCGCGTTCATGCGGCCAGTAGGCCGCCTGCCGCACCCCGTGCGCGGCCAGCAGATCGGCAAAAGCACCGTCCGCGGGCGCGTTCGGCAGGAGCAGCCGCGGTGGCAGGCCCAGCGCCCGGGGCGCAGTGAGCAGGCCGGCGAGCGCGGCCTCCGGGTCGGCACCGTCGAGGAGCGGGGCGCCGAACGGGCCGTAGCCGTGGGTCCAGCCCATCAGGACCGGCAGCGGCAGGCCCCAGCGGCGCCACGACGTCCGGAACGGCCAGGCGGCCAGGAGCCGCGCGCCCGGCGCCTCGGGGGGCCGATCGGCGACGATCAGGAGCCGCATGCCTGCGCCGAAGGGTTTTTGGGCCGCGAGCGCGTAGCCGGCCTCGTAGAACGGATTGCGGACCAGGGCCTGCGCGCCGAGCGCCCGCCAGGCCGGGATCCAGGGTGCAGCGGGGTCGAGGGGCCGAACCGCAGCCGTCAGGCCGTTGGGGAGGGTCACGGCGTCCCGCATGGCGCGCCCGTCAGGCCGCGAGCCGGTGGCGGATCGCGCCGGCGAAGCCGAGCACGTCGTAGCGCCACGCGGTCGCCCCCGCCCCGACCACCAGCAGGACCAGCCGCAGGATCTGACCGGGAGGCATCAGGCCCCCCGGGACCAGGCCGATCCCGGCGGTGACCGCGCCGCAGACCAGGGCGGCGGCCGTGATCCCCATCACGTCGGCGAGCGGCAGCGGCATCGTGGTGCCGGCCCGGTAGGCGCCGAGCACCAGCACCAGGCAGGCCGCCGCCTGCCCGCCCGCGAAGGCGAGCGCCGCCCCAGCGGCGCCGAACCTCGGGATCAGCAGCAGGGAGAGCGCGGCCACCACCGCCAGGGTGGCGAAAGCCGCCCACGCCTCCAGCCGGCTGGTGCGGGTGAAGTAGATCACCTGCCCGAAATAATAGGCCCGGAACATCATCAGGATGCTGGCCAGGATCAGCACCGGGGCGAGTTCGCGCGCTTCCGCGCGGTAATCCGGCCCGAGCAGCACCGCGACCACGAGGTCGTCGAAGCACAGGAAGAACACCGCCCCGAAGGCGGCGATCAGGGTCATGGCCCGGGCGGCGTCGCTCAGCACCCCGGAGGCCGCCGCGATGCCGCCGACCCGCGCCTCGCGCTTGGCGATGGAGATCAGCGACAGGGCGATCGCCTCGCCGAACACGATGAAGCTCTGCTTCAGGAAGTCGGCGAGCGCCCCGTAGGCGCCGAGCCCCGCGGGCCCAACGGTCTTGGCGATGATCAGCCGGTCGAGGCTCTGGGCGAGCGCCGCCGTCCCGAAGGACAGCACCAGCGGCCAGCCATAGGCGAACAGCCGCAGCGCCTCGGCGCGGCTGCCGCGGCCGGGCATCATCGGGGCGATGGTGATCGCGGCCGGCAGCGCCGCCAGGGCGTTGGCGGCGGCCACGGCAAACGCGAGGTGCAGGGGATCGGCCGACAGGTGCAGCGCCAGGCTGCCCAGCCCGAGGATCAGCACGGCCCGGCTCATCACCGAGGCCGCCACCGCCCCGGCCTTCAGGCGGGTGCGGGCGATCTCAGTGGAGCCCTCGAACAGGGTCGTGCCGAAGGCGAGCGCCAGGATCGCCGCCGCCATAGGGGCCGAGACCAGCCCGAGTCCGGCCGCGAGCGCGCTGCCGAGGCCGGCGAGCAGCAGCGTGCCGGCGAGGATCCGCACCACGGTGCCGACCTGTGCCGGCTCGCGGGCCTCGTCGTAGAGGGCGAAGAACGCGAATTTCGGCCACTGGCAGGTCGCCCCGTAGAGCACCAGCGCCCAGGACAGGACGTAGAGATAGGTGCCGTAGCTCTCCACCGGCGCGAGCCGGGTGAACACCGCCACGGAGGCCATGTTCAGGGCGGCGGCGAAGCCGCGCGAGCCGACATAGATCAGACTGTGCCGGGCAATCATGTCCTACGCATCATGCGCCATACCGGTCGCTACTTCGGCGACAACCCTTATGCGGGCGCAAGCGTTAGAGCATCGTCTCTTTCCGAAAGCCGGACTCCACCTTTCGCGACGACGCTTTCAGACCACGTTGCTTCGATCCCGCATCCGGACAGGCGCCGGGCCGTGGTCCCCTCAGCGCCCGCTCAGCGCCGGATCAATGACTTGCCGGTCATCTCCGCCGGCTGGTCGAGTCCCATCAGGTCGAGGAGGGTCGGCGCGACATCGGCCAAGCGGCCGTCGGCGAGCGTCACGCCGTCGACGCCGACCAGCGTCACCGGCACCGGATTGAGCGTATGGGCGGTGTGCGGCTCGCCGGTCTCCGGGTCGCGCATCATCTCGCAATTGCCGTGGTCGGCGGTGACGAGCAGCGCCCCGCCGCTCGCCGTGATCGCGTCGACCACCCGGCCGAGGCAGGCATCGACCGTCTCGACAGCCTTCACGGCGGCGGCGAGGCTGCCGGTATGGCCGACCATGTCGGGATTGGCGAAGTTCAGGAGGATCATGTCGTAGCGGCCGGAGCCGATCGCCGCCACGGCGCGGTCGGTCAGTTCCGCGGCCGACATCTCCGGCTGCAGATCGTAGGTCGCCACCTTGGGCGAGGGCACCAGGATCGCGTCCTGGCCCTCGAATGGCGCCTCGCGGCCGCCGTTCATGAAGTAGGTGACGTGGGGATATTTCTCGGTCTCGGCCATGCGCAGCTGGGTGCGCCCGGCCCGGGCCACGGTCTCGCCGAGGCCGTTCGGCAGGTCGAGGGGACCGAACAGGGTGTCGGCGAAGGCATCGATCTCGACACTGTACTGGACGATGCCGAGGGCTGCAGCGAACCGGACCGTCCGAGCCCGCGCGAAACCCGTGAAGTCCGGATCGAGCAGGGCCTCGAGGATCTGCCGGGTCCGGTCGGCGCGGAAGTTGAAGCTCAGCACGCCGTCGCCGTCGTTCATGCCGGCATAGTCGCCGATGATGGCCGGCCGCAGGAACTCGTCCGACAGGTCGACCACGTAGGAAGCGGCGATCGCCTCCATGGCGCTCGCGAACCGGGCGCCGCGCGCCGCCGTCATCGCGTCGTAGGCGATCGATACCCGCTCCCAGCGCCGGTCGCGGTCCATCGCGTAATAGCGGCCACACAAGGTGGCGATGCGCGCGCCCTCCGGGAGGGCGGCCTCCACGGTCTCGATGCAGGTGGCGGCGGACCGGGGCGGCATGTCGCGCCCGTCCGTGAAGGCGTGGAGCTCGACCGGTACGCCCGCTTCGACCAGAACCCGGGCCAGCGCCACCGCGTGGTCCTGATGCGCGTGGACGCCCCCCGGCGACAGCAGGCCGACGAGGTGGCAGGTGCCGCCGCTCGCCCGCAGCGCGTCGATGAACCGGGTCAGGGCCGGGTTGGTGGCGAGCGAGCCGTCCGCGACGGCGGAGTCGATCCGCGGCAGGTCCTGCATGACCACCCGGCCGGCACCGATATTCAGATGGCCGACCTCGGAATTGCCCATCTGCCCCTCGGGCAGGCCGACATCGGCCCCGAAGGTCATAAGGCGCGCCCGGGGACGCTCCGCCATCAGCGCGTCGAAGACCGGGGTCCGCGCCTGAAGAACGGCGTTGTCGGCGACCGTGTCCCGGAGTCCCCAGCCGTCGAGGATCACGAGCATCACGGGGCGCGGGGTCCTGTCGGGCACGGTCACAACACTCCAAGGCCGCTACGGCACGATGCGGTATCCCGGGACCCACGAGGCCCGGAAACATGCGCGTGTCGATAATCGGCTTGGCCGCGCGAGACTACAGCCCAGGATCGGAATCGGCGACGGATGCGGAACGGCGTCCGGGTTCTGACACCGGATCTGCAGGTCCGATCACGGAAGTCCCGTCAATTGACGCTCGCCGGGTCCGATCCGGGTGCAACGCCGAGCAGGGGCGGCTTCCGGCGCAGGGCGGTCCGCAGCAGGGTCCGGCGATAGCCTCGGTGCGACAGGAAGCCGACCGCCCAGGACAGGTGCATGGTGATCGCCGCCGGGCCGCTCATGACCAGGATCGGCTCTCGCGCCTTCAGCGCCAGGGCGAGGCCGCTCAGGCCGCAGCCGCCCACATACACCGCCAGCAGGACCAGCATCATCGGCGCGACGGTGGCGAGGGCCAGGGCAACGAAGCCGTAGACCAGGACCAGGGGCGGCAGCATCTGGCGCAGTCGCGGCAGGCAGGCGTGCTTCTCCAGGGTCCGGGCGCAGCCGCGGCCGTACTGGAAATATTGCCGGGTCAGGCTGAACAGGGTCGCGCGGGGGTAGTAGGTCACGACGAGATCGGCCGCGAGATAGATCTTGCCGCCGGCCGCGCAGAACCGGCGGTCCAGCTCGGCATCCTCGTTGTGCGAAAAGCTCTCGTCGTAGCCGCCGACCCGCAGGAACTCGCGCCGGTCGAAGATGGCGTGGTGGCCGTGGGTGACGTAGCCCGAGATCCCGCCCAGGCGGTGCGCCGACCCGCCATTGCCGAGCCGGCTGTTCTGGGCGGCCGCGATGGCGCGCTGCAGCGGCGTCACCCCGATGGTCCGCAGGGGCACGACCACCGAGACCGCCTCCCGCAGGCGGATCGTCCGCACCAGGTCCCGCACCCAGTTCTCGGGATAGGCGGCGTGGCAATCGGCGCGCACGAGATAGGTCGAGCCCGGATGCGCCAGGCGCGCCGCGAGGTTGAGGGCCGAGGCCTGGATCCGGCGGGCATTGTGGATCAGCTGGATCCGCGGATCCTCGACGCTCAGCGCCCGGACGATGGCGCAGGTCGCGTCGCTGCTGCCGCCGTCCATCACCAACAATTCGCAGGCGAGCGACCCTGAGGCCGGCATCACCGAGCGGATCGCCTCGGCGATGTGCTGAGCCTCGTTCAAGGCCGGCATGGCAATCGTCACGAGCGGGATGACCGCGCCGTCCGAGCCATCGACCGAAGCGTCCTTCATGGCGGTTCTCCTGAGACCCGAGCCCGATCTTTCGCCGGACCCGCGGTGGCCCCGTTCCGGAGGAAGCCCTGTGCCTCTGCGAGGACGGCTCGTTCGCCCGACACGAGTGTCCGGGCCGGCCGAGCCGGTCTCGACAGAGACGACGGCCCGCGCCCGGGGTCTCTTCTGTCCTCATAGGCAATCAATACCGTGGTTAACGACAACCACCTCTTCAGTCGGGAGGCTTGGTACGACGAAAGATGTAATTCGTGCCGGATGACCGGGGTGATAGCCCGGCTCAGTGGGATCGCCGATCCGGCCGCCAAGCGCCGCAAGCGGATCCCGCAAGCACCGATCGTCGTGCGGGATCGCCTCGAATGATGGACTCTTTGGACGCGCTTGCGCTCGATGCGCCGAAACACGGCCTCACCGGGCCGAGATCAGAACCGACCGCGATGCCGGTCACCGAGATTGTTCCGGATCATAAGCTCGTCGCCTTCGATGCCGCGAGCGTCTGGCAGTATCGCGGGTTGTTGTGGGTCCTGATCCTGCGCGACTTGAAGGTGCTCTATCGCCAGACCGCGCTGGGCGCCTGCTGGGCGATCGCGCAGCCGCTGTTCACGGTGGCGATCTTCACCGTCATCTTCGGCCATTTCGCCAAGATCCCCACCGACGGGGCGCCCTACGCACTGTTTGCCGGGAGCGCCATCATCCTGTGGACCTACTTCGCCGAGGCGGTGCGCCGGAGCGCCACGGGTCTCGTCACCGAGGCCGAGCTCATCCGCAAGATCTACTTCCCGCGCCTGGTGATCCCGCTGGCCACCGTGGTGTCGCCGATGGTCGACTTCGCCATCGCCATGGTGGTGATGCTGGTGCTGATGCTCTGGTACGGGGTGGTGCCGAGCTGGCACATCGTCTTCGCGATCCCGACGCTCGCCGTCACGGCGATGCTGGCGCTCGGGGTGAGCCTCTGGCTCGGGCCGGTCAACGTCCGCTTCCGGGACGTCAAGCACACGCTGCCGTTCCTCATCCAGATCTGGATGTACGCCTCGCCGATCGTCTACGCCGCGAGCATCGTCCCCGACTCGGTGCGCTGGGTCTACGCGCTCAACCCGATGGTCGGTCTGATCGAGGCGTTCCGGTTCGCGATCCTCGGCGGAACCGGCCCCGACGTCTTCGCGCTCGCCGTCTCGGTCACGGTCGCATCCCTGCTGCTGCTCACCGGACTGATCTTCTTCCAGCGCATGGAGCGCTCTTTCGCGGATATAATCTGATGTCGATGGCGATCAGCGTACAAGATATCGGCAAGCAATACTGGCGCGCCCCGCGGGCCACGCACGAGAACTCCCTGCGCGATGCGATCATCGAGGGCGCGCGGGGCCTGGTGACGCGGAGATCCGAGGCGCGCCCGTCCAAGGAGGGCTTCTGGGCGCTCAAGGATGTCAGCTTCGGCATCAAGCATGGCGAGAATGTCGGCATCATCGGGATGAACGGGGCGGGCAAAAGCACCCTGCTCAAGCTGATCTCGCGGATCGCCGCCCCGACCACCGGCAGCATCCGGCTGGTCGGCCGGGTCGGCGCGCTGCTCGAAGTCGGCACCGGCTTCCACCGGGAACTCACCGGGCGCGAGAACATCTTCCTCTACGGCTCGATCCTGGGCATGCACCGCCATGAGATCGCGGAGAAATTCGACGCGATCGTCGAGTTCTCGGAGATCGGCGACTTCATCGACATGCCGGTGAAGCGCTACTCCAGCGGCATGTATGTCCGGCTGGCCTTCTCGGTCGCCGCCCATCTCGAGCCCGACATCCTGCTCCTCGACGAGGTGCTGGCGGTCGGCGACTACACCTTCCAGAAGAAGTGCATCGACTTCGCCCGGCGCCTGCAGACCAAGGGCTCGACGATCCTGCTGGTCTCGCACAACATGTTCAGCGTGAAGACCATGTGCGAGCGGGTCATCTACATCAAGAACGGCCGCGTCGCCTTCGACGGCCCCACCGACGAGGGTCTGCACCATTACGAGCGGGACAGCTACCTGGCCGATGCACCGTGGTTCAAGCCGGAGGGCGGCCGCCATCCGGTGGAGATCCGCGAGGTGACGATCGCCGATGAATCCGGCGCGCCCAAGACGCTGTTCCGGCACGGCGAGCGGATGCGGATCACCGCGCGCTACACCGCCGCAGAGCCGATCGCCGACCCGCACGTCCTGTTCTCGGTCACGCGGTCCGACGAGCTGCTCTGCTGCAACTTCAGCACGATGACGGACCGGGCCAAGCTGCCGACCCTGTCGGGCGAGGGCACGATCGAGCTGCTGACGCCGCCGCTGACGCTGACTGCGGACACCTACACGGTCTCGATGGTGGTCCGGCAGCGGGGCTTCGAGCGCCTGCTCGCAGCAAAGGTCGGCGCCCGCTTCCACATCGAGCACCCGGTCTTCGCCCCCGACGTGTTCGGCGTCTTTCACCAGCCCGGCACCTGGGCTGCCGACCCTGCACCGCATCGCTGAAGCCCGGAGGGAACGATGGCCACGATTGCATCAGGGCTCCGCCACGACGGGAGCCGAGAGAGCGACGAGGAGACCGCCCGGCGCGCCGGGCGGATCCGGGCGAACTTCTCGGCCTTCGATGCCCGGGTGCGAGAGGCGGAGCGTCTGGCGGCGTCCGGCGATCCGGAAGGGGCCGCCGTCGAGGCCGCCATCGCGGCGACGATGGCGGCTCATCGCCATTGCGGCGTGTTCGCGAGCCCACGCCTGGAGCGCGTGACCGCCGAGATCGGCCGACGGCTGGAGCCGGAGGCCGACCACGGCGCGGCCCCGGAGCCGGCCCCGTTCCGCCGCGTCCTCCACGTCTGCACGCAGCTCGCCCCGGTGGGCGGCCTGACCAAGATGCTGGCCCTCTGGATCGGCGCCGATGCCAACCGGACCAACGGGCTGGCCCTGACCCAGCATCGCGGGCCGGTCGATGCGCGGATCACCGAAGCGGTGCGCGCCAGCGGCGGCACGATCCACCACCTGAACCACCGCCAGGGCAGCAAGCTGGCCTGGGCGCGGGAGCTGCGCCGGGTCGCGCAGGACTACGACGTCGTCGTCCTGCACATCCATTGCGAGGACGTGGTTCCGCTGATCGCATTCGCGGATCCGGACAGACACCCGCCGGTGCTCCTGCTCAACCACGCCGACCACCTGTTCTGGATCGGGACGCGGATCAGCCACGCGGTGATCAACTTGCGCGAGGCCGCCCGCCGGCTCGCGAACACGCGGCGCGGCGTCAACCCGGCCCGAAGCCTCCTGCTCCCGACCCTGATCACCCTGCCCGAGCGTCAGCGCAGCCGCGCCGCGGCCAAGCGCGCCCTCGGCATCCCGGACGACGAGGTCCTGCTGGTCTCAGTGGCGCGCGGCGCGAAGTACCGCAACGTCGGTCCGGTCACCTACGCCGACCGCCACGTCGACCTCCTGGCCGCGCACCCGAACGCCCGCCTGATCGTGGTCGGCGCCGGCGAGCGGGCGGATTGGGGGCCGGCCCAGGCCGCCACGGGCGGACGCATCACGGCCTATCCGGAGCAGTCGGATCCGCGGGTGTTCTTCGAGGCGGCAGACATCTACGTGGATTCCTACCCGTTCGTCTCCTCGACCTCGATGCTCGAAGCCGCCGCCTACGGGCTGCCGCTGGTGACGCGATTCGAGGCGCCCGAGGCGGCCGAGATCGTCGCGATCAACCATCCGGGGCTCGACGCGACGGCCCGGGTCGCCCGCGACCAGGCTGAATACGAGGCCCATCTGACCGCGCTGATCACCGACGCGGAAGCGCGCCAGGCCGCGGGCGCCGGGATCAGCGCCGCCATCGCGCGGCTCTACGCGCCGGCGAGCTGGCTCGCCGGGCTCGACGCGGTCTACGCCGAGGCCCAGGCGCTGCCCCGGCTCGCGCCGGATGCCGGGCCGGTCACGGCCGAAGTGCCCCATCTCGGCGAGCCCGACCTGCGCCACCAGGACATGTTCGGCTCGGATTTCCCGGTCTCGGGCATGACCAAGAACTACATCGGCATGCTGCCGCTCCGGCAGCGCATCGCCTCCTGGGCCGCCCTGCGCCGCGCCGGCGATTTTTCCGGGCCCTGGGAGCGGGTGCGCCTGCTGCTTCCGGAATGGCTGGTGCGCAACGTGAAGGACCGGCCGGGGCTTCTGCGAGCCGGTTGATCGTGCGTGATCGCAACCGGCGGGACGATCGCGTCACGCAAGCTTAGACCCGGGAAGTTGCCCTATGGCTTCCCGGGTCTAAAGCATCGCCCCGAAAGGTGGCCAGCGGCTTTCGGGACGATGATACGACCTCAAGGATCTACAGCATCGTGCCGGTTCCGATGTCCGGCACGATGCTGTAGGCGTCTCTGCGTTGTGCAGGTGATCGCTTCAGCGTCCCTGCGGCTCGCAAGCCGTCCGTGATGGCCCGGCCCGCAGGGTCAAACGCGTAAGCTCCAATCTTTCAGCGCGGCCCGGCCGCGGCGACGGGGCGGTTCGCCTGGGCGACGGCCAGCAGGGCTTCGCGCAGATGCGTCGGCCGGACCGCGTCCTTGATCGCCCGGTGCGGCATCAGCCGGAAGGCGGACAGGAGCGCGCCCGCCGCGGCGCGCCGATCGCCGCGGGCCGCATGGGCCTGGGCGCCATCCAGGAAGGCGTCGTAATAGCCCTGCACGGTCGCGAAATAGAGGCGCAGGGCCGCGAGACGCGAGAGGCCGAGCGCGGGGACGTGCCGGCGAAACACCAGCTTGGTGAAGCGGATCCGGCGGGCGATCAGGCTGTCGAAGGTCCCGGCCGGCCGCTGCCGGAAATGCACGCAGGGCACCGCGACGAAGCTGGCCCGGTGCCGGCGGACCGCGCGGATCTGCCAATCCCAATCCTGATCGCCGAGCAGCGCCTCGTCGAACAGGCCGACGCTGTCGATCAGGCTCCGGCGCACCAGGGTCGCGCCGACCTGCGGGAAGTAACCGCTCAGCATCCGGCGCAGCAGCGCCCCCCCGTCCACCGGGAGATCCGCCGGCCAGGGGCCGTAGGTCGGCTCCAAATCCTGGGTGGTGGTCACGACCTGCCCGAAGACGATCCCGAGATCCGGCTCGGCCTCGAGCCGGCGCAGATGCGGGCGGATGTGCCCCGGCTGCCAGACGTCGTCGTCGTCGAGAAACGCCACGTAGGGCGCGCTGGCCCGCAGCAGGGCGGCGTTGCGGGCGGCCCCCGCGCCGGGCCGGTCGACGGGCACGTGGATCGCAGCGAATTCCGCGGCGACCGCGGCGCCCGGCCCCGGCTGGCCGTTGTCGCCCACGATGATCTCGAAGGCGAGATCGGGCCCTTCCAGGGCGCGGATGCTCGCCAGGGCCTCGCGCAGCAGGGACGCACGGTTGCAGGTCGGGACCACCACGGAAACCGTGGGGCTGAGCGCGGGCTGGATCATGTCCACTCTTCCCAGGCATCATAGGCGCCCTTCAGGAGGGCACCGAAGACGAGATCGTTGTCGAAATGCGTGACGAAGCTGCGCCCGATGGTTCCCACCGGCCGCGTCTCCACGGCCTGCGCGTAGATGATCCGATAGCCGGCCTGCTGGGCGGCGCGGGCGGCGGCGGGCGTCCAGTTCGCCGACTGCCCGAGCGGGATCGCGAAGCTGTCCGGCGGAATGCCCAGCCGGGCCGCGATCGCCCGGCGCGAGCCGTCGAGTTCCTCGGCCGCCTGCTCGGCACTGATCCGCCCGAAATTCGGATGCGTAACGGAATGGCTGCCGATCTCGACGCCGGTCGAGGCCAGGGCCGCGATCTCGCGCCAGCCCAGAACCCCGCTTGGGCCGGTCCCAGGCCGGTCGAGCCAGCCGGAGACGACGAACAGCGTCCAGGGAATCCCGTGGTCGCGCAGGACCGGCTCCGCCGCGTCGAGCACGCTGCGCCAGCCGTCGTCGAAGGTGATCGCCAGGTCCCAGGGCTCGCCGTTGCCCTCCGCGATGGTGCTGGCCGGCACGAAGCGGTAGCCGAGGCGCAAGGCCAGCTCGATCTGGTGGCGAAAGCGCGCGGGGGTGACGTCGTTGACGCCGCACTCGGGCTGGCCGAGGGAATGGTAGCAGAGAATGCGCCCGCCCGGCAACGCGCGGTGCGTTCCGGCCACGGCCAGGGTCGCACGCTCGCAGGCCATCCGGGCGGCCGCGACCCGGGGGCGGGTGAGCCCCACGGTGCGGGCGAGGCTCTTGACCGGCCCGGGGATCATCGCAGGGCGGCGCGCAGGCCGGCGACGACCTGGTCCTGCATCGCGTCGTCCATGGCGGCGTAGAGCGGCAGCAGGATCGCGTGGTCGCGTGCCCGCTCCGATTCCGGCAGGGCGAAGCGCCGGGGCGCCTCGGCGTAGGGCGGCTCCAGATGGGCGCACATGATGCCCCGGCGGGTGGCGATGCCCTGATCGAGCATCGCCTGCATCACGGCGCCCTGGTCGGCCGCCTCCGGCAGGCGGACGCAGAAGCTCTGCCAGTTGCTGCGCGAGCCGATCGGCTCGGGCGGCGGCGTCACCTCCGGGAGATCGGCGAGCCGCGCCCGGTAGCCGTCCGCCAGGGCCCGCCGCCGGGCGATCAGGCCGGGCAGCCGGGTCAGCTGCGCGCGGCCGATGGCGGCCTGCACGTCGGTCATCCGGTAATTGTAGCCGGCGACCGTGTATTCCTCGGCGACCACCTTGGCGCTGCCGTGGCGGGCCACGTCGGACACGCTCATCCCGTGCTGCCGCCACAGCCTGAACTTACGGTCCCAGTCGGGATTGGCCGTGGTGATCATGCCGCCGTCGCCGGTGGTCAGGACCTTGCGCGGGTGGAACGAGAAGCAGGCGACGTCGCCCGTCATTCCGCCCCCACCGCCGCCGATCGGCCGCCAGACATCGCCCTGGAGGCGCTCGGAGCCGATCGCGCAGGCCGCGTCCTCGATCACCGGGATGCCGGAGCGGCGCCCGATCGCCACGATGGCTTCGAGGTCGCAGGGCATGCCCATCTGGTGGACGCAGACGATCGCCTTCGTCCGCTCGGTGAGCGCCGCGGCGGCGGCCTCCGGGGCCATGTTGAAGGTCGCCGGATCGATGTCGACGAAGATCGGCGTTGCCCCGCACTGGGCGATGGCGTTGGCGGTGGCGATGAAGCTGTGGCTCACCGTCACCACCTCGTCACCGGGTCCGACCCCGGCGGCCAGCAGCGCGAGATGCAGCGCCGTGGTGCAGTTCGAGACCGCGCAGGCATGGGGGGCGCCGACGAGCGCGGCGAACTCGGTCTCAAAGGCCGCGACCTGCGGCCCCTGGGTCAGCCAGCCGGAGCGGACCACGGCGGCGGCGGCCTCCGCCTCCGGCTCGCCGACATCGGGTTTCGCGATCGGGATCATGCCAGCGCCCGCCTCAGGTGATCCGAACCGGCCTCGTCGCTCCACCACGCCACGAGATCGGCGAGGCCATCGGCCGCCCCGATCTCGGCCTCGAAACCGATCAGTTCCCGGGCGAGGCTGGTGTCGCACAGGCGCCGAGGCACCGGGTTCACGGCGCGCTCGGCCTCGTGGAGGAGCGGGGTGCCGTCCTGGCCCATGATCCGGGTGAGATGGCCGGCGAGATCGACGAGCGAGGTCTCCACGCCGGTGCCGACATTGAGCACCACGTCGGTGGCAGGCGCCGTCGCCGACAGGATGTTCGCCCGGGCGATGTCGCGGACATGGACGAGGTCCATGGTCTGCAGGCCGTCGCCGAACACGATCGGGGACTGGCCCTCGGCCAGGCGCTGCATCCAGCGCACCATCACCTCGGTGTAGCGGCCGGTCAGGTCCATGCGCGGCCCGTAGGCGTTGAAGTAGCGCAGGGCGACGTAATCCAGGCCGTACATGTCGTTGAACGAGCGCAGCAGGCCCTCGCCGAACGACTTGGCGGCCCCGTACAGGGTGCGGTTGTCGTAGGGGTGGTTCTTCTCGGTGGTCGGGAAGCTCTCGGCCATGCCGTAGACCGAGGCCGAGGAGGCCATCACCACCTTGGCGACGCCGGCCTCGACGCAGCGCTCCAGCAGGTCGAAGGTCGCGGTCGCCATCACCTCGAAGGCCTGGCGCGGCTCGGCGGCGCATTGGGTGATCCGCAGGGCCGCCTGGTGGAACACCACGTCGGTGCCCTTGACCAGGGTGTCCATCAGGGCGCGGTCGCGGATATCGCCCTGCACCAGCCGGACGCGGCCCGAGCCGAGGGCGTCCTTCAGGTTCTCGGGCCGCCCGCGGACCATGTTGTCCACCGCCACGATCTCGTCGCAGCCGGCCTCGACCAGCAGGTCGATGATGTGGGAGCCGATGAAGCCGGATCCGCCGGTGACGAGGATCCGGGTCCCGCGCAGGTCGCCGCTGAAGCGGCTTCCCTTGCTGACATCACGCAGCTTTTGCATCGGCGACCTCGCAGTAGCTGGAGACGGCCCGGCAGACGGTGTCGATCTGGCTGGTCGTCAGTTCCGGGAACATCGGCAGGGACAGGGTCCGGGCGGCGAGCCGCTCGGTGACCGGCAGGCGGCCGGTGCCGTCGTCGAGGTGGCGGTAGGCGGGCTGCCTGTGGACCGGGACGGGGTAGTGGATTCCGGTGGCAACGCCGGCCTCGGTGAGGTGCTGGCGCAGGCCTTCCCGGTCGGGGGTGCTGACCGCGTAGACGTGGAAGGCGTGGTCGCGTCCGGCCGGGCCGGGCAGGTCGAGCCCGAGGCCCGCGAGCCGGGCGCCGTACTCGGCCGCCACCGCCTGCCGAGCCCGGGTCCAGCCCTCCAGGTAGGGGAGCTTGGTGCCGAGCACTGCGCCCTGGACCCCGTCCATGCGCAGGTTGAAGCCGTGCCGGACGTGGTTGTACTTGCCCTGCTGGCCCCAGTCGCGCAGGCACCGCGCCGCCTCGGCGAGGTCGTCCCGGTCGGTGACGATGGCACCGCCCTCGCCGTAGGCGCCGAGATTCTTGCCGGGGTAGAAGCTGAAGCAGCCGATATCCCCGATCGTGCCGGCCTTCCGGCCGCCGCGCTCGGCCAGATGCGCCTGGGCGGCGTCCTCGATCAGGGCGAGGCCGTGGCGCCGGGCGATGGCGCCGAGCGCGTCGAGATCCGCCATCCGCCCGTGCAGGTGCACCGGCAGGATCGCCTTGGTGCGGGGCGTGATCGCCGCCTCGACCAGCGCCGGATCCATGGTCCAGTTCACCGGGTCGATGTCGACGAGCACGGGGGTGGCGCCGGCGTAGAGCACGGCCGCGACGGTGGCCACGAAGGTCGCCGAGACCGTGATCACCTCGTCGCCCGGGCCGATATCCAGGGCGAGCAGCGCGAGGTGGAGCGCCGCGGTGCCGCTGCTGACGGCGACCGCGTGCTTGGCGCCGCAGGCCTTGGCGAAGGCCGCCTCGAAGGCGGTGACCGCCGGTCCGAGGACGAAGTCGCCGCTGCGCAGGACGTCGATAACGGCGGTTTCGACGTCGCCGCCGATGGCGGCGTACTGCGCCTTGAGGTCGAGAAACGGGATCACGAGGCCCTCGCAAGTGGCATGAGGTCGATCGGGTGGCCGTTCTGGCGCAGGGAGCGCATCGCGGCCTCGAGCAGCTCGACCACGCGCAAGCCGCTGTGGCCGTCGGTCTTCGGCGCCTTGCCGGTCTCGATGCAGTCGACGAAGTGCTCGATCTCGACGACGAGCGCCTCGCGGAAGGAGAGGTGCGGCGACCACATGTCCCCGGTCCGGTACGAGACCATCAATTCGGTGATGTCCCCGGAGCCGTCGCCGACGGTGACGCCGCGATCGTAGACCTTGACCTTCTCGATCGGGTCCAAGTCGTTGTAGACGATCATCTTCTTGCTGCCGCCGATCAGCGTCTGCCGGACCTTCACGGGGGCCAGCCAGTTGACGTTGATCTGCGCGACGACGCCGCGCGGGTAGAAGATCGTCAGGTGGGCCATGTTCTCGGGGCGGCCGCTGAAATGGCCGGTGCCGCTCGCCGAGATCGCCACCGGGGCGAGATCCAGCACGTGGTCGAGGATCGCGAGATCATGGACCGCGAGATCCCAGATCACGTTCACGTCGCGCTGGAACAGGCCCAGATTCACCCGGGTCGAGTCGTAGTAGAACATGTCGCCGATGGCATCGCTCGCGATGAGCTCATGGATCTTCTCGACCGCGCCCGTATAGACGAAAGTGTGATCGACCATGAGGGTCAGGTTGCGCTTGGCCGCCTCCGCGATCAGCAGCCGGGCCTCGGTGGACGAGGACGTGATCGGCTTCTCGATGAAGACGTGCTTGCCGGCCCGGAGCGCGTTGATGGCGATCTCGAAATGCGAGCTCACCGGGGTCGCCACCATGACGGCGTCGATCTTGGGATCGGCGATGAGGTCGCGCCAATCCTGGTGAAGCTCGACGGCGGGGTAGCGCTTGCCCGCCCGGGCCAGCGCCGCGGGCGACTGGTCGGCAATGGCCGCGAGCCGACATTGCTCGGTCTCCGACGTGCAGCGGGCCAGATTGGGCCCCCAATAGCCGTAGCCGACGATTCCGATGGCGATCATGTGCGTGTCTCCCCTCAAGCGATCTGCAGAGGCTTGGCCGCGGACGGCCGGCGGGATCGCGCGCGCTTCTGGCGCGTGTCGCCGATGACCCGGGCGGGGCATCCGGCCACGATGGCGTAGGGCGGGACGTCGCGGGTCACGACCGCGCCGGCGCCGACCAGGGCGCCCTCCCCGATGGTGATGCCGGCCACGATGGTGGCGTTGGAGCCGATCGAGGCGCGGTCGCCGACGACGGTCTCGACGAGATCCCAGTCGCCGTCGCGCTTCAGGCTGCCGTCCGGGTTGGTCGCCTCGGGGTAGCGCTCGTTGGTGAAGACCACGCCGTGGCCGACGAACACTTCCGCGCCGATGAAAACCCCTTCGCAGATGAAGGTGTGCGAGGAGATCTTGCAGCGGGGACCGATGGTGCTGCCCCGCTGGATCTCGACGAAGGGGCCGATGCGCGATCCGGTCTTTATTTCACACCCGTAAATATTAACGAGATCCGGGTAGAAAATACCCACATCTCGATCAATATCCGCATCGGTAATCGGCATCCCCACAACTCCTTCTGCCGAACTTCTGTGCGGCAAAACTGCGCGGAGCCGTGGACGAACGGGAACCCAGGCTTTCGATATTGTTGCTCCCCCGAAAGGCGAACCGCCCTCCCCCGGGGCGGCCGAGGCCGGGAAGCGCTACCTCGAAAGGCGCAGAGCGGGGCGCCGGGCGGCGCGGCCGCTGACCTTTTGGACGAGTCCCGGCGCGTTGGGCCGCCGCGCATCATGCGGGATGACCTGCACCCGAGCATGAAGGGACGACGCGTGAAGACCTGGTCCCGTCCGGCCCGTTCCAAATTCTTCGCAGAGAAAACCGCCCGGCGCGGTGCCGCGCTGCGAAGAGCCTTCGCGCCGAGCGCGGCGGTGCTGCTCGTACTCGGCGCGAACCCGGCTCTGGCCGAATACCGGATCGCGGCGGGCGACACCCTCGAGGTGACGGCGCTCAGCATTCCCGGGTTCAAGCAGGAGGCGACGGTCGGGGTCGACGGCACCGTCATGGTGCCGCTGCTCGGCGACGTGCCGGCGGCCGGGCTGACCGTCGCGGAGCTGCGGAAGACCCTCCAGAAGTCGCTGCCGGCCAAGGCGGTGCGGCAGCGCAACTCGGAAGGACGCGAATCGATCGCCGTGATCGAGCCCGACGAGATCGGGGTGCGGATCGCGAAGTACCAGCCGGTCTACCTGAGCGGCGACGTGACCAAGCAGGGCGAGCACCCGTTCCACCCGGGCATGACCGTCCGGCAGGCGGTGGCGCTGGCCGGTGGCTACAACCTCCTGCGCTTCCGCATGGAGAACCCGGTGGTCGAGAGCGCCAACCTGCGCGCCGAGTACGATGCGGTCTGGGCGAGCATCGGCCGGGAGAGCGCCAATGTCTGGCGGCTCAAGGCGATCATCGCGGCGGCGCGGGCGGACAAGGCGGCGCCGGCCGGCACGGAGGCGTCCCCGAACGTACCGCCGCGGTCGAGCGTCGCGCAGAAGATCGCCGAGCAGCAGCTGCGCGTGCAGATGGCCGACGTCTCCAAGGAGAAGGAGCATCTGCAGCGCGCGCTGACCCGCTCCCAGAACCAGCTGGTCAGCCTGACCGAGCAGCAGGCCAAGGAGAAGGAGGGCGTCACGGCCGACGCCGACGATTACGATGCGGTGCGCGCCCTGTTCCAGCGCGGCGCCGTGGTCACCACGCGCCTGACCGATGCCCGCCGGGCGGTGTTGCTGTCCTCGACCCGAGCCCTGCAGACCACCGTCCAGGTGGCCCAGCTGGAGCGGGACAAGGGCGAGCTGACCCGCAAGCTCGAACGGGTCGACGACCAGCAGGCCCTGGACGCCATGGAGAAGCTGCAGGTCTCGGAAGACAACCTGACCGCGCTCCGTTCGCGCCTGAACAGCATCAACGACAAGCTGGTCTACACCGGCGCCCTGCGGACGCAGCTCCTGTCCGGCGGCCGGGTGCGGGCCTCGATCGCGGTGTTCCGCCCCAACGACACCGCCCAGAGCAAAGTCGACGCGGCCGAGGAGATGGAGCTTCGGCCGGGCGACGTCGTAGAGGTCGTGCTCAAGCCGGATCCCGCCCTGCGGGGGATCGGCGACGGGACCGGCCAGAACTGACGTCGTCGGAGGTGCCCCCGCCGGGGCGCCGATGTTCGGACATCGAGCTCCGCAGAGCGGAACGCGCTCCCCCCTGCGGGGAGGAAAGAAGCCCAACGGTTCAGGCTCTTGCCGCCGAACCCGACATGTGAAGCCGCGAGCCCGCCCCGGTGAGGGAAGCCATGAACAGACACTCGACCAGCGCGTCCTTCCTGCGCGCCGATCCCATCGGCCCGGCGCGGCCGTGGCGGGACGGATCGCGGACGCCCGACCCCGAAGCCCAGGTCGCGATCCTGACGATCATGCGGCGGAACTGGCGGTCGATCCTGGCGCTCGGCGGCGTCGGGTTCGTCGCGGCGATCATCTACGTCGCCACCGCCCCGTCGATCTACACCGCCCGGGCGCGGGTCTACATCGAGAGCCGGTCGAGCCCGGTCACGGCCCGCGACACGCCCGGCGCCGCGACCCCCCTGGAGATCCCCGAGGTGGAGAGCCAGGTCGAGTATATCCGCTCGGAGAAGATCGCCCTGGCCGCCGTGCGCCGGCTCGGCCTGCCGCCGTCCCAGGAGCTGGCGGTGCCGCCGCATCCGCTTGTGGCCAAGGTCCGCGAGGCGCTGGGCGCGGTCAAGCTGTTCCTCGGCGGCCTGGTCGGCCTCTCGCCCGCACCCAAGCCGACCGGGGCGGTGAGCCCGGAGGAGCGCCAGGCCGCCACCGTCCGGGAGAACCTGGAAGCCGGCCGCGTCGGCGCGGCCTACGTCATTGAGGTCGGCTACAGCCTCGACAATGCCGCCGAGGCCGCCGCCGTCGCGAACGCCGTGGCGGATGCCTACGTCGCGACGCAGCTGGAGAACCGGTCGCAGATCTGGAAGGTCGCCGGCGAGTGGATCCTGCCGCGGCTGAAGGAAATGCAGCAGCGCGCCAGCCAGGCCTCCCGCGAGGCTCAGACCTACAAGGCCGAGCACGCGATCATCGATCTCGGCAAGCGCGGCCTGGTCGGCGAGCAGCAGCTCGAGGAGCTCAACACCGCGGTCGCCTCGGCCCGGTCCCGGACCGTGGACGCCCGCGCTACCCGCGACCAGATCCACATGCTGCTCGCCTCCGACATCGCCGATCCCGGCATCACGGAGGCCTTCAAGGACACGGTGATCATCCAGCTGCGCAAGCAGTATGTCGATCTCGTCCAGCGCGCCGACGACCTGAAGCGCCGCCTCGGCCCCGATCACGACGCGGTCACGGCGATCCAGAAGGACGTGCTGGCGGCCAAGCACTCCCTGCGCGCCGAGCTGGAGCGCCTCGCTGCCTCGCTGGACCGCGACTACGAGGTCGCGAAATCGCGCGAGGACAGCATGACGACGGCCTTCGACGCGCTGATCTCGAAGACGCTGGTCACCAGCGAAGCGCGGGTCAAGGCGAAGGAACTCGACCGGGCGGCCGAGACCTACGACCAGATCTACACGAGCCTGCTCAGCCGCTACATCGACGCGGTCAACCAGCAATCCTACCCGCAGCCCTCCGCCCACGTGATCACCCCGGCGAGCGTCCCGGAGCGCCCGAGCGCGCCGCGCGGCGGCCTGATCGTGTTGCTCGGCCTGCTGGTCGGGGCCGGGCTCGGAGTGAGCGGCGCCTTCGCGCGGCACTGGTTCGACCGGACCATCCGGGTGCCCGGGCAGCTCACCGGCCAAGGCCTGCCCTGCCTGGCTGCGCTGCCCGAGCTGCGGCGCGAGCCGGGCTACCGGGCCGCCCTGTCGCTGGCGCAGACCCATGCCAGCGAATCCCTTCGGCCGGCGAGCGTCGAGGCGTTCAAGGCCGCCGCCGTGCGGTTCATGCCGCAATCCGTCTTCGTCGAGCGCCTGCACAGCTTAAAGGCGCATCTGCTCGGAAACGACCGCCGCGGCCCGGTCTTCGCCATCGGGGTGACCTCGGTCGGGGCCGGCACCGGCAAGACCACCTTCGCGAGCAACTTCGCCCAGCTGCTAGCGCGCTCGCGCTCGGCCTCCGCCTGCCGGATCCTGCTGATCGATGCCGATGTGCGGCAGGCGACCCTGTCGCGGCTCAACCAGGCCGCCGACCAGGCCGGGCTGCTCGACGTGCTCGCAGGCCGGTGCGGCACCGACGAGGCGGTCCGGCAGCCGCTCGGGGATGTCCGCCTGCTGGCCTGCGGCAGCCTCCTCCCGGGCGACCCGCATTTCAGCGACCTGATGACCCCGGAAGGCATCGCCGGCCTTGTCCGCGACGAGCGCACCCATCTCGACCGGATCGTCGTCGACCTGCCCCCGGCGGACGAGCTCCCGACGCTGCGGCCGCTCCTCGACATGCTGGACGGGATGATCCTCGTAGCCGAGGCGGGCAAGACCAACATCGACGACGTGATGGCCGCCGTCCAAGACCTCGAATCCGCCGGCTGCACCGTGTTGGGCGTGGTCCTCAACAAGACCAACACCACGCCGGCGGTCCGGCGCGGCACGATCGTGAACGCCCTGGTCCAGAGGGCTGCGGCCGCAGCTGCCCCGGCCCGGCTCGCCCGATCCTGGCGCCGCCGGCCGAGCGCCGACGTCACGGATTCCGGGGCCTCCGCGTGACGGCGTCGGGCTCACCCGCGCAAGGAAAGCTGAACGCGCTCTCCTCCCCCCTGTGGCTAGGGGCTACACAGGTTTCGGTCAGAGCCGTGGTCCTGCCGCTGGCAGAGGAGGCACGGGTCCCCTCTCCCGTGCGGGAGAGGGACAGGGTGAGGGATGCGCGTTTTCCGGACAGACTTGGTCCCTCACCCCAACCCTCTCCCGCACGGGAGAGGGGGCGCGTCGCGGCCTGCATCAGCGCCGGTGCCTCAAACCTGTGTAGCCCTAAGCCCCTATGGGGAGGAATTGGAGGTGGGGGTGGTTCAGGAGGCACCTTTGCGTTCGATCCTGCACCACCCCCACCCCTGACCCCTCCCCGCAAGGGGGAGGGGAAAACGCACGGTGTTTCAGCCGCGCGAGCCCTGGACGGCTCCGCTGCGCTCCGCCACCTCAGGATGTGGGGGTTCGGTGGGATGGTCGCCGGGTGGTGCGGCAGGCCATGATCCCGACCCACCCTGAAACCGCAGCGCTCGGCCGGGTCGCGTTCTTCGGCCATGACCGGATCGAGCCGACGATCCGGAAACGGGTCGGCGCCATCCGGGAATCCGGCTGGTCGGTGGTCGAATACATGTTCGTGCGGGCACGGGCCGGCCTCGCCGATCCCGTGATCACGGGAGACGTGGTCCCCCTCGGTCAGACCGTGGATCGGCATTACGGAAAGCGGCTGCCGCTGCTCGCGCTCGGGATCGCCCGGGCGCTCGCGCGGTGGCGCGACCTGCGCGCCGCCGACGTGGTCTATGTCCGCAACCTCGACATGGCCCTGGTCGCCTGGGCCTCGATCCGGCTCGCCGGCAGCCGCGCGCCCCTGGTCTACGAGGTGCTCGACATCCAGCGGTTGATGGTGCGGCCGGACAGGGTCGGACGGATCGCCCGGGCGGTCGAGCGCTGGATCCTGCGCCGCAGCGCGCTCCTCGTCGTCAGCGCACCGGACTTCGTGACCCGCTATTTCGCGCCGGTCCAGGGCTTCTCGGGTCCGTGGCACCTGCTCGAGAACAAGGTGATGGCCCACCGCCTCGCCGAGGTGGCGCACCGGCTCGATCGCGGCCGCGTCGCTGGTCCGCCCTGGGTGATCGGCTGGTTCGGCACGCTGCGCTGCCGCCGGAGCCTGACGATCCTCGCAGCGATCGCGCGGGCGCTCGGCAATTCGGTGCGGATCGTCATCGCGGGCCGGCTCTCGGAGGAGGATATCGACCCGCAGGATTTCGCCGCGACGCTGGGCCGGCATCCCAACATGACGTTCCGCGGCCCCTATGCCAATCCCGGTGAGTTGCCCGACATCTATGGCGGCGTCCACTTCAGTTGGGCGGTCGATTACTTAGATGACGGCCTGAACTCGGACTGGCTGCTGCCGAACCGGCTCTACGAGGGCGGCCTGTGCGGGGCGCTGACGCTGGCGCGCGCCGAGACCGCCACCGGCCGCTACGCCGAGGCCGAGGGGTTCGGCTGGGCGTTCCCGGAGCCGCTGGAGGACTCGGTGATCGCGTTCCTGCGCACTCTCGACGGCGCGACCTACGCGCAGATGCAGGGCGGCCTCCTCGCCTGCGAGACCTCGAAATTCGTCGACACGCACGGCATGCGGGATCTGCTGGCGCGGATCGCGTGATCGGCTGGCCGACGGCCGGCGAATCGGGTGCCCTCGGATCCGTCCGGCGCGCGCGTCGGCCTCGATTCGCCGGCGATTCGCCCCGCTCGGGCCGTCACGAAGCCCGGGACCGTCGAGGCGTCCGAAAAACCAGTCCCTATAGACCCTATATTCCGCGAAAACTGTCTTTCATGCGGCTGATCGCTCGCGTGTGCGACGCGAGCGCGAATCGAATTTGAACCGGCAAAATAGAGCGGCGAATACGGATTCCGATGACTGAATTCGACGCCGAGAACGTCCGCTCACACGGATGAAAACACCGGGGCCGCAGGTTTGATATTACGGCCCGCCAAAACTTCAGCTCGATCGCTCCGATACCGGCGCAATGGCCTGACGAACAGTCGCACACATGAAAAGAGCTGGCGAATGCCGGGCAAGATCTTTCAGAGACGCCACCCTTGATCGGACGACTCGCTACGTACGTAGTTCGTAACTGAATTAACTTGCGTAGAAATTTAATCAAACAGACGCCGATAGGGTATTTACAGCGCATTTTACGAAAGTTAGCATTATATCCGCGGTCATCGAGAGCCATCCAATAAGGCTCCGGACGGACCGCAATCCGCCAGTGTCACGCCGATGGCGAGTTCATTGGGTTCCTACGCCCTCGTCTGACAATGGGCTCCTGCGAAAGGGGGTAACTTCTTATGGCCAGTCTTGGTACTCGCGACGAACGCGTCATCGTTGCGCGGGATAGTCTCCAAAGCCGCAACGGCTTTTCGGGCGCCCATGACGGTGACGGTCCGGCCGTCATCGAGCAGCGGGACCCGACGCTGGCCCGCACGAACCGCATCGTGATCATCGATCGGCGGCAGCTCGTCGGCCGATGCCTGGCGGCGTCCCTCCGGGAAGCCGACAAGGACACCGTGTTCGAGGTCTTCCCGGACATCGAGAGCTGGAAGCGCCAGACGCCGTTCGCGGCCGCCAACGTGGTCGTGCTGTGCCGGCCGGACGGCAACCTGTCGGAGACCGAGTGGGCCGAGATCACCCGGGAGCTGGCGCTGCTGCAGGGCGAGGCCGACGCCCCGCCGGTGGCGGTCATCTCGGACGGGGAGAACCTCGACCAGATCGTGCGGACCATCAAACTCGGGGTGAAGGGCTACATCCCGACCACGACCTCCGTCGACATCGCGCTGCAGGCGCTCCAGCTCGTCCAGGCGGGCGGCGTCTACATCCCGGCGGAATGCCTGTTCCCGCTTCTCGCCAGCATCAAGGTCGAGGAGCCGGTCGAAGCCGGCGAGGATGAGATCTTCTCCCCCCGCCAGCTCTGCGTCGCCCGGGCTTTGCGCAAGGGCACGCCGAACAAGATCATCGCCTACGAGCTGAACATGTGCGAGAGCACGGTGAAGGTTCACGTCCGCAACATCATGAAGAAGTTGAAGGCGAAGAACCGCACCGAGGTCGCGTACCTGACCAACAAGTATTTCTTGCGCGAGGATTCAAGCCTGGCCAGCGTGAAGGCCCCGGCGGCCTGATCGCCGCCGGACGAAGACCCGCACGACACAAAGCCGTGTCCGATCCCTTGTGATCGGACACGGCTTTGTCGTTGTGTGCCGCATTGGCAGCCGCTGCCGAGGCCTCGCCCCGATCGCCCGATCCGGCAACCCGGGCGGGCGTTTCAGCCGGCGGCGAGGAGCGACCGGACCGTCACCTCGGGCGACGTCGCCGGCCGGGCGTACTCCCGATCGAAAGCCGGTTCCTCGGGGCGGCCGACGCTGCTGTAGGAAAATCCGTGGAGCCGGGCCTCCTCGGGCCGGTAGACGTTGCGCAGGTCCACCAGGATCGGCGCCCGCATGGTGGCGCGCAGCCGCGCCAGATCCAGCGCCCGGAAGGCGTTCCACTCGGTGACGATCACCAGGGCGTCCGCGCCGTCCGCACAATCGTAGGGATCCTGCGCGAAATCGACCCTGGGCAGGAGCGGCCGGGCCTGGTCCATCCCCTCCGGATCGTAGGCCCGGACCTGGGCGCCGGCATCCTGCAGGCCGGTGACGATCGCGAGCGCGGGCGCGTCGCGCATGTCGTCGGTGTTCGGCTTGAAGGTCAGGCCCAGCACCGCGATCGTCTTGCCGCGGACCCCGCCGCAGGCCCGGATCACCTTGCGGGCCATGCCGCGCTTCCTCTGGTCGTTGACCGCGACCACGGTCTCGACGAGCCGCAGGGGCGTGCCGGCATCCTGGGCGGTCTTGACCAGGGCCAGCGTGTCCTTGGGGAAGCACGAGCCGCCGTAGCCCGGCCCCGCATGCAGGAACTTGCCGCCGATCCGGTTGTCGAGCCCCATGCCGCGGGCGACCTGCTGGACGTCGGCGCCGACCTGCTCGCAGAGATCCGCGATCTCGTTGATGAAGGTGATCTTGGCGGCCAGGAACGCGTTGGCGGCGTACTTGGTCAGCTCCGCGGTGCGCCGCGCGGTGACCAGGATCGGCGCCTGGTTGAGGTAGAGCGGCCGGTAGACCTCGCGCATCACCGCCTCGGCGCGGGGATCCTCGGTGCCGACCACGATGCGGTCCGGCCGCTTGAAGTCGGAGATGGCCGCGCCCTCGCGCAAGAATTCCGGGTTCGACACCACGGCGAAGTCGGCATCGGGCCGGATCTCGCGGATGATGCGCTCGACCTCGTCGCCGGTGCCCACCGGCACGGTCGACTTGGTCACCACTACGGTGAACCGGGTCAGCGCCCGGGCGATGCTGCGGGCCGCCTGATAGACGTAGGACAGGTCGGCGAAGCCGTCGCCGCGACGGGACGGGGTGCCCACCGCGATGAACACCGCGTCGGCCTCCGCGACCGCCGCCTCCAGCTCGGCGACGAAGGACAGCCGGCCCTGGCGGACGTTGTCGGCGACCAGCGCGCCGAGTTCCGGTTCGAAGATCGGAATCTGCCCGGCATTCAGCGCGTCGATCCGGTCGCGATTGCTGTCGACGCACACGACGCTGTGGCCGAAATCGGCCAGGCACGCTCCGGAGACCAGCCCGACATAGCCCGACCCGACCATCGTGATGTTCATGCTTGCCTCGTCGCACCGCGAACGCCTGGATATCCTGGTCTACGGCGCGGGCATCGGCGCGGCACCTCAGGACTTAGGCGTAGGGGCGGTCGGCGAGACGGCGTACGGCAGCGGCGCGATCCCGCCCGGCGGCCCGGCCCCCCGAGGACCGGCAGGAGGCCATCAAGAGGCCGCCGCAAGACCGGGTGCGATACCTCGCTTGGCTTAGCCCCCGCAGATCCCGCGATGTCCAGGACACGCGCGTGAGATCAACCAGCCTAAAAGCTAAGTCTTTTTCGCTCCTTTTAGGCCTGGAACTCGAGGTGTTTAGGCGGGCAGGATCGTAGGGCCAAACGCTCTGGGGGACTTTGGCTGGGGAGAGTCCATTTGGCCGCGCGCTTCTACTTCGAGTTGGCGAACGCAGAGATCACGTTGCACGACACGACCGGCGTCGAGGCCACCGACCTCGCGGAGGCCCTGATCGAGGCGCGCAGCGTCATCGCCGAGATGGCCGACGAGATCGCCGAGGAGCCTGCGGGGCCGCCCTGGACCCTGCTGGTGCGCGACGAGGCCGGCTGGCTCGTCGGACGCCTGCCGATTCGGAAATGACCCGCCCCGGGCTTTACCTATTGTTAACCATTCGCTCGGAGGGTCGGGCCAGCCTTCGATCAAGGGCAGCCATGGCCAGACCGACCGCCTCGTCCTCCAACGTTCTGCGCGCTGCGGCGCTGGCGGACGCCATGGCGACCGACATGGCCTCCACCGCCGAGGCCCTGGCCTGCGCCGGCGATCCCGAGACCGCCGAGACGCTCCGCGCGTTGGCGCGACACAACCGGGTCCTGGCACTCAAGATCCGGACGACGCGGGGCCTCGCGCAGGATAGGATCGGGCTGGCGCGCATTTTCTGATTGGGGACCTCCGGGCTCCTCGCTCCCGCGCAGATCCTGTCGCGACCGCTTCCGCCCGGTTCGGCCAGCCATCAGCCATCCCCGCGCTCGGCTTGCGGGGAGGGAGGGGACCAGCGCCTCGCCTCGTCCCGAGATGCATTCGGGCCCCGTCACGCCGCGCGCAGGGTAGCCAGGAAGCGGTCGACCTCAGCCGAGAGCCGCTCGGACTGGCGGGACAGCCCGGTGGCCGCCGAGAGCACATGGCCGGCCGCCTCACCCGTCTGCTCGGAGGCGTCCGCGACGCCGACGATGTTGCCGGTCACCTCCTTCGTCCCGACGGTCGCCTGGGCGATGTTGCGCACGATCTCCTGCGTCGCCGCCCCCTGCTGCCGCACCGCCGCGGCGATCGAACGGGCCACGCCGTCGATCTCGCGGATCCGCCCTGTGATCGTGTCGATCGCGCCCACGGCCGCGCCGGTCACCCCCTGAATGCGGCTGATCTGGCCGGCGATTTCTTCCGTCGCCTTGGCGGTCTGGCCGGCCAGCTCCTTGACCTCGGTGGCGACCACGGCGAAGCCCCGGCCCGCATCGCCGGCGCGCGCCGCCTCGATCGTGGCGTTCAGCGCCAGCAGGTTGGTCTGGCTGGCGATGGCCGAGATCATCTGCATCACGTCGCCGATCCGGGCGGCCGCCGCGCTCAGCTCGGCGACCAGGGCGGCGGTCTGATCGGCCTCGCCGACCGCCCTCTGGGCGAGATCGGTCGACCCCTGCACCTGCCGGCCGATCTCCTGGATCGAGCCGCCGAGCTCCTCGGTGGCAGCCGCCACCGTGGTGACGTTGGCCGCGGCCTCCTCGGCGGCGGTCGCCACCGCGCCGGACCGGCTGCCGGCCTCCTGGGCGATGTCCGTCATCACCCGGGCGGTGGCCTGCAGCTCGGTCGCCGAAGACGCGACCTGCTCGACGATGCCGGCGACCGCCTGCTCGAAGCTCTGGGCCAGTTCCAGCCGGGCGCGCCTGCGATCAGCCGAAGCCGCGGCATCGGCGGCCCGCTTGCGCTCAGCCTCCTCGGCGGCGCTGCGGGCGACGCTCGCCTTGATGCCCTCGACGGCGCGCCCGACGGCGCCGATCTCGTCGCCGCGCTGCGCCTCCGCGATGGTGGCGTCGATCTCGCCCTTCGCCATGCGCTGCAGGACGGTGACGAGGCTGCCGAGGGGCCGCGTCACGCCGAACAACAGAATCACGGCCGAGAGGCCGAGGGCCGCGAGCAGCCCCGCCGCGGCCGATCCGATCAGGACCAGCCGCGCCTGCTTCGCCGCCGCCTCGGTGGCGTTCTTGCCGTCGGCGAGGCGGGCATCGACCCGCCCCTCGTAAACCCGTGCGGTCTCGTCGAACCGCTTTGCGATCTGTCGGCTGGCCACCACGGCCAGCTGCGTCGCGGCAGCTCGATCGTCCTTGAGGGCGAGGACGTTGGATCTGTCGAGGACGTCATAATACGCGCGGGCTATCTCTCCGATTTCCATCAGCAGATCTCGGACCTCCTTCTTGAGGGATCCCGCCGCGAGAGTCTCGATATTGTCGGCTGTCCGTTTCACCGCATCCAGATAGCTCTTCTCGAAATTCGGGACCTCGCTCGCTGGCTGGCCGATGATGATGTCGCGGTTCATGAGGCCGGCGATCTGGAAATCCTCCCGCACCTGCGAGAAGGCCTTCAGTCTTGCGACGTAATAGTCCACCAGAACATGATTACGCTCAGTTATATCTCCGAGCATACTCAGCGTATAGTAGATTGTTCCGGCCGTTACGATCGAAATGATCAATATCGGCACGGACATCTTGTATACAATTTTAATTTTTTCGAGGATTTTCATATGCAATGTCTCTAAATTGACCCGACCGCATATTAAAATCCTTCGGCAAAACCTATCAAGTGGCTTGACACGAACATTTATCTCGAATCAGCATGTCTCTAACGCAGCCTGAGCAATAAGTTTGGCCCTTTTAGCCGGCGTAGATCGCCGGGGAGGCGACGCTCTGAGGGTGGGGTCGGATTGATCGATGGGCCGTCGGCAGGGATGCGGAGCTTCAGGGCTGACAATCGCGCGCTCCGGCGCCTGGCAGATCTGCCGGATCAGCTCGTCGGAAGCCGATCGAGGGCCGCGCCGTGCGCGCCGATAGTCATCCAAGGACCCCGTGAGGGCAGGCTCAGCCATGCGGCGATCAACGCCCCGATCGATGGCAACGGCGTGGCGTTCCGCGGGGCCGCCGCCCCGATCACGTTGCCGGCTCACCGAACCCCGGAGTTCGATTCGACGCACCCGCGGAGGCCGAATCACTATCAGGCCGGGCGGGAGTACTCGCCCCGAGAAAATTCAATAAAAACGCCTTGAAAAGTGCGTTTTATTGATTGTTCGCGATCGAACAGACTGATAGATTTGCAACATAGCGCTTGACAGGAATTCACCTGCCGTGTCCCCCACAGAAAGCCAGATCAGCGAACCGAGTGCGACTTTGGCGCTCGATATGGTCGGCCGCGCCTACCTTGCTTTGGCGCTTCTCTACGAAACCACGCATCCGGGCGAGTTCGAGGGCGTCCAGCAGAAGATTCGGGCGTTCGTCGAGGACAACTTTCGCATCATCCAGGAAACCAGCGGCCGCGGAACGCTTGCCGCCGGGACGGTCGAGGGCGCGGCCCTCCTCGTGAACAGCGTGCTGGTCGAGGTCGAGAACAAGATCGCCACCATGGTCCGGCCGAGCCGATACATGCAGGGCTAGGGCGCTGGCCAGCGAAGGGGGTCTCGGTTCGGCGCAAGCGAGCCGCAGGGGCAAGGGCCTGGAGCCATCCCCGAGGACGGGTACGCCGAATACCCGACTGTTGCAGTTGAGCCATGAGCCCTTGATAAATCTCGCGCCACGAGCGGGCGACGACAATTGCCATGTCCGAAAGCGTCGACAGTGTTGATGAGGCATGTTACGCCCTGATAAGGGCCGGAAACAAATTTATCGACACAATGAAGATCAGCGATGATTGCGGCCGAGATTCACACAGTGCGGATGTTGCACTCGAGGTTTTGGTACGCGCCTATCACGCCCTGGCGGTCGTCTATGAACTCTCGAACCCCGGGGCCTACTTGGCATTGCATGGAAAGATGATGCCGTATCTGCTGGACAGCTTCCGGGATGCGCAAGCCACGCGAGCCGGCGATCCTGACACCGGCGAACTGTTCAGTGTCGCGCTGGAACGCGTCCGCTGCGCACTGGACGACGTCCAATGCGACGTGTCGGCCGTCCGGACGCGGAACGGCGAGCGCGATCACTGACGAAGCCGATCGGCGATCGGTGCCGTCTCAGCGCGCCGGCCGCATGAGCTGCCCCGGCCCGAGCAGCAGGCGCGCCGCCGAATCCGCCTTGGGAACGCGGCTCGGGATGAGCCACGTGAGCTTGGCCTCCAGCGTCTCGGACAGGATGTGCCGCCAGGCTCGCGGCGCGTGGAGCAGTTCCCGCAGCGCGGCCGCGTAACCGTGCGAACGTCGGCGGTCGAGGACGCGCCGGTGCTGCCATTTCCGCATCGTGGCGTCGCGATGGGCCCGCAGGGCCCTGCGCGCCGCCGGTGCCAGTCCCGACCGGGCGATCATCGCGTCGTCGAAGGTGATGATCGCTCCGAGGTCGTCGGTCCGATGCTGCGCGCTCAGGGAGTCTGCGCGCTCGATCGCCACGTAGCCGCACGGCGCCGTCACGGCGAACACGGCGCCCGCCGCCAGGGCCTCGACATAAAGGGCGTAATCCTCGCCGAGCCGCAGCCGCGCGTCGTAGCGCAGGCCGTGGCGCTGCAAGAACGACCGCCGCATGATCGGCTTCAGGAACCCGAGTTCCCGCCGGTGCTCGCCCGCGCGTCCGATGTTGCCGGCGACGAAGGCCTCGAGCGAGAGGCTCTGCGGCTGGCCCGGCCCGGTCACCAGGCCGGCGACCGCGGCGGCGGCGTTGCCCCGGACCAGGATGATGTCGTCGGCGATCAGGTCCCAGGTCCGGGGGGCAGCCAGCAACCGGCCCAGGCGCCCGTCCAGGAAGTAGTCGTCGGCATCGAGGACGCAGACCAGTCGCGCGGTCGCGACCGCCAGCGCCGCGTTGCGCGCCGCCGCCGGGCCGGCATTGCGCGTCAGCCGCAGCAGCTTCAGCCGGCCCGAACCGTCGCCGGCGGCTTCCGCGGCCGCGCTGGTGCGGTCGTCGGAGGCGTCGTCGACGACGATGACCTCCGCGACCTCCGGCTGACGCAAGGCCGAGGCAACCGCGGTCGCGATGGTGGCCTCGGCGTTGCGCGCCGCAATGATGACGCAGACATCCGCTTCGTCGGTCTGGGCCTGGACGCTTCGCACCGGACGACTCCAAAGATTCCTCAGGCCGGCGGGGCCGGACGACCGTCCTGCACGGTAGGGAGCCTGCGTGCGGGACGCGAGATCGTCCAAAAGGAGGGCACGGGCGCCGGATCGGTTCGTCCGAAAGATCACGGCCGCCTCGGTCGATCGCCCCGATACTTCCCTCGAATGCCCGGCATTGGCTCAGGCGAGGATGTGAGATGACGAGACCGCGCCGCCCGATCCGCAGCGCCGGCTTGGCGACGGCCCTGCTGCTGCTGTCGCCCTTGCCGGCCGCGGCCGGGGACGATCCCGCCCAGCCCGCCGGCTCCGCGCCGGCCTTCCGGGGCGGCGGCTCCTTCGTCGAGACCTTCACCAGCCTCGGCGACCGGCGCTGGTACGTGTCCGACGGCTGGGTCAACGGCGACCACCAGCGCTGCACGTGGTCGCGCCAGCGCGTCCAGATCCCGACCACCGGAGGGCTGACGCTCACCCTGTCCGACAGCCCCTACAAGGACCGCGCCTTCAGCTGCGCCGAGATCCAGACCAACGAGCGCTACGGCTACGGCACCTACGAGGTCCGGATGCGGGCGGGCGCGGCCTCGGGCCTCGTCTCGGCCTTCTTCACCTTTAACGGCCCGGAGAACGGCGACCGTCGGACCAACGACGAGATCGACTTCGAATTCCTGGGCAAGGACACCAAGGGGGTCCAGCTCAATTACTTCACCGGCGGCACCGGCCAGCACGAGACCATCGAGAACCTCGGCTTCGACGCGTCGACCACCATGGCCGATTACGCGCTGGAATGGCTGCCCGACCGGATCCGCTGGTCGGTCAACGGCCGGCTGCTGCGCGAGGTGCGGGGCCTGCCCGACAAGCCGATCCCGTCGCATCCCGGCAAGATCATGCTCACGATCTGGATGGGCCAGGGCGAGGATTTCGTCTCCTGGCTCGGTCCGGCGAGCTACCCGGGCCGGCCGATCACCGCCACCTTCGAGCGCGTGGCCTTCACCAAGCTGGGCGATCCCTGCGGCTTCACGGGCTCGATGGTCTGCCGGTAGGGTGGGAGCACGCTCATCCTGGCGCTCGCCCGTCCCGCATCCGCCCGCGGGCCGGATCGACGGGGCGTGGTGCCGCAGGGCGCGAAATCCTGGAACAGTAACGAAATATTAACCATATCTTCGGCAGGCTGAGGCCCGCGGTCACTGCGGGGCCAAGTCGATGTCCGGGTTCAGCCTTTTCGTTGCATTCTATGCCGTGGGCCTCGTCGAGTTCTGGCGCCTATGCCTCGTGGCGCCCCTGCACCACGACGATCCGGCCTGACGGCAACCGGCCCGCGTCGGTGAGCCAGCGCTCCGCCCGCCCAGCGCTTCCAAGGTGTCTGGCCAGGTGCGCGTCGTAGGATCATCGCTCCCGAGCAATCACGCGCGCTCCTTTCCCGGACAGGTGAAGCGAAGCGGAACTTGATCCGGGACCCAGCACACGAAGCGCCGAGCCAGCGGCACAGGTTGATCAGACGGACGCTGCGCGCCGTCGCGTGCTGGGTCCCGGGCGCATTCCGCTGGCGCTGCATGCGCCCGGGAAAAGGGCCGTGCACACCGCTCGACGCCATGTCCTGACTCGCAGACCAACATCTTGAAAGGGCTGCCGCCAAGCACCTTTGCGAACCCGCCTGGAGCGCTCGCCGCAGTAGCGGATACCGATTCGGCGTAAGCGCGCGCGCTCAATCAAGGACTTAGAGCCTCTCCCGATTGCAACGCGATCGGGAGCGGCGCTAGCGGCTGCCGCGCTGACGCAGGACCGCCGGCACGGTGCGCAGCATGATCGCGATGTCCCGGCGCAGGCTCCAGCGGCCGGCATAGTCCAGGTCGAGCGCCACGCGCTCGGCATAGGTCGTATCCGAGCGGCCCGAGACCTGCCACAGGCCGGTCAATCCCGGCGGGACCGAGAAGCAGGTCGCGAACGCCGCCCCGTAGCGGGTGACCTCGCTCTGCACGATCGGGCGCGGCCCGACCAGGCTCATCTCGCCGCGCATCACGTTCCAGAGCTGGGGCAGCTCGTCCAGCGAGGTCTTGCGCAGCACCTGGCCGAGGGTCGTCACCCGGGGATCCCGGGTCAACTTGTGCGTCGCCTCCCACTCGGCCCGGGCTTGCGGGTAGGCCGCGAGATGCCCGGCCAGGATCGCGTCGCCGTCCGGGACCATGGAGCGGAACTTCAGGCATCCGAACGGACGCCCGTGCCGACCGAGCCGCACGTGCCGGAAGATCGGCGCGCTGCCGTCGCTGATCCAGATCAGCAGGGCGATGAACAGCAGCAGCGGCAGCAGCAGACACAGGGCCGTCAAGGCGACCGCGGTATCCAGCCCCCGCTTCGCCGCCCAGCCGACGCGCGCCGGGGACGCGGCCGGCAATGTCATGACCAACGCTTCGTTGATCGTCTCGACCATATGGTGCGGCGACGACGGGGTGATGGAGGTGGGGGTTCCAACCGGGCGCAGCATGGCGGCGGCTCCTCACTCAGTGCGAAAGGTGGATACGACAGTGCGAGATGCGATCGACACCCGGGATTGCCGGCGTCCGGACGGGCCGCCGTCGGGACGGGGGGAATATTTGGCGCGCGAATGTCTTGAAACGTTGGCACAGTTGAAAACATGCGAGATAAAGCGCCGGCAGGACCACCGAATCACCAGTGGAGATAAGTAATTGCTGGTCCTACTGGTCTTCGCCGCGCTGATCGGCGGCGCGATCGGCTTCGCGGTGGGCCTGCTGCAGGGCTGGCTGGTCGCGCTGCTGGCGGCCCAGGCCGGCGCCGCCATCGGCGTGGGCCTGGTCGTCCTGCTCGGGATGCGCCGGTGAGCGTCTCGGCCCGGCCGGACCGTGGGTCCGGGCACCGTGCAGCGATGACTCGATGCGACCTGCGGCAGGGTGTGCCGCAAGACTTCGCGCCTTACGCGGATCGGTGGGTGTGAGCGATGGCCGTTCACATCAGTGTTCCACCCGAAATCGGACGGGCCATCGCTTTTATACCCCGGTTTGATATTGTTAAACAACCCTAAACGGGAACGGTCCAAGGCCGAATACAGCAATGCGCCAGATGTGCGGCCTGCATCGCCTACCTCGATCGAGGTAGGCCGGTCCCGCGCAGAGCCGGCCTAAACAGCCGGATCGAGTCGGACGAGGCGTGCATGGTCCCGGCGGAGCATCGTCCCGAAAGGGGGGCACCGGCTTTCGGAAGACGACGAGGCGGTATCGAGGACCGACCGAATCGGCCCGGGTCCGATGTCCGGGCCGATGCTGAGGAGCGCCGCATCACCGGGTTCGACGGTCTGCGCGCCGTGGCCTTCCTGATGGTGTTCGTCAGCCATAAGGCGCCGGGCCCGCGCACCGAGGCGGTCGGCAGCGCCGGCGTCTGGCTGTTCTTCGTGCTGAGCGGCTTCCTGATCGTCCGCATCCTCGCGGCGGGCCGCGCGCGCATCGAGGCCGGCGCGGCGACACCGATCGACAGCCTGCGGGTGTTCTACCGGAATCGGTTCGCCCGCATCGTGCCGGTCTACTACGTGTTCCTCTTCGTCCTCTACACGACCCCGTTGGGCGACCCGCTGAGCCTCGGCGACGCGTCGTTCGAGCGCGCGACCTGGCTGTATCTGACGAATTTTTACATCGAGCGGCACGGCTGGGGGACGGAACTCGGACACCTCTGGAGCCTAGCGGTCGAGCAGCAATTCTACCTGCTGTTCGCGCCGGCGGCCCTGTTCCTGCCGCGGCGTCATCTCGGGGCGCTGTGCGGCGCGCTCGTCGGCGCCAGCGTGCTGATGCATGTCGCGCTGTGGTCGGCCGGCGCCTGGCTGGTGAGCTTCGACGTCGACACCCTTGCCAATCTCGGGCTGATCGCCCTCGGCGGGCTGGCCGGGCTGCGGGCGGAGCCTCTGCCGCGCTGGTTCAGGCGCGACGCCGCGATGATCGGCGCGCTGGCCCTGTTCCTGGCGCTGCCGCTGCTGGCCGGGGAGACCGGCCGATGGCTGGTCTTCGGCCGCCTCAGCGGGGTGCTCGCAGCGCTGCTCCTGCTGCAGATCGTGCAATCCCCGGAAAGCCGCGCGGTCGCACTCCTGGACAGCGCCTGGCTGCGCCGGATCGGCGTGATCAGCTACGCCGCCTACCTGTTCCACGTGCCCCTGCACGCGGAGCGGGTGTTGTCGGCGGTCGGATTCCCTCTCGCCGCGCCGCACTCCGTCACCCTGGCGCTCGACCTGGCCCTGACCCTGCTGCTGGCGGAAGCCTCGTGGCGGCTGCTCGAATCCCCGGCCCGCCGTATCCTGCGGGCACCGACGCGGGCGGCTCGGCAACCCAGGCTGATCACGCCGCTGTAAAAGCGCGGTTTCAAAAGGTCTGGGACCTTTTGCGGGTGCAGGGCAGAGCCCTGCGCGCAGGCTCCGGCGCTCGATGCCGTGCGCCGACAAGGCCACTGCGAGGATCGTCGGGCTGATTTGGCCGGCGGATCCAGCGGCGCGCGTACGGGTCGCAAGGTGGTGAAGCCGCAGCCGGCCGCGCGTGCCACGCCGATCGTCCCGGCCGGACTCCCAAGACGGGCCACCCGATGATGCCTGATCGGGCCTCGCAAAGGAAAGGATCCCGCAACGGATTCGGTACCTACCCTGACGGCAGCCGACCGCCTCTGCCCACGCGCTCGAATAAAAAATTATCTTTCGCTGCAATCAGAAAATGCACAACAAACCCCAGCAGATCCAAGATCGATCAGGCAAACTGACGACCAAGCTCAAAGAGCCACGCAGATCAGATCTGAACCTTGACTCACTTAAGCTTCCTGGTCTCTATGAAAACCTGCGGGGCATGGGCCGCAAAGCGGCTCGTCCTGGATCATGATGATCCTGCGCGCGATTTTGGCTCGAGATTTTCCGCCCTCAACCGCATCCTGCCGTGCCTCGCCCTGCGCAAGCCTCCGAGGGGCACACCAAACGTCTCATCAGCTCCTTTGGGAGGCGCTGACGCGGGCGGTTCGAGGCGCAGGTGGATCACAAGCCGAGCGGGCTCCGGGACTCAGGCGTCCTCGACCGAGCCGCGCGCCGTCGGATGGGCCGATGTGACCCCTTCCGATGACCGTTCGCATGGCTTTCACGGCGCGAGAGACGCGGCGACCGTGCCCGTGCGGCCGGAGTGGAATTGTTCGGAGGCGGAGCGATGCACGCGTTGGGATCTGTGACGTCCAATCAATCCACCGCGCTGACGCTGTTGCAGGTCGACGCGTCCCTGAAGGCCCGCTCCGCGCAGGAGGACAGGGAGACCGACCCGGTGTCGTCGCCGGCCGCGACGGCGATTCAGGTGCTGGATCCACGCTCCTCCCTGACCCTGTCGACACAAGCTAGCGATGCGATCCTGTCGCTGGCTCACAAGATCCCCCGGCACAGGAGCAACATCTACCTGCTAGGGGGCATCGACGAGAGTGCGTTGCTCACGGACGAGGCCTTCGCCAAGACGACGGCGGACACGCCTGTGCACGACATGGAGGTCATGAAGGGGATGGGGGCGAGCCGCTGGGTCTGGCGCCCCGAAATCCACCTCACGGGGCTGGCTTTCTTCGAGGCTCTGTCCAGGGCCATTCCGCGCGACTACAAGAATCCCAATTCGATGGCGAGCGCCCTGTTCGTGAACAGGTCCGCCAGAATCGTGCGTGCGATTGACGCTCCGGCGGCCAAGATCGTGTCCGGATATTACGACATGTACAATGATAAGAACGACTACATCGGAACAGTCCGGCGAACCGAGTGCGACCCTGGCTATCTCGAAGCGTTCAAAACCGATAACCCCGGCCTGCGCATTGCACCCGTCTATTTCGGCAACGATGCCGTTCTCGTCATCTGGGCGGACGCGTTCGCGGGGCAAACCGGGCTTGAAGCGCTCAAGCGACTGAAGTTGCCTAACGCCTGATCGGCAACCGCGCCACCACGGCGCCGGTCGCGTCCCGCACCACGAGCATCCAGGCGGTGCCGGGGTCGTCGGCGCAGATATCCGCCGCCATCTCCTGGATAACGCTGCGCGCCTCGGCCAGCACCTCGGCCAGATCGGCGGCCTCCACGCCGTCGGGATCGCGGAGCGTCTCCCGGCCGTTCTCGACATCGAAATAGAACCGGATGGGCACCGAGATCCCCCGTGATTGATGCCCTCGGAGGGCCGTCCGTTCCTGGCTGCGCGGCCCGGCTGCGCCCGACAGACATCATCTGGAGACATAAAGTTTAACAAATATCAAAGCTGATTTCGCCGGGCGCGTGGCAATAATGTCTGATTTTTGCTTAAATAGCACAATATAGGTATCGATCATTACCCATTTGATCGTGATAGCACGGTAAAATGCGGTACCATCCCCGGTCCGGGGACGATCCCCCGACCTGTCGGCGTTTCGGCCGTGCCGAACGATCCGCCCCCGCCCGGACCTCGGCCCTCCCTCGCAATGAGACGGTGCGAGGGCCGCCGTACGCCCCACCCTACGCCCTTTGAGCGTCGTGCGTCGGGCCCGCTTCGCGGCATGGTCGACCCGGGCCGCCCGGCACGGGCTTTCCGGGAGCCGCAGGCAGGACAGCGATGGCGAATCAGATCGTGGCCGATGCGCGGACTGCACCCGTGGACATCTCGTTCCTCATGGCCGCCCACAATGCGGCACCCTGGATCGAGACGGCGATCCGCTCGGCGCTCGACCAGGTCGGCGTAACGGTCGAGATCCTGGTCGTCGACGACGGCTCGGTGGACGGAACCGCTTCCGTGGTCGCGAGGCTGGCGGCGGAAGACCCGCGCATCCGCCGGATCCCCCTCGACGGCGCGCAGCCCGGCGCGCCGCGCGGGCCCTCGACCGCCCGGAACGCCGCCCTCAAGGCCGCACGGGGCCGCTGGCTGGCGATCCTCGACGCGGACGATCTGATCGTCCCGGACCGGAGCCGGACCCTGCTGGATCTCGCTGCCGCCACGGATGCGGACCTCATCGCCGACAACCCGATTCCGTTCACGGGCAGCTTCGATCCGCGCGGCGCCGGCATGCTGGAGCGTGGCCGGGAGCCCTACCTGTTCACGGTCGATCTCGCGCAGTACCTGACCTGCAACCGGATGCTCACCCCCGGGGTGAAGCTCGGCTATCTCAAGCCGATGCTGCGGGCCGATCTCGTCCGCCGGCACGGCCTCCGGTACGATACGGAGGTCCGGATCGGCGAGGACTTTTTGTTCTGCCTGGGCGCCCTGGCCGCGGGGGCCCGCTTCGTCGTCGGCTCCTATGCCGGCTACGGGTATCGGCGCGGGCCGTCCTCCCTGTCCCACCGGCTGCATCTCGCCGATATCCAGCGCCTCGATGCGGCCTTCGCGGCCTGGGCCGGGCACCTGGCGCTATCCGCCGAGATCCGGCCAGCCGCCCACGCCTATCGCGACAGCCTCGCCACCGCGCAGATCATCGCCCGGGTGATCGAGGCCGCGCAAGGCGGCCGCTGGCTCCAGGGCGCGGCGCTGGCGCTCGCCCGCCCCCGGGCTTGGCGGTTCCTGACCGGCTCGCTGATGGCGGCGGTGGGCAAGCGCTTCGGCAAACGCCTGCGTCCCGCAATGCCGGGTGCGCTGCCCGTCGGACAGAGGTGAGCCCCATGCGCCTGTGCATCTGCATCTGTACCTGCGAGCGCCCGGCGGGGCTGGCCCTGCTGCTCAAGGCCATCGACCGGCAGAGACTCGGCAGCCTCGCCGATTCAGCCCTGCGGATCCTCGTGGTCGACAATGGGCGCAGCGATGCGGCCATCCCGGTGGTCGAGACCTATCGGAATGAAGGGCGCTTCCCGATCACCTATGCAAGGGAGCCGGTCCGTGGCCTGGCGGCCGTGCGCAACCGCAGCCTCGACGCGGCCACCGCGCTCGGCGCCGACTGGATCGCCCTGATCGACGACGACGAGGTGCCGGACCCGGACTGGCTGCGCAGCCTGCTCGACACCGCGCTGCGGGTCGGGGTCCCGGCCTGCGTCGGCCCGGTGGTGCCGCTGTTCGACCGGGTGCCCCCGGCCTGGGCCACGGCCGGCGGCTTCTTCGCCAAGAGGCTGCTGGTCCGCGACGGACTGGTGGCGGATGCCTACACGGCCAACGCCCTCGTGGACCTGCGGGTGGTGACGGCGTTGGGCCTGTCCTTCGACATGCGCTTCAACACGATAGGCGGCGAGGACACGATCTTTTTCCACGCCCTGCTGCGCGCTGGGCACAAGATCGCCTGGGCGCCCGACGCGATCGTGTACGACAGCATCCCGGCGCACCGGATGCGGGTGGGCTGGCTGCTCGCCCGCTGGTACCGCAGCGGCAGCGTCGAGGCCTATCTCGGCCGCCTCCGGCCGGAGACGGTGAGCGGGCGACTCTCAAACGCCGCCCGGGGCCTGGCGCGCCTCGGCGGCGGCCTGGCCCGCCTCGGGCTCGCCGGGCTGTCACTCCGGCCCGCCACCCTGATCGGCGGCTTCTACACCCTGTGCCGCGGCGCCGGCCTGCTCGCCGCGGTGCTCGGCCTGAGCTACCGGGAATATCACCCGTCCCGGCACCGGTAAGTACGGGTTTCCAAAGGGCTCAGCCCTTTGGCGGGTTGTCAGGGCGGAGCCCTGACGGAGAGAAAGGCTCCGCCCTTCACCCGCAAAAGGTCGAACGACCTTTTGAAACCGGGACTTTTCCGGACTGGAGATCAGGTTCGGTGGGGCAGGATGAACGGCTGGTCGGGACCTGGGATCCGCCCGACCGGCCAGCGCACCCCGAAGACCCGGGCGATCAGGTCGTCGCGCAGGACCTCCGCGGGCCGCCCGGTGGCGACCAGCCGGCCGCCTTCGAGCACCAGCAGCGTGTCGGCATAGGCGGCCGCCAGGTTGAGGTCGTGCAGGATCGCCACCACGGCGACGCCCGAGGCCGCGAGCGCCGCGGCGGCGTCGAGGAGCGCGCCCTGGTGGTTCAGGTCGAGGCTCGCAGTCGGCTCGTCGAGGAACAGCACCTGCCGGTCGGACACCGTGCGGCCGGCCTCCATCTGGCAGAGCACCCGGGCGAACTGCACCCGGGCCTGCTCGCCGCCGGAGAGCGTCGGGTAGGCGCGGGCCGCGAGATGGGTGATGTCGGCCCGGTCGAGGGCGCGGGCCAGGATCGCGTCGCGGTCCCGGGTCTTGAGGCCCCGGCCGATCCCGTCGAGGCCGATCCGGGCTACGTCGGCGGCGGCGAACGGGAAGGCGAGGCGCGCGGCCTGCGGCAGCACCGCCCGCATCGCGGCGAGCCGCCAGGCCGGGATGGCCTCGACCGCCTCGCCCGCGTAGGCGACCTGCCCGCGCGTCGGGCGCAGCTCGCCGCAGAGCAGGCGCAGCAGGGTCGACTTGCCGGCGCCGTTCGGGCCGACGATCACCTGCAGGGAGCCGGCCGCCACGTCGAGGGACACGTCGCGGACGAGGTCGCGGCCGGCCACCGTGACGGTGAGGTCGCGGGCCGAGAGCAGGACGGCCTCAGGCATCGGCGACCCGCACCCGGCCGAGCAGCAGCCACAGGAACACCGGCGCGCCGACGAGCGCGGTGACGATCCCGATCGGGAGCTCGGCCGGCGCCGCGACCAGCCGGGCGACGACGTCGGCCAGCACCAGGAACGCGCCGCCGAGCAGAGCCGAGGCCGGGAGCAGCAGGCGGTGCTCCGGACCGATCGCCAGGCGCAGGGCGTGGGGCACCACCAGGCCGACGAAGCCGATCACCCCGGCGCCGGCCACGCTGGCCCCGACCGCGACGGCGACCAGGACGATGCAGGCGCGCTTCAGCCGCTCCACCGGGATGCCGAGATGGAACGCCTCCGCCTCCCCCAGCACCAGCGCGTTGAGGCCGCGTCCCAGGAACGGCACCGCGACCAGCACCGGCAGGATCAGCGGCGCCGAGGCCGCAACCTTGCCCCAGGTGGCGCCGCCGAGATTGCCCAGCGACCAGAAGGTGAGATCGCGAAGCTGCCGGTCGTCGCTGGCATAGGTCAGCAGGCCGGTCAGCGCGCCGCTCAGCGCCCCGAGGGCGATGCCGGCGAGCAGCATCGTCGCCACCGCGGTCCGGCCGGAGCGCGTCGCCAATCCGTAGAGGATCAGGGTCGCGCCCAGCCCCCCCAGGAAGGCGCCGGCCGGCAGGACCAGATAGGGCAGCGGCCCCGGCACGCCGGCATAGGCGAGCAGCCGGTCCCCGAGCACGATGATGCAGGCGGCGGCAAAGCCCGCCCCCGACGAGACCCCGACGAGTGCCGGGTCGGCCAGGGGATTGCGGAACAGCCCCTGCATCAGCGCCCCCGAGACCGCGAGCCCCGCGCCGATCATCAGCCCCAGCAGGGTCCGGGGCAGCCGGATGTTGAGCACCACCAGGGCGTCCCGGGCCAGCGCCGGATCGGCCCCGCCGCCGGTCAGCACCGCCAGGACCCGCCCCGGCGGGATGCGGATCGCCCCGAGGCTCACCGAGAGCAGCGCGACCGCGAGCATCAGAAGGGTGAGCGCCGCCAGCACCCACGGCAGGGCGGCGCGGGGCTTCAGTGGCATGGTGGTCCGCTCACGGTTTGGGGCGTCGCGCGCGACGCCTTCCCTCCCCCCTCTGCGGAGGAGGGTGGCCCCCGCGTCAGCGGGGGTCGGGCCGGTACGAAGTCCCGCAAGAGGGGCAGCGCGACGCTGAAGGACGTTGCTCCCGTCGAGACCTTTCCGGACCCGTCGCTCCCCTCTCCCCCCCTGCTCCGCAGGGTACCCTCCCCCGCAGAGGGGGGAGGGAAACGCACGGTGCCCTCACTCACCCGGCAGGCCCGGGTAGATCGCCCGCATCAGCTCCGCGGCGGCCTGGGGCGTGCGCGGGCCGAAGCCCAGGAGATACAGACCGTCCATGGCGACGAGGCGGCCCTGCGTGCCGGCCGGGGTCCGGGCCAGGGCGGTGTCGGGGGCGAACACGGTCTCGGGCCTGGGCGGCTCCGGGCCGTTCTGCATCATCACCACCGCGTCGGGGGCGGCGGCCACGATGGCCTCGTCGGTCATCGGCTTGAACCCGGCGACGCCGGCGGCCGCGTTGGTGACGCCGGCCAGCGTGAGCATGCCGTCCGCCGTGGAGCCGGTGCCGCCCACGACCGTGCGGCCGCCCTGGAGGGACAGGACCACGAGCGCCCGGGCAGGCTTGTCGATCCGGGTGCGCTTGGCCGCGACCTCGGCGAACCGGGCGCGGACCTCTGCGGCGAGGGCTTCGGCTTCGTGCTCGAGGCCGGCCAGACGCCCGATGACGGCGATCTTGTCGAGGACGCCCTCCGGGCTCGGCGGCTCGGTCACGGTCTCGACGCGCAGGCCGGCCTCCCGCAACTGGGCCAGGACGGCGGGCGGGCCGGCGCCGTCGGCGGCGATCACCAGGTCGGGCCCGCAGGCGAGCAGGCCCTCGGCCGAGAGCGCCCGCAGGTAGCCGACATTCGGCTTCTCGCGCAGGGCTTCGGGCGGGTAGAGGCTGGTGGTGTCCACCGCGACGATCCGCGGGCCGGCGCCGAGGCGGTACAGGATCTCGGTGACGGCGCCCCCGAGCGCGGCGATGCGGGCGGCGTTCTCCGCCGCGGCCGCTCCCCGCGGGGCGAGGGCCGCCGTCGCGGCGGCGGCCAGGAGGGAGCGGCGCGACCAGGCGAGGGCTATCGTCATTTGGTCAGGATCAGCTTGTCGTTGGCGGTGATGCGCAGCCGGTAGCGCTGGCCGGCATGCCGGATGACGATTTCGCGGCGCCCCTGCAGGAGGTTGGCCGACCTGATCTCCTCGTCCCGTTTCGAGGCCTGCGCGCCGAGCGCCCAATGCGGATCCCCGCTCCCCTCGTCGCGCGCACGCGGGTTCTCATCCCCGTCCAGACCGGACATGCTCGGAACGCCTCACATTCGTTCTTTGTAACACTTCAAAATACAAAGACACATGGCAGAGATCGAACCATAAGAGCGATCTGCGGCAAACACCAGTGGGCCGCCGGAGGGGATAACCTTGCGCAGATCCAGCCTAGTCTGATGGATCTGCGCTGCGATACATCGTCGCCGGCACGGGGCAAGACTGCAACACCGTACGTGAGGGGCGGCCGTGGTCGGTCGATCCGCCGGTCTCTGGCGTAAAAACCGCCCCGGCTTCCGGGCCCGCGGCAGGCTCGATCGGCGGCGGCCTCAGCCGAACAGGGGCAGGCCCGCACCGATGATGACGAGCCCGAGCACGATCAGGCTGCCGCCCGCGCTCTCCAGGGCCGCCTGCTGCACCGATCGCCGCGGGGCGACGCCCGCCAGCGTGGCGCCCGTGGCGAGGCAGATGACGCTCAGAATGGTCATGGCAGGCGCCTCGGCAACCGGACTTACGGATATGCGCAACGGTTTCGGTGCGGATAAGGATGCAGCGCCGGCGTTAACGAAGGCCCCTCGGCGCTGTCCGCACCCGCCGCGGCGAGCCGTCTCGGGCCTCGGTTTTGCGCCATCCCGAAACACCGCGGCCGCGTTTCGGGATGATGCGCTAACGCCGCGGGAAGCGCCGGAGGTCGATCTCGACGGCGACCTGGTCGGTGCCGATCGCGGAGAACCGGATCCCGGCGCCCTCGAACGCCTGCCGCACCGCCTGCCGGATCCGCGGACGCGGGTTCTCGCCGAACTCCTCCATTCGCCGGACGCTGGAGCCCGAGACGCCCGAGGCCGCCGCGAGGTCGTGGATCGACCAGCCGATCACCGCCCGGGCGCCGCGGATCAGCGGCCCGATCACCGCGTCGGGTACCGTATCGCGCGCGTCGTCCGGGACGGCGAGCACGAGGCCGAACCACTCGCACACGGCCCCGTCGGGATCGATCTGCGGCGCCCCCCGACCGCTGAACTGGCGGTACAGGCCGTCCGCGCCGCGGACCCGATACTCCGCGCGGTAGGGGCCGCCGGTGGTCCGGGCGGAGCGCCAAGCGGCCGTCACGGCCTGGCGATCGTCGGGATGAACCGCGTCGAGCCAGCCCGTCCCGGCCATCTCGGCGGCACTCTGCCCGGTCAGGTGCCCCCACCCGGCCGCCATCTCGATCTCCCCGGCCGGAAGCGCCGACCAGGTCGCGGCGGCGACCGCGCGCAGGACGCCGGTCTGGCGGGCCTGCATCCACGCCGCGACCCGCCGGGCCTCGTGCGTCGCCGTGGTGTCGAGCAGGATGCCGTCGATCCGAGCCAGCCGGGTGTCGGATCCGAGCACCACCTCGGTCTTCAGGGCGACCCACCGGACCGTCTGGTCGGGCCGGATGATCCGGAACTCCCGATCGATTGCGTGGCCGCTCCGGAGCAGATCCCACAGGTCGGCCTGGGCGGCCTCGTCGTCGGGGTGGATCAGCCGGCGGAACAGGCCGCGCAGGTCGTCCGCGGGCGGGAGACCGGCCATCCGGTAAAAGCCCGGGGAGCCCCAGAGCCTGCAGGTCGCGATCTCCAGCGACCAGAAGCCGACCCCGCCCCGCTCCTCGACGAGCTTCAACATCTGGTCGGACGATAAAGGGATTCTTTCTGCGGCATTATCATTATCAAACGCAGCAATAGGGTCGTGCTTCATTTGTATAAACTCAATCTCTCCATATATCGATCAGATTAAGATCTGCAGCAATCGACATCCAATCTGTTATGATTCCTTCCGTATAGTATTGCTTCCACCGATCTGTAACGCAGCCGCGCCCTCTTCCACTAGCTCAAGCTAAGCAGGCCATCACTGTTGCGCCGGCATGGCACCGGGCAGCTCCGCCTGGTTCGGCCGGTCCGGCGAAGGCGATAGCGCGTGATCCGGACGGCATCATCCCGGGACATCCGGATCGTGTTCACGTCGCCACCTAGATCCGATGTAAGGTTGGCTCGACGCTTTAAGTCAATCTCAGGTTATCGTCGCTCTTCTTTAAGCAATCATGTAAAAATGAGCCGATTTTGATCAGAAGCAACCATTCAGAGAAAATTTTCCGGTTTTCTGAGCAGATTTCAATCATAAAAAATCTTGTCAACCGACAAGTTTGCGATAAAGATTATGTTGTCATTAGGTTATGTCTGTCATATTCGGTTCGAAAGACGACGAGGATTGAAATGTTTTAGCTATCTATAGATTTTATTATTGAATACACATTCAAAAACAACACATCAGACAGATACCCTTCGAATATCGGTATTCCAGCCTCCGTTCAGGGGCAGGAAATTCTCTGAACCCGGCACTCGGACCCCGACATAAGGCGTCGACACATGGCTCTCGCGAAAAAATCCGCCATCCGCTCCATCCCGGCCCCGGTCGCTCCGAGGGAGAGCGTTTCGGCCGCCACGGGTCGATCGCACCTCGTCGCCGAGGCTGAGAAGCGCAAGGCCCGGACCTTCGCGCGCCAGCAGAAGGCCGCCGAGCGGATCGCCTCGGCCACCGCCGAGCTGTCCAGCGGGATCGCCGAGGCGGCGGCGGCGGCCGAGGAGCTGCGCAAGGCCTCCGAGCAGATCGGCGTCGGTGCCGAGGAGGCAGCGGGCGCCGCGCAGGAGACCATGAAGGCGGTGAACCAGGGGGCGGCCCTGATCCAGGCCGCCAAGGAGAACGCCACCACGTCGCTGCGCAAGACCGAGGCCCTGTCCGGTCTCGTCGTTCAGACCGCGGCGCAGATCGAAACGTCCGTGGCCGCGATCACCAAGGCGTCCGAGCGCCAGGAGGCGTCGGTGAAGCTGGTCGAGGAGCTCGACCGGCAGGCGAGCGCGATCGGCGAGATCGTCAAGGCCGTCGCCCGGATCGCCGACCAGACCAACCTGCTGGCGCTGAACGCCGCCATCGAGGCGGCCCGGGCCGGCCAGCACGGCAAGGGCTTCGCGGTGGTCGCCGACGAGGTGCGCACCCTGGCCGAGACCAGCGAAAAGTCCGCCCGCGACATCCAGGCGCTCGTGGCGCAGATCCAGGCCGACGTGAAGGTCGCGGCCGACGGGATCAGCCAGTCGGCGATCTCGGCCCGGTCCCAGGTCGAGACCGGCCGGGCGGTCACGAGCCAGCTCGAGCGGGTCCGCGCCGACATGGCCGGGATCATCGAGGGCTGCACCGACCTTGCCCGGGCCGCCGACGAATCGGCCACCGCCGCCACCGAGGCGCAGAAGGGCGCGGAGATCATCGCGGCCGCGGCCGAGGAGCAGAGCGCGGCCTGCCAGGAGGCCGGCAAGATGGTCGAGCAGCAGACCACCGCGCTGGCGCAGAGCGAGGACGCCGCCCAGGAGCTGTCCGGCCTCGCCGAGGAGCTGAAGAACAGCACCAATATCGGCAAGAGCGCCGAGGAAGTCGCCTCCGCGGCGGAGGAGCTGTCCAGCGCCGTCGAGGAGATCAACCGCGCCGCCGGCCAGGTCACGATCGCCCTCGACGAGATCACCAAGGGCGCCCAGCAGCAATCGGCCGCGACCCAGCAATCCTCGGCCGCCATCGCGCAGATCGAGCGGCGCGCCCAGGTGACCCAGACCCTGGCGGGGGCCGCCGTGGAGAAGGCGCAGGAAATCTCGCAGATGCTGGTCGAGAACAAGGAGCTGGTGGACGCGATGATCGGCGGCCTCGAGCAATCCGTCGAGGCGGGCCGCGTGAGCCGCGATCAGGTCGCCGCGCTGGAGCAGGTCAGCCGCCGCATCGACAAGATCGTCGATGCCATCACCACGGTCTCGATCCAGACCAACATGCTGGCGGTCAACGGCTCGGTCGAGGCGGCCCGTGCCGGCGAGTTCGGCAAGGGGTTTGCCGTGGTCTCGACCGATATCCGCAACCTCGCCAGGGATTCCGCCGAGAACGCCGAGCGGATCAAGGACACGGTCAAGACCATCCAGGACACGATCGTGTTCGTGCGCGGCGATATCCAGGAGATCGCCGACGGCGCCGCCCACGAGGTCGAGAAGAGCGCGGCCATCTCCCGGAACTTCGACACCGTGATCAAGGACATGGCCGATGTGCTGGGCGGCAACCGGGAGATCCTGACCGGCGCCGACGGCATCACCCGCATGGTCCGGGAGGTCCAGACCGCGATCGAGCAGGTCGCCGCCGCGGCCCAGCAGGCCGCCCGCACCTCCGGCGAGGCCGGGACAGCCGCCGCCGAGCAGGGCAAGGGCGCCGAGCAGCTCGCCGCCGCGATCGAGGAGATCGCCTCGCTCGCCGACGAGCTCCAGGCCGCCTGAGCCGAACCGCCCGGAGAGCGAAAGACCGACCATGGCAAACGCAGCAGCTCAGGCGGTGCAGGCGCTGGATTCCGGGTTCACGCCCGATCTGGCGGAGGGTGCCGCACGGCCCGACCGCGAGGACGGCCGCAGCGAGGCCCGTCAGTTCGTGATCTTCCACGTCGAGACGGAGATGTTCGCCGTCGCGCTGGCCGACGTGCAGGAGATCATCCGGATCCCCGAGGTGGTGCGGGTGCCGTTCAGCCCCGCCTCGCTGCTGGGGCTGGCCAACCTGCGCGGCACCGTTCTGCCGGTGCTGAACCTGCGGGACGTGTTCGCCTTCCCGCCGGTGCTGAACGACGACGCCACCCGGGTGGTGGTGCTCGACCAGGGCAATCCGATCGGCCTCGTGGTCGACCGGATGGCCAACGTGGTGACGGTCGATGCCGACCGGATCGAGCCGACCTCGGCGATCGAGGGCAGCGTCGACACCGCCCTCCTGACCGGGATGATCAAGGGCGAGGACGGCCGCTCCATGGTGATGATCCTGGACGCGGCCCAGCTGGTGAGCCGCGAGTTCAGCCAGATCGCCACCAAGGTCCGCCGGGCCGCCGGCCAGGTCCAGGCCGCCGACGCGGATTCGTCAGCCCGGGCCGAGGTCGAGGCCGACGAGGACCAGCTCGTGAGCTTCGAGGTGGCGGGGCAGGAATACGCCTTCCCGATCGAGCGGGTGCAGGAGATCGTGCAGCTGCCCGAGCGCCTCACCCACGTCCCGAACGCGCCGGCCCACGTGCTCGGGGTGATCACCCTGCGCAACCGCCTGCTCCCGCTCGTGTCCCTGCGCGAGATGTTCGGCCTCCAGGCCAAGGAGTTCACCGAGACCAACAAGGTCGTGGTGGTGTCGCTCGGAGAGGGCGGGACCGTCTCGGTCGGTGTCGTGATGGACAGCGTCAAGGAGGTGCTGCGGCTCAGCCGCAACCTCGTCGAGCCGATGCCCGCGCTGCTGTCGCAGGACGGCGGCATGGACGAGATCCAGGCGATCTGCCGGCTGCAGGAGGGGCGTCGGCTGGTCTCCGTCCTGTCGGTCGACAAGATGTTCGACACCAACGAGCTGCGAAAGCTTTCCGCCACGGGGAACGAGGGCATGAGCGCCGACGGACGACAGGATGGGGACGAGCGCCAGGACGCCGCCGACGAGGAGCAGTTCGTGGTGTTCCGGCTGATGGGCGAGGAATACGGCGTGCCGATCGAGGCGGTGCAGGAGATCGTCCGCGTGCCGGACGAGCTGACCCGCATCCCGAAGGCGCCGTCCTTCGTGGAGGGGGTGATCAACTTGCGCGGCGTCGTGCTGCCGGTGGTGGACCAGCGCCGCCGCTTCAACCTCGCCGAGGCGGAGCGCAACGACCGCCAGCGGATCATGGTCTTCACCGTCCGCGGCGTCCGGACCGGTTTCATCGTCGATTCGGTCTCCGAGGTGATGCGGATCTCCGCCAAGGCGATCGGCGACGCGCCCAACCTCTCGGACGCGCAGCAGCGCCTGATCCGCCGGGTCGCCAACCTGGAGAGCCAGAAGCGCATGGTGCTGCTGCTCGACACGATGCAGCTCCTCGACACCCAGGAAGCCGCCGCCGTCCAGCTCACGACCCACTGAGCGCGGGTTCACCACCCCTCATCCCGACATGTCCCCCCCGGAAAGACCCCGCATGATCCGCGCCCTCGTGGCCGACGATTCCGCCCTGATGCGCAGGCACCTCACGCAGCTCCTCGAGGCGGCGGGCGGCTTCACGGTCCAGACGGCCCGCAACGGCGTCGAGGTCCTGGAGGCGCTCCAGAGCTTCGATCCGCACGTGATCACCCTCGACGTCAACATGCCCGAGATGGACGGGATCACCTGCCTGTCGCGGATCATGAGCGAGGATCCGCGGCCGGTGGTGATGGTCTCGTCGCTGACCGAGGAGGGCGCCGAGACGACCCTGCAGGCGCTGAGCCTCGGGGCGGTCGACTTCGTGCAGAAGCCCGGCGGCACGATCTCCCTGTCGATCGACCGGATCCACCGCGAGCTGCTGATGAAGGTCCGCAGCGCCGCGACCACCCGGGTCCGCCGCAGCACCGGCCTGCGCGGGCGCCTGGCCGCCCAGCGCCGCCGCCCCGCCCCGGCGGCACCGCCACCGCAGGTCTCGTTCGCGGGCGGCCGTCCCGGGCTGGTGCTGGTCGGCGTGTCCACCGGCGGCCCCGGGGTGCTGGAGGACATCCTGCCGCGCCTGCCGAAGGATTTTCCCTGGCCGGTCCTGGTCGCGCAGCACATGCCGAGCAGCTTCACCGGCGTGTTCGCCCGCCGGCTGAACGACCTCTGCGCCGTCTCGGTGGTGGAGGTCGCCCGGCAGATGCCGGTCGAGCCCGGCACGGTCTACATCGCCAAGGGGGATGCCGACCTCGTCGTGACCCGCCGGGGCCTCGGCTATTCCGCGACGCCGCTGCCGCAGAGCGACGCGCATATCTGGCACCCCAGCGTCGCCCGCATGGTCGAGAGCGCGCTCGCGCTGCTCCCCGCCAACCGGCTGATCGCCGTGCAGCTCACCGGCATGGGCGACGACGGCGCCGAGGCCATGGCCCGGCTGCGGGCCGGCGGCGGCCTGACCATCGCGCAGGACGAGGAGACCAGCATCGTCTTCGGGATGCCGCAGGAACTCATCAAGCGCGGCGGGGCCAGCGTGGTCCTGCCGAGCGACGCGATCGCGGAGCAGCTGATCGGGTGGCTCCGTGCCCCCGAAGCCGGGGCTCGAGCCGGGGAACGCCGCCGTGGCGCTTAAGAAACCGACCCCCGCGCCGAAAGCCGACGCGGCGCCGCCGAAGGCGGATCTCGCCGTGCTCACGGCCGCCCTCGCCGCGCCCGAGAGCGGCGAGCGGCGCCGGGCCGCCCGGGAACTCGGCGCGTTCCCGGAGGCCGGGCCGCTCCTGTGCGCGCATCTCGCGGCCGAGCCGGCCGCCAGCGTCCGGGCCGTGATCCTGACGACGCTGATCCGGATCAAGTCGCCCGCGGTGGTCGAGGGCCTGCTGCCGCTGCTGCGCAGCGAGGACAGCGCCCTACGCAACGCCGCGATCGAGGCGCTCCAGGAGATGTCCGCCGAGGTCGAGCCGTACGTCGGCGACCTGCTGGCCGATCCCGACAGCGACGTCCGCATCCTGACGGTCAACATGCTGAGCCAGCTGCCGCACCCGAAGGCGCCGGACTGGCTGGCCGAAGTCGTGGCGCGTGACGCCCACATCAACGTCTGCGCGGCGGCGGTCGACGGCCTCGCGGAGATCGGCAACGAGCGCGCCGTGGCGCCGCTCCAGGCCCTGGCCGCGCGCTTCCCCGACGTGCCGTTCATCCGCTTCGCGGCCGCCGCGGCGATCCGCCGGATCGGAGGGTCGTGATGCAGCCACCCCGCTCCTTCGGTCAGACCGCCCCGGCGCTTCCGATCACCGAGGACGAGTACGAGAAGTTCTACGAGTACTTCTACCGCCGCACGGGCATCTCGTTCAGCGGCAAGAAGGAGTATTTCGTCGAGAAGCGCCTCCAGGAGCGGATCGCAAAGACCGGGAGCGACAGCTTCAAGGCCTACTTCACCCTGCTGCGCTTCCAGGCCTCGGGCGAGGAGCTGCAGCACCTCGTCAACCTGATGACGGTCAACGAGACCTACTTCTTCCGCGAGGACTACCAGTTCGACGCCCTGGTGCGCGGCATCCTGCCCGAGATCACCCGGACGCGCCGGCCCGGCGGGACGCTGCGGATCTGGTCGATGCCGTGCTCGACCGGGGAGGAGCCGTACTCGATCGCGATCCAGATCCTCGAATACTGGGCGCGGGCGGACGAGTTCGCCATCGAGATCACCGGGTCGGACATCGATTCCCGGGTTCTGGCCGATGCCCGCAAGGGCGTCTACGGCAACCGCTCCCTGCAGCGGCTGTCGCCGGAGCTGCGCAAGAAGTATTTCCGTCGGATCGGCGACGACCAGTTCGAGATCCACGAGGAGCTGCGCAGCTCGATCGAGTTCTCGATCGCCAACCTGTCCGATCCGATCCACATGCACCGCTATCGTGCGATGGACGTGATCTTCTGCCGCAACCTGCTGATCTATTTCGACGATACATCCCGGCGCGCCGCGGTCGAGGCGCTCTACGAATGTCTGAGCCCGGGCGGGTTCATCTGCCTGGGCCATTCGGAGAGCATGAGCCGCATGTCGTCGATGTTCCTGCCGCGCAAGTTCGGCGACACGATCGTCTATCAAAGACCGATCGAACAGGATTGAGACGGGCATGGCCGGGAAGCGAATACTTGTCGTCGAGGACGGCATCACGATGCGGATGTTCTATCAGGACGTCCTCGGCCGGGCCGGGTTCGTCGTCGAGGAGGCCGCCAATGGGGTCGAGGGCCTGGAGAAGGCGCTGCTCGGCGGCTTCGACCTGATGATCGTCGACATCAACATGCCCAAGATGGACGGCTACGAGCTGGTGTCCCGGATCCGCCGCGAGCCGTCGCTCCAGGCGACCCCCGTGGTCACGATCAGCACCGAGGCCGCGGATGCGGACGCGACCCGAGCCTACGCGGCGGGCGCGAATTTCTACATCGTCAAACCGGCCGATCCCGTGCTCCTCGTCGAGACGGCGCGTCTGCTGACCGGTGCGCAGGCATGACCACCCCCCTGCTGGCTCGGTTCATCCCGGAGGCGCGCGAGCTGCTGCAGGTCTCGGCCAGCGGTCTGCTGAAGCTGGAGCGGAACCCGACGGACGAGACTGCGATCAACGAGGTGTTCCGGGCGGTCCACACCATCAAGGGCTCGTCCGGCCTGTTCGACGCGCTGGCCCTGACCCGGCTGGTCCACGCCGCCGAGGATCTCCTCGGGGAGGTCCGGTCCGACGCGCTCCAGATCGATTCCGCCCTGGTCGACATGCTGCTCGACAGCCTCGACCAGGTCGGACAGTGGATCGACGAGCTCGAGCGGCGCGCGGCGCTCCCGGCGGATGCCGACGGGGTCGCGCACCGGATGGCCGCGCTGCTGCGCCAGCGCCTGGGATCACAGGACGGGGCGGTCGACGACGCACCGGTGCACGCCGCGCTGCGGGGGGCCGATCCGGCGCCCGACGGCGACGTCTCGGCGCTGCCGCCGGGGCTTCTCGCCCGCCTGCCGGCCCCCGCCTGCCTCGCCGCGTTCCGCCGCGCCTGCGAGGGCGAGACCGTGCACCTCGTCCGCTACGCGCCGGAGCCGGGCTGCTTCTTCAGCGGCACCGATCCCCTGCAGGCGATCCGACAGGTGCCGGACGCGCTGGCCCTCGACATCGCGGCTGCCGAACCCTGGGCGCCGCTGGAGGATCTCGATCCCTACCAGTGCAACCTGCACCTCGCCCTGCTGACCGCCGCGCCCCGGCCCGAGATCGAGCAGGCGATGCGCTACGAGCTGGACCGGATCACCATCGCCCCAATCCGGCCCCGGGACCTCGTGCGGATCGAGGGCGAGGCCAGCGACGGGCCGATCTGGGACGATTTTCGCGGGGCGGCCTCGGGGTTCCTCGCCGCCGGGCGCCTCGACGACCTGCGCAAGGCCGTGAGCGCGCTGCGCAGCGTCGCCGGGCCGACGCTCTGGCGCCGGCAGGCGCTGGACTGGCTGGAGGCCGCCCTGTCGGCGGGTCAGCCCGATCCCGCCCTTCTGGCGGCGCTGGTGGCGGCCGCCGGCTCGGGCCGGCTCGATCCGGTTCCGGCCGGCCCTGCACCCGTTGCCCCTGCACCGGCCCCGCAGGCCACCGACCCGCGCCAGGAGCTCGCCCGCTCGGTTCTGGCGAGCCAGCACCGGGCCCTGGAGCACGCGGGCTACGACGCGGACCGCCTCGCCTCGGTCGGGACCGTGGTGGGGAACGTGCTCCTCAGCCTCGGCCGCGACGCCGACCGCGCCGCGATCCAGGCGGCGTTCGAGGCGGCCCGGGAGGCCCACTCGGTCGCGCCGCTCCTGAGCGCCCTGTCGGCGGTGCTGGCGGGCGCCCCGCTCCTGCGGGCGGAGGCCGCGCCCGCGCTCTCGGAAGCGCCTGCGCAGGCCTTCGCCGAGGCGGCGGTGCCGGCCGCCGGCGGGAAGGAGCCCGAGGGGCGCATCGCCGCGAAATCCCTGAAGGTCGACCAGGCGAAGATCGACCTGCTGATGAACCTGATCGGCGAGCTCGTCGTCTCCAAGAACGCCCTGCCGTTCCTCGCCAAGCGGGCGGAGGAGACCTACGCCTCGCGCGAGATGTCCCGCGAGATCAAGGAGCAATACGCGGTCATCGATCGGCTCGCCCAGGAGATGCAGGGCGCGATCATGCAGGTCCGCATGCTGCCGGTCTCCGAGATCTTCGACCGGTTCCCCCGGCTGGTCCGCGACCTCGCGCGCAAGCTCGGCAAGCGGATCGACCTCGCCCTCGAAGGCGAGGACACGGCCGCCGACAAGACCATCATCGAGGCGCTGGGCGACCCGCTGCTGCACATCGTGCGCAACTCCCTCGATCACGGCATCGAGGCGCCGGAGGAGCGCCGGGCGGCGGGCAAGTCCGCGACGGCGCGCATCCTGCTCAAGGCCCGCCAGGAGGCGGACAGCGTCGTCATCGAGGTGCAGGACAACGGTCGCGGCATCGACCCGGCCCGGATCCGCAGCGCCGCCATCACCAAGGGCGTGATCGGCCAGGAGGAGGCGGACCGCCTCTCCGACCAGGAGGCGATCAACCTGATCTACCGCCCGGGCTTCTCGACGGCCCCGGAGGTCTCCGACCTGTCCGGCCGCGGGGTCGGGATGGACGTGGTGCTGACCACCGTGGAGAAGCTCGGCGGCCAGGTCACGGTGAGCTCCCGCCTCGGCGAGGGGACGACGACGCGCCTCGCTCTGCCGCTCAGCATGGCGGTCACCCGGATCATGATCGTGGAGGCCGCGGGCAGCCTCTACGGCGTGCCCATGGACATGATCGTCGAGACCGTGCGGGTGCCGCGCGAGCGCATCCGGATGATCAAGAAGGCCGAGACCTTCGTGCTGCGCGAGACGATCATCCCGCTGTCGCGGCTGTCGCGCCTGCTGCACCTGCCCGAGCAGCCCCGGGGCGAGGCCGACGCCGCCGTCCTAGTCTGCCACGTCAACGGCCGGCGGGCCGGGCTGATCATCGACAACTTCCGGGAGGGGATGGACGTGATCCTGAAGCCCCTGGAGGGCGTCCTGACCGGCATCGGCGGCTATGCCGGCACGACCCTCCTGGGGGACGGCCGCGTCCTCCTGGTCCTCGACCTCAGGGAGCTGCTGTGATGGCCATCCGGATCGTCCGCAAGACCATCCACCTCGAAGGGCATTGCACCGTCGAGGAGGCGCTGCCGCTGCTGGAGACCCTGCGCAGGCCGGGCGCCCACAAGGTCGTGCTGACCAAATGCGAGGGACTCCACACCGCGATCCTGCAGGTCCTGGCCGCTGCCCGGCCGGCCGCGATCACGCCGCCCGCCGATCCGGCGCTGGCCGGGCTCGTGATGCCGTTTCTTGAGACGTCCGGAGCGGCCGCGTGACGACGATCCTGGCCATCTCGAACCGGAAGGGCGGCAGCGGCAAGTCGACGACCTCCGTCAACCTGGCGGCGGAATGCGGCGCCCGCGGCCGACGCACCCTGCTGGTCGACCTCGACACTCAGGGGCATGCCGGCCTCGGCTTCGGCATCGTGCCGGAGCGCGACGCGCCGACCGCCCACCACATCTTCACGAGCCCGGATTTCGACCTGCAGGAGGCCATCCGGCCGACCGCGTTCGCGGGCGTGTCGGTCGCCCCCGCCGACCAGCTGTTCGACGGCACCACGGCCGTGGACCGCAGCGTCTCGGCCCTGCAGCGCTGCCTGCGCGGCCCGGGGATCGCGGCGCGGTTCGACCTCGTGATCGTCGACACGCCGCCCTCGCTGGACATGATCCTGGTCAACGCCCTGGCGGCGGCCGACGGCGTGCTCGTGCCGATGATCCCCCACGCCCTGTCGGCCGAGGGGGTGCGGCAGCTGGCGCGGCTGTTCTTCCGCATCGCCACCACGGTGAACGGCGACCTCAAGGTGGTCGGCCTGCTGCCGGTGATGCTGAACGTGCACACCAACCATCACCGCGAGACGATGCAGGAGATCGCCCGGGAATTCGGGATCGAGCGCGTGCTCACCGGGATCCGGACCGACATCCGCCTGGCGGAGGCGTTCGCCGCCCGCAAGCCGATCCGGGACTACGCCCCCTCCAGCCGCGGCACCGCCGATTACGCCCTGCTGGCCGACGAGCTGATGGCCGTCTGGCAGGGCGCGGCGGCGCCCGCCCCCCATGCAGCACCCTAGGAGACGTTCTTGGCCACGACGATCATGATTGTTGACGATTCCCCCACGATGCTGATGAGCATCGAGGGCATCCTGAGCAAGGCCGGCCTCGGCGTCGTCAAGGCGGCGAGCGGGGAGGAAGCCGTCACGACGCTGCAGGGCGGCACCAAGCCCAACCTGCTGATCACCGACCTCAACATGGGCGCGATGAACGGCATCGAGCTGATCCGCCGGGTGCGCAAGCTCCCGGGCCTGCAGTTCATCCCGATCCTGATGCTGACCACCGAGTCCCAGCAGGACAAGCGCAACGAGGCGAAGTCGGCCGGCGCCACGGGCTGGATCGTCAAGCCAGTGGACCCGGAAGCCCTGCTCAAGGTGATCCGCCAGCTCGTTCCCGGAGCCTGATCGTGGCCTGGGCCCCTCCCCCCCTCGCGATCCAATGGATCGGCCCGCTCTGGGCCGGGCTGTCGGCCCTGGTGCTCGCCGCCGTCGGCACGGTCGCGTTCGGGCCCGTGCCGGGCGTCGCCGCGCTCGCGGCCCTCGGTTTCGCGGCCAGCTGGGGGGCGAGCTGGGCCTCGGTGACGCTGAGCCGCCGCTGCGTAAGTCTGGTGGCCCCGGCCCTCCCGGCGACCGCGCCTGCGGAGCCGGCCCCGGGGGACCGGCCGGCCGATGCCGCCCCGCAGGATGCGGCGGGACGCGGGGAGGCCCGGGGCGAGGTCCCGGCCGAGATTCCCGCAGCCCTGGCCGCCCTGGCCGAGCACCTCGCGGTCTACGATCGCCTGTTCGAGCGCGCCGCCAGCGACACGGCCTCGGTCACCACCGAGACCGAGGCCGCCGCCTACGACATCATGACCAGCCTGCGCGCGGTCGACGGCGCGATGAGCGAGCTGCTGGCCTTCCTCGACCTGTCCGGCTCCAACGCCCGGGTGGTGGAGATCGTCGACCAGACCGACGAGCAGCTCACCGAGAACCGCCGCCTGATCGGCGACTTCCTGGTTCGGCGCGACCAGGACGTGGTGGAGTGCCGGCAGCGCCTCGACGAGCTCGACCTCGCGACCGCGCAGCTGACGCGGGCGACCGAGGGCGTGCAGACCATCGCCCGCCAGACCAACCTGCTCGCCTTGAACGCGACGATCGAGGCGGCCCGGGCCGAGAAGGCCGGGGCTGGCTTCGCCGTGGTGGCCAAGGAGGTCAAGGAACTCTCGAACGCCTCGGCCGACACCGCGACCCGGATCGCCCAGGATCTCGCGGCCCTGCGCGAATCCATCCGGGAGAACTTCGCTACCCTGGTCAACGACCGCGTCGAGGGCGAGCGCGGGGAGCTGATGAAGATCGCGTCGGCGATCGCCGGCCTGACGGAGAACATGGAGCGTCTGGTCGCCCATCAGCGGGACACGCTGGTGAAAGTCCAAGAGGAGAGTGCCCGGATCGCGCAGCCGATCGTCCGGCTCATCGGCTCGATCCAGTTTCAGGACGTCACGCGACAGCGTCTGCAACATCTCGAAAGCATCTTTGCCGCAGCACGGACGCATCTCCACGCGCTGGATCTATCGAATCTCTTGACGAAATCTTGGCCCGACGTTAAGTCTTTCGCAGAAATCGCCCTCTCAGAAGGCCCATCTCCTCCGAGAAATAATGTAAATAACAATAATGATATCGAGTTATTTTAGGATACATTGATATATCTATACTTGTTGAGTGCATTTATCCCGTTGACGGGATCTGTGATGCACGTTTTCAGCGCTTCCAGCAGGAGGATTGATCCATGGCATCGGTCCTACTGACGGATGACGTGCCGGTCGTGCGGATGACGGTCCGGCGGTTTCTCGAGCGGGGCCAGCACACGGTCCTGGAATGCGCCTCGGCGGCAGAGGCGGAGGCGCTGTTGAGCAGCCGGCCGTTCGACATCCTGGTCACCGACCTGTGGATGCCCGGACGGGACGGCCTGACGCTGATCGGCTGGGTCAAGGCGAACAGGCCCGGCTTGCCCATCATCGCGATCACCGGGGGGGCCCCGCGGGCGCCGCAGCTCTTCTCGATGGAGGAGGCCGCGCGCGTCGGGGCCGACCGCGTGCTCATGAAGCCGGTCGGCATGCAGGAGCTCCTGGCCGCAATCTCCGCCCTCGCCCCAGCGGCCGCCAGGGAGTGACCGAATCTATGCACGGCATCGGACGAATCCTTCTCCAGAACAGGGCGGGCGTGCTCGATGCCTGGCTCGCACGCCTGCGCGACACCGCGCCGAAGGCGCAGCCGGCCTCGCTGCAGCTGCTCAAGCTGGAGCTGGGCACGCTGGTCGAGAAGCTGACGGCCTACTTCCTCGCGGGCGATGGCGACGGCGCCAAGCCCGCGTTCAGATCCGTCGAGGAACAGGCCGCCACGATCAGCGCCGCCTGCGCCCGCGACGGCCTGACACCGATGGAGACCGCCACGCTCATCCTGTCGCTGAAGGCGGTCGCGGGCGAGCTGCTCGATCGCGAGACCACCGCCAAGGCGACCGAACTCTACAGGATGCGCACCGCCCTCGATGCGGTGGTCGACAAGCTGGCTCTCATCACCTTCGCGACCTTCGTCGAGACCCGCGAGGAGATCATCAAGCGCCAGGGTCGGGCGCTCCTCGACCTGGCGACCCCGGCCCTGCCGATCTGGCGCCACATCATCCTGATGCCGCTCGTCGGGATCATCGACACGCAGCGGGCCCGGCAGGTGATGGAATGGCTGCTGGAGGCGCTCGCCCGCGAGGAGGCGCATATCGCGATCCTCGACGTGACCGGCGTGCCGCTGATCGACAGCCGCGTCGCCCTGCACCTGACCAAGACCGTCGAAGCCGCGCGCCTGCTCGGCTCCCGGGTGATCGTGACCGGCATCAGTCCGGATGCGGCCCAGACGCTTGTGAAGCTCGACGTCGACCTGTCGAGCATGATCACCCGGGGGACCCTGCGGGCCGGACTGGCCGAGGCCTTCCGGCTCCTCGGCCAGCAGTCCAAGGACACGCTCGAGACGAGCTTTTGATGCGCGTCCCCATCCTCCGGCTCGGCCGCGTCCTCCTGACCTCCCTGCCGGCCGACCTGACCGACCAGCAGGTGATGGACCTCCAGATCGACGCCCTCGCGCTGATCCAGGCCGGAAAGGCCGACGGCCTCGTGATCGACATCACGGCCGCGGACGTCGTCGATTCCTACATGGCCCGGATCCTCTCGGAGACGGCCAAGATGGTGACGATCATGGGCGGCGTGGCGGTCCTGGCCGGGATGCAGCCCGCCGTGGCCCTGACCCTCGTGGAGATGGGCCGGGGCATGATCGACATGGAGACCGCCTTCGATCTCGAAGGCGGCGTGGCCAAGGTCGGTCGGATGGTGGCTGCCCGCGGAGGTCGCCATGACGAAGTCCCGACCGCCTGATCGCTCGGAACCGGACCCGGGAGCGTCCGGCACCGCGACGCGCGCGGTCGTCGACATCCGGGTCCAGGGCGACATCCTGCAGGCCCGCCAGGCGAGCCGCGCCGCCGCCGCCGCGATCGGGTTCGGCACCGTCGATCAGACTCGCCTGGCCACGGTCGTCTCCGAGCTCACCCGCAACACCCTGACCTATGCCGGCGGCGGCGAGTGCCGCGTGCTGACCCGGCTGACGGCCCAGGAGCGGAGCATCGTGATCGAGGTCGAGGACCAGGGCCCCGGCATCGCCGACGTCGGCGGCGCGATGACGCGCGGATACTCCACCGGGGGCGGCCTCGGCCTCGGCCTCGCCGCCGTGCACAAGCTGATGGACGCCATGACCATCGAGACCCGTCCGGGCCGCACCCTGGTCCGGGCCGGCATGACGAGGCGCCGATGAGTCCGGAACCGGACGTGGTGACCGTCAACGTGACGCGCGAGATCGACGCCGCCGAGGCGCGGCAGGAGGCGCGGCGGCTCGCCCTGCGCCACGGCTTCACCACGGTGCGGGCGCATGGCCTCGCGACGGCGGTCTCCGAACTCGCCATGAATCTCGTCCTTCACACCGAGCGCGGCGGGCTGATCCGCCTGACCGCGCAGGATGCGACCGGGGCGGCCATGATTGAGCTCGTCGCCGAGGATGACGGCCCCGGGATCCCCGATCTCGCGCTGGCCATGGAGGACGGCTTCTCGACCCGCGGCGGCCTGGGCTGCGGTCTCCCGGGGACGCGCCGGCTGGTCGACGCCTTCGCGATCACCTCCCATGTCGGGAAAGGGACCCGCATCGTCTGCCTGGTGCGGCGGCCATGATCCCGAGCCCCGCCATCGCCGCGGCGACCCGGGCCTATCCCGGCGAGACCGTGTGCGGCGACATGGTCGCCTGGTGGCAGGAGCGGGACGCGACCCTCGCCTGCATCGTCGACGGCCTGGGCCACGGGCCGGAGGCCCACCATGCCGCCCGGAGCCTGCTCGCAGTGGTCGAGGGGCAGGCGGGGCACGAGCCGACGCAGCGGCTCGCCACCGCCGACAAGGCCATGCGCCACACCCGCGGCGCCGCGGCGGCTTTGGTGCGGATCGACTCCGAGGCTCGAACCGTCACGGCGGCGGCGGTCGGCAACATCCAGGGGGCGCTGTTCTCCGCCCGGACGCTCCGGTTCGACGGCATGCCGGGGATCGTCGGGGCGGGCCTGCGCCCGCTCAAGCCCCTCGTCCTGCCGTTCGCCGCCGGCGACATCCTGGTCCTGTGGACCGACGGTCTGCGGCCGGTGGATCTGGAAGCCGATCCGCCGGCGCTTCGCGGCGATCCCGCGCGCCTCGCCGCCGACCTGATGGCCAGCCACGGACGCCGGAGCGACGATTGCGGCGTCCTCTGCGTCGCGTTCGGCGCGTGACGCCGCATGAACAGCCTCCTGCAGCGCTACACCGCCGGCATGGCGCACTACGTCGCCACGGCGGCCGAGGCGCCGCTCCTCGACATTGAGGAACTCGGTCGCCTGGCGATCACCGACGACATCTCCCTCGACGAGATCGCCGGGCTGCATGAGGGCGCGGCGCTGGCGCTGACCGACCAGGGCGTACCGATCAACCAGCCGGAGATTGTCCGGCGCATGTCGGCCTGCCTGAGCGCCCTGATGGTCTCGGCGGCGGTGGCCTACCGCACCAAGATCGACCTGCTCGAACAGCATCGGCAGCAGGAGCGCGACCGGACCGAGCGGAACCGGCAGCGCCTGGAGACGCTCGGCCAGTTCGTCGGCTCGGTGGCGCACGAGCTCAACAACCTGCTCCAGCCCGTGCGCGGGATGACCGAGATCATGCTGGCCGACCTCGCCGAGGGGCGGCCGCCCGAGCGCGCCGACCTCGAGACCGTGGAGGCCTGTGCGATCCAGGCGGTCGGCGTCATCCAGGGCATCCTGGCCTATGTCCGGCGCGAGACGATCGCGCCCCAGAGCCTCGCCTTCGGGGCCGCCGTGGCGACCGCCTGTACCTTCATCCGGCCGATGCTGCGCGAGCCGTTCGAGGTCGTGATCCACGACCAGGACACCGCGGTCCTGGCCCTCCAGAGCGAGCTGACCCAGATCCTGCTGAACCTGCTCCAGAACGCCGTGCAGGCCGGGGCGACGCGCATGCGGGTCGAGGTCGACCGGATCGGCGGCGACTGGGCGGGCGGCGCCGGAGCGCGAGCGTGGATGCGGCTCCGGGTGATCGACGATGGCCAGGGCATGTCCGCCGCCGTCGCGGCCCACGCGTTCGATCCGTATTTCACCACCAAGGCGACCGGCCAGGGCACCGGCCTCGGGCTCGCGATCGTCAGGAGCATCGTGGTCGGCTGGTCGGGCGACCTGCAGCTCGAATCGGAGCCGGGCCACGGAACCACCGTCACCCTGCTGCTGCCGGTCTCCGTCGGCTGACGCGATCCGGGCGGGCGCGGTAAGGCCGTGTCGGCATTGACCTTTCCGGAATCGATCAACAGCCCTCCACCGCAATCGCGGTCCGTGGCCGCGAACGGGTTGAACCCCGGCGGCATCCGCGCTTTGTTCTCCATATGTTCCAGCAGGACGGATTGGCAATGCGCGCAACCCCGCACGAACCGCCCGCGGAGATTCCGCTCAGCGAAGCCGAGGCGATCGCATTGGCCTATCATCGCGCCGCGCGGGGTGACGCCTGGAACGCACTGGTCGCGGCGATCACGGACGCGCTGACCGATCTCGGCGAGGTCGAACGGCGCGCGGCGCAGCAGAGCCGGCTGATCTCCCGCGGCTATGCCCGCTGCCGGACGGGGGCGAACTGAGCGTGACCGGTCCGGCGGCGCCCCTTGCAGCGGGTCGCAACTTCTGGTAATAATTCCTTCTGTATGAAAATAAGCTTGACCTCGCCCGTGATGGGAGCCAGCCATGGGCGACATCAACGATGAACGGCGTCGCCTCTCGGCGACGTGGCTTAACACGATCGCGTCCGGCGTGGTCTCCGCCGGCTCGTGCGGCTCGCTGCTGGCCTACAGCTTCGGCCCCCGGCCCGGCATCAGCGGGCTTCAGGTCCTGGTGGTCTCGACCTGCGCGCTGGGCCTCGGCGCGACGCTCCACCTCCTGGCCCGCGCGCTCCTCAGCAACCGTTGACGTGACGCCGCCGGCAGGGTCTTGGAGGCCGAATCCGTATAAGACCCCGACGACCCTGCCGATCCGGAACCCGCCATGACGCCGGCCGAGCGCGATCGCTTCGAGAAGTGCCTGGCCCTGGCGGCCCGGGGCGCGACCGCGGGCGAGCGGGACGCAGCGCGGGCCGCCGCCGAGCGCATCGCGGCGGGGGCCGGCCTGACGCTGGCCGAGGCGACCGCGTCCTTGACCGCCTCCCTGGGCGGTTCGCGGCCTTCTGCGGATTCGGAGCCTCCGCGCCAGCCGCCGCAATCCCCGCGGCGTCCCTTCGCCTGGGCGCAGCCGAAGGAGCCGGTGAAGCCGATCACCGCCGAAGAATTGCGGCGCCAGAAGGCCGAGACGGACGCTTGGAAGAAGCGCGCCTCCGCCTCGGCCGAGCTCAAACGAAAGCGGGAACGGGCCGAGCAGGAGGCCTATGCGGCCCAGCAACGTGCCGAGCAGGCGGAGCGCGACCGGGAATGGGCCGCCGCGCGGGCACGCCGGACGGCGCCCTGATCTTCGGCCTTCCGCCGCGCGTCAGGGGGGGTGATCGTCGGCCCCGTCGCGCGCGGCACAGGAGGCCGCAGAGCGGCGGCGAGACCCGCCGAAACCCGCCCCGCCCGTATGGTGACGAGGCCGGGCGTCGATCGGGTGTCGCGATCAGCGGCCGCGGCGGGTGAGCCAGCCGGCCGCGAAGGCCAGCGCTGCGATGCCGAGCAGGGTGCTGGTGCGGTTGGAGTCGGCGTAGCGGACGGCCTGACGCCCGTAGGTCTCGCCGCGGCTGCGAACCTCGCGGGCGTAGCGGCGGCCGTCGTCGATCAGGTGGTCGGCGCGCTCGGAGGCAACGTGAGCCAGGTGGCGGCCATCCTCGGCGAGATCCTCGGCCCGGTCGCGGGCGCGGCCGTAGACGTATTGCGCGCCGCCGGCCACCTGGTTCACGGCGCCGCGGACCTGCCGGCCCGGATCGCCGGTGATGCCGCCGAGGGTGGTCTGGGCCCGGCCCTTCACGTGACGGGACGCGCCCTCGATCTGGTCGCGGTTCATGCTGCTCTCCTGGTTTTGCGGTTGCTCGGGACGGGACCGGCCCTGCCGGCCCCGCCGAACGGGTTCAGCTCCGGCCGGTGACCTTGTCGGCCAGGGTCTTGGCGCCGTCCTTGACGTCGCCCACGGTCTTCTGCGCCTCGCCCTTGAGCTCCTGCGCCTTGCCCTCGGCCACGAGCTTGTCGTTGCCCGTCACATTGCCGGCGGCCTGCTTGACGTTGCCCACGGCCTCGTTGGCCAGACCCTTGATCTTGTCGGTGGTGCTGCTCATCGAAACTCTCCTTCAGCGTTGCGCGATGGCCGGCGGATGCCGGTCGGATGGGGTCCCCGCCGGTGGGCGGGGACCGACGGGGATCAGGCGCGGCGGGTCTCGTAGGCGCCGAGCAGGGTGACGGGCTTGGGGGCGCCGAGGCGGCCACCCAGGAAGGCGGCGAGTGCGCCGAGCACCAGCGCCAGGGCGGCGTAGAAGGCGCCCTGCGTGGCTGCAGACTTGGTGGCGACGGCTGCGGCCTCGGCCTTCTGCTTGGCGGTGGCGACGGCCTGATCGTACTGCTTCTCGTAGTCCTGGATCTGCTGCTTGGCCTGGTCGACCGGGATGTTCTGCGCCTTGGCCAGCGCGTCGGCCGCGCGGGTCTCGGCCTGCTGCTTCTGAGCCGGGTCACCGGTGAACAGCGCCTTCACGGCCGCCACGGCGGCATCGCGGGCGGCCTGCGGGTCCTGGCCGGCAGCCTGCTGGCGGACCGTGCTCTCGATCCCGTCGAGGGGGTTCGTGATCTTGGCGAGCGAGGGCGCGGCGGCCTGCGCGGCCGTCTGCACGGTGCCGCCGACGAGGCTGCCGGCGCCGCCCAGCGTACTGGTCACGCCGTTGAAGGCGCCGCCGATGAGGCCGCCGACCGCGGAGGTCAGCAGGTAGAGCACCACCAGGGTCGTCACCGCCCAGGACACCAGGCCGTGCAGGCCGGCCGTCCCCGGCAGCGGCTTGCCGGACAGGCGCCCGGCAATGGCGCCGCCGACCAGCGCGGCCACGATGCCCGAGGCCACGAACCAGATCCCGGCGCCCATGGAGGCGGTCGAGGCGGCCGGGTTGTCGGCGGCCTCCGGCCCGAAGGAGGCCAGGCCCACGCCGGCGCCGATCAGGTTCAGGATCACCTGGGTCACCAGCGCGGTGGTGGCTCCGGCGAAGATCGCCCCCCAGGAGACCTGGTTGAGCAGGACGGCGCGCGTATCGGCGAGCGCTCCTGTCGCGACGGGGGACGCAGTGGTCTGGATGGTGGTCACGCTGTTACTCCGGGTCGTCGGTCGTCTGTGGAAGTGGAAGCTGGGATCAGTCGCGGCTGGCGCTGACTAGGAGGCCGAGGCCGAAGCCGGCGAGGCCGGCGACCAGCAGGGAGGCGAGCGGGTACTCGGCGACCTGATGGCTCACCTCGCGGGTGCCCCGGCGCAGGTAGTGGCCGCCGCGCTCGTAGGCGTCCTCGGCGTAGTCGGCGGCCTCGTCGGCGGCGTGCCGGACCGTGTCCCGGGCCTGGCCGTAGAGATTCTCAGCCTGCCCGCTTGCCGCGCGGAACAGGCCCTCGACGGAATCACTCCGCGAGCCGGTGAGGTCGCCGACCGCGCCCTGCACCTTGCCGCCGAGTTCCTTCGCAGCACCCGTGATCCTGTCGATATCGACCATGTCGTCCTCCGGTGATGTCTTGTTCGATGCCGGCAGCACCCCGCGGGGCACCGGTTGGAAACGTGGCTCAGTCGTCACGGGGCCCGGCGGGCTTGTGCGGCCGGGCTGCCTGCTTCTGCCGGCGGCCCTCGGCCTCAACCCGGGTGTCCCCGATCAGCTTGCCGATGGCCTCCTTCACCGAGGCCTTGAGGTGATCGGCGGAGGGTAATTTTGCGGGTTCGGTCATGGGTACCTCGTTGGGGTTGAGAAGACCCGGGACCGGACATCAGATGTGCGCAATAGTTGCGCATTCAATAGTACAAAAATACCAGTTTTTTAGGCAGCCATACCGACTTTCTGCGGGGAGATCGTCCCACGATCCGCTTCAAAGGATCGCCGATATTTGTAAGAAGCGGATCCGTGAGCCGACGCCGATGGGCCGGATCGTCTGTCTTCGACGTATGCCGTCACGATCCGTCCGGCTCCCCTGGTGCTGATCCCTGCCCTGTCGACAGCGGGGCTCAAACGGATTGCGCACAAGCAGGTTCCCTGACCTACGTTATTTTTACTGGTATGCCTGCATCACTGACGCGGTTGTTATCTATCAGAAGCGGTCTCCATCCGAGCGATAGGGTGTATCGACAGTCTGGACGGGACTTCCAACCGAGCGGTCCCAGGCGCGTGGGGAACACGTGCCGCCCGAGTTCGCAGCCGACCCGGGCATGCGTCACCGGCAGCACGGATGGTTTCGCGTCGGGCGGATACCTGAGCCCTCTGGTCCGTTGCCAGTATCCGCAGAGGGTCGGTCAGTCCCGCCACTGGCGGACAAGGATCAACCCCATGACACTCTTGATGATGGTCGCGCTGGCCCTCGCGGCGCTCGGCGCGCTGGTCACGCATTCCGCCTATCGGTTCGCGCCGGTCACGAACAAGTTCGCCGGCTGGGACGTCGCCTTCGTGAGCGGCATCAGCGTTACCGCGCTCGGTAGCCTGGGCGCGCTGCTGCTGGTCTTCACCGCCTGACGGATCGGGATCGCCACTCCGGGCGGCGCATAAGGCCACAGGGGCGGACCTATCCGCTCAGCGACCTGTTCCTCCCTGACTCGTTCCGGCCCGTCTCGTGATCGAAGCCGGGCCCAAATCCCCAAATTCAACGTGGACCGATGCCGAATCAGCATCTGTTTCCGCGGTGCGCGCTCCAGTCCCCGCATCGGCGGGTCAACGAGGTTACCAGATGGCAGAACACCTTTCGGGTCAGGACGGGCGGCAGGGCAAGCGCGGCAAACCGGCACTCTACGTCCTGGTGGCCAGCGTCGCGCTGATGGTCGCCGCGCTCGCCGGGCTGATGATGTGGCAGGGCGCGAGTTCACCCCCGGATTACGCCAGCCAGAGCCAGGCGGCCTCGCGCAAGCAGGTCACCGGCAGCGAGAGCGGCACCGGCGGTGGCACCTCACCGTCCAACAGCAGCGCGGTTCCGGGTGGTAACCCGTCCTATCCGCAGCCCGCCGCCCGCAGCGCCAATCCGTGACCCGGCACGATCACCGGTGCGCGGCGGAGATCTGCCGCGAGCAGGGCTGGCACGTCGGGACCTGCCTCGTCGGTGATGCCGGCTACGGACCGACCGTCATCCAGATCACCGCCCTGGGGGATCGGGTCATGCTCGCCAAGATCCTCAGCCACGGCCGCATGGCCGTGGCCTACAACGAGGCCCAGGCGTGGTCTTTGTCGCTGCGTGACTGGCGATCGGTCGGCTGATCCGGCTCCATGTGGTACGCAGCTGCCTGGAACAGGATGAACCGCAGGGGCGATTCGGCCGAGCGCCAAATCCCGCTTGCCAAGTCACGAGGTGAACGATGACAGCGCTGCTCGATCAACTCCGCACCATGACCGTGGTGGTCGCCGATACCGGCGATATCGGCGCCATCGAGAAGCTCAAGCCGGTCGATTGCACCACCAACCCGTCGCTGCTGCTCAAGGCGGCCGGCATGGAGGGCCTTGCGCCGATCGTCGACGAGGCCGTGGCCTGGGGCAAGGCGCGGGGAGGCGAGACCGAGGATGTCATCCAGGCGGTGGCCGACCGGCTCGCCGTGTCGGTCGGCTACGAACTGACCAAGCTGGTGCCGGGCCGGGTCTCCACCGAGGTCGACGCCAACCTGTCGTTCAACACCGACCGGACGCTGGAGAAGGCCCGGGCGATCGTCCGCGCCTACGACGAGCGCGGCGTGTCGCGCGACCGGGTGCTGATCAAGATCGCCTCGACCTGGGAGGGTATCCAGGCGGCGCGCGTGCTCCAGCGCGAGGGCGTGGACTGCAACCTGACTTTGCTGTTCTCCCTGGTCCAAGCCATGGCTTGCGCCGATGCCGGGGTGTTCCTGATTTCGCCCTTCGTCGGCCGGATCACCGATTGGTACGCCAAGGCCGAGGGCAAGACCTTTACGGGGGCGGAGGATCCCGGCGTCCAGTCGGTGCGGGCGATCTACGCCGCCTACAAGGCGCGCGGGATCAAAACCGTCGTGATGGGCGCCTCGTTCCGCAACATCGGCCAGATCCAGGCGCTCGCCGGCTGCGATCGCCTGACGATCTCACCGAAGCTGCTGGAGGAGCTGGCGGCGACGGAGGGCCCCCTCCCCCGCGCCCTGTCGCCGGACTCCTACGGCGAGCCGCCCGCCGTGCCCGCGACCGACGAGTTCTCGTTCCGCTGGGAGATGAACGAGAGCGCGATGGCGACGGAAAAGCTCGCCGAGGGCATCCGGCAGTTCGGCAGCGACCTGCGCGCGCTGCACACGCTCATCCGCGACCGGCTCGCCCGCGGGTGACTTGAGAAGGCCCTAGGCCAAGAGGTGGGAGCCGGCCCGGAACGCGGGTCGGACCCGCGTTCCGCCGGTGGATCGTTCCAGACGACTGCCGAGTTTAAGTCCCCGCCGCATCTGCCGCGGTTCGGAGTGAGCCGTGTACAATCCCTATTTCTCTTGGATGATGCTGGCGATCGAGGCGCAGCGCGTGGTCGAACTACGCTTGGTCCGCCTCGCCTGGGGCGGCAGCCAGGGACTGGCCGAGGCACAATCCATGGTCACCGAGAAGATGCACGCCGCCGGCGAGGCCATGACGACGCTGATGACCGGCGGCTCCCCGGAGACCGTCATCGCCCGCTACCGCGAGCATGTGGCACACAACACCAAGCGCCTGACCGCGGCGGCCTGACCGGCGCGCCCTCCCGGGCGACAAATCC
>NZ_JAKSYL010000111.1 GCF_022829515.1 Methylobacterium sp. J-048
ATTGTTCTTTTTGTCGCAACAAATTCTGCATCGCCTTATGCACGCTACCGTTGTACCATCCTGGCTCTTCCTCGCTTTAGGGGGATTAAGCGGGAGTTGGTGGTAGCGTATGGGATATCTATTGATCGCCCTGCTAGGGGCCACGTGTGGGGTGCTATTAAACTGGTATCTGTTGGTTCCGATCGTGACAGCCATAGCGCTAGCCGCTGGAGTGGCTGGCTCCATCAATGGCTACATGTTCGGTGATGTCTTGGCTGACATCGTCCTCCAGGTCTGCGTTCTAGAGGTGAGCTGGTTGGCATCGGTCTGCATCATCACGCGCCTGATTAAGAGAAGGCCGGACCAACCTGGTCGTCAGCCAGAACGAGATCGGGCGCCATCCAAATGGGGCGGCTGATAAAGCGCTCCTGCCAAAATGTGCGACAGAATAACTCAGCCAAGCCGCAACAAAATATAACACTAAACAACAGAATATAACAACGGACATACATCTGGCATTGGCTGGCATGATCGCCGTCGTTGCAGACAGGCCTTCAAGATAGCACTGTAAGAGCCACGCAATTGCAACGCGGTGGCACTTACGATGACTAATCCACTTCGAAGAGATGCATTGCTACGGCTGAAGGTCGAGACAGACCTCGCCCGAGCTGTAGAGGTTACTGCGCGCCAGCGCGGCCAGACCGTTTCGGAATACGTGCGCCAAGGCGTGCGTGCTCACTTGGCCCGTCACGGTGTTCGGCTCAGCACGGACGATTCCCCCCGCACGCCTCCGGCCGCACCTGCGCTTCGCGACGCGGCCTGAACCTCCGATGGCACAGGGCGGATCACAGTATGAAGCGCGACTTGAAGGGTTGGGGCCCGTTCGCCAGTCACCTGCTGCCCGAGGAACGGTCCGCGCGTATCCGCTGCCTGCGCGGGCTGGTCATGGCCTACCGCGGCACGGACGGGAAGCGGGTGAACGCCCTGCTGCGCGCCGCGGAGGACGATCCGGCCTTGCTGGAGTCCGCACGCCTGTCGCTCGCGGCGCTCTCGGAGGCACAGCTCCGGCCGATCTGGAACGCCTACGTCTCGATGGAGATCGAGTGACCGCCGCCACCCATGCGGAATGCCTCAGGCCGGCCGCCGGGCTCGGCGAGGGAGCATTTCTAGGACTTGGGTCCTCCCGGGGCCGTAGAGGCGAATCACGGGCAATAGAGGCGCGGTCTCTCGCTCCCCACAAAATCCCCATGGGGGGTTCAGTTTCAGTTTGGGGGTCTCTGCGATGAGCGAACCCGTCAGCGTTTCGGTAATCGCGGCCGCCTTCGACCTCTCCGAGCGCCGGATCGGGCAGCTCGCCGACAAGGGCATCGTCATCCGGGTCGGCCGGGGCAAGTTCGACCTGCTGGTGTCGACGGCCAACTACTGCCGCCACCTGCGCGAGGTCGCTTCCGGCCGAGGCGAAGACAGCCCCGACCTGACCGCCGAGCGGACCCGGTTGGCCAAAGAGCAGGCCGATCGCATCGCCATTGAGAACGAGCGCACGCGCGGGACGATCCTGCTGGCCGACGAGGCCTTGCACCGCTGGTCGGCCGAGATGGTCAAGCTCCGGGCGCAACTGCTGGCGGTGTCCGGCAAGGTCGCGATGGCCCTCCCGCAGCTGACCCCGCACGAGGTTCGGGAAATCGACCGCGTGGTGCGCAACGCCATGACGGCGATCGCCGGGGGCGAAGCATGACCCCGCATCCCATCACCCATCGCGGCAGCCACCCGTCTTCCGTCGAGGATCTCCGGCCGGCCACCGCGGTCCCGGGCTCCGGCCCGACGCGGGCGGCGGCCAACTCCGCCGCCCGCACCCTCCTGCACACCGGAGACCCCCGCCCGTGAAGACACCCAAGATCGCCCGCGCCCTCGCCGACCTTGTCGGTATCGCCCGCAAGGAAACCTCGCCCGCCCGGATCGAGACGGCGCTCGCCGACGCCCGCGCCCAGGTCGAGGCCGCCACCCGCGACCGCGAGGCCGCCGAGACCGCCTACCGCGACGGACTGCTCGACGCCCCGGAGGCCGAACTGGAGCGGCAGCTCGCCGAGAAGGGCGCGGCGACCGTCCGGCTGGATCGCGCGGAAGCCCTCGTGGCGGCCCTGGTGCAGCGGCTCGCCATGGCGCGCGAGGCCGAAGCCCGCGCTGCCCGACAGGCGATCCACGAGGATGCCACCGCCCAGTGCGATGCGATCCGGGCCCGGCTGGCCACCGAATATCGGCATCATGCTGGTAGCCTCCGCGCCCTTCTGCGCGACCTCGCCGCGGCCGAATGCGCCCGCGAGCGCGCCGGCCGGGAGGCGTCGGACTTCTCAGCCATCCCCTCGCCGGAAGCCGAGCTGCGGGTTCTCCACGGCCTGCCGGAGGATGTCGTATCCGTCGAGACCATCGAGTTGTGGGTGGTCGACGGCCGCACCGACCCGGTGCCGGCCGATCGCCAGGCCGACGTGCGCCGCTACGACGAGCGCCGCGACCGCGGCACGCTCCTGTTGCCGGGCACCGCCCACCACGCCGCGCCGACTTCCGGCGTCAACCTCCACTGCACCCTGCGGAGCTTTACCCGCACCCGGTACCGTGAGGCGGTAGGCGATTTCGGCCGCGACCTGCTGTGCCGGACCGTAGCGCTCCCGGCCTTCGGCCCGGACGACGTGACGATCACCTCGGCCGATCCGCTGCGGGACTACTCTGGTGCCTTGGTCGAGTTGGCCGGTGAGCTGCCGGCCGCCGAGCCGTTCGTCCGTCCGGTGAAGGAACGGCTGGAACTGCTGCCCGCCGTCCCGCGTGCCGAGGCCGAGGTGGTGCAGCTGCGGGGCGCGGCATGACGGTCTCCTCCGCCACCACCCTCATCGACCGACAGACCGCAGCCCGCGAGCGCATGCGCGAGATCGACCAGTCCCCTGAAGCGGCCGGCAAGGAGCGGCTCCCCTTCCTGTTGGCCTGCCGGTTCGACCTGCCGGTGATGCGGGTCCGTCAGCTCCTAGCCGACGCCCCCGATTTCGCCGGCCTTCCCGACCTCGTGGCCTGGGTCGAGGCCATTCCGACCCGTCCGCCGCTGAAGATCGTTCGATGAGCGACGGCGGCGCACAGGCCGAAGCCGCGACTGGGTTTGCGCCCATCATCACGGTCCTACGCCGCGTCGAGGCGCCGCCGTGCGCCGACCGCACCGTGACCCTGGCCCGGTTCTCCTGCCTCGTGGCTGGCCTCCTGCTGATGGAGTTGAAGCTGGTGCGTTGGCCCGACGGTTCGATGCACGTCCCGAACATGACGGGCGGCGGCGGTATCGGTCATCCGATCCGCGGAGTCGTCGTCAAAGACGAAGGCCTGCGCGCCGCGATCCTGGCCGCGGCGATCGTGGTGCTGGACGCGACACCGGAAATTGGCGCCGAGCCGCGCCGGCACAGAGGAAGACGAACATGACCGATCTGGAAAAAGAGGCTCAAGCTCTCAAGGGCTCTGCCGACAAGCTGCATGGCTCTGCTGGCAAGCTGAAGTCTGCATCCCAGGCCTTGGCCGGTGCCGCTCAACCCGATGCACCTACCGAGGCCGCGTCCGAGACCTGGGACAAGCTGTCGGTGGTGGTGCTGGCCGGCGACCACGCCGTCTTCTCGATCGACGAGGCCGGCAACGTCCAGGTCCCCGCCACCTTCGCGATGCGGTCGGAGGTCGGCGTCGCACTGGCGCGTGCGAGCGCCGTGCTGGCCGCGCAGCCCGAACCCAACTCGTCGCAGCAGATCCTGAACATGGTGTTCCGGCAGCTCGGCCAGATCGACACCGACGCCTCGCGCGAGGCCTTCGCCAAGCTCGAAGCCGCGGTGAACGGCCAGACGGAGGCCTTGGCCGCCGCGACCGTCGCCCTGGACATGGTCACCGCTGACATCGGGGCTTCGATCCCGACCGCACCCGGCACCCACTGAGGAGCATCCGCCATGGCGTCCAAGGTCATCGAAGCCAAGCTCCTCATCACCGCCGAGTCGCGGGTCGAGGCCGAGATGGCCAAGGTCGCGAAGGCGGTCCAGCAGGGCCTCGACGTCACCAAATACACGGCCGAGGTCGCGAAGCTGAACAAGGCTTGGGAGAATCAGGCCAAGGCGGCCAAGGCGGCGGCGGACCTGATGGACGCCCGCAAGCCCCTGGAGGCCACGGTGCGCGGCATGCAGCGGGTCGGCACGGAAGCGGCGCGGCTCGCCAAAGAGTACGATGCGGCTAAGAAGGCGGCGGCCGACTACAGCAAGTCCACGGCGTTCGTAAAAGGCAGCGAGCAGGCAACGCGCCTCACGGCCGACGTGCGGCGTCTGGCCGAAGCGCACCGCGCGGCGGTCGGCGAGACCAGGGCCCTCACCGCGGCGTTCAGCGCGGAGACGGCCGCCCTGCGTGCCGCTGAGGGCGCGGCCTCCCGCTTGGGCGTGGATCTGTCCCGGGTCGAGCAGCAGCAGCGCTCGCTGGCCCGCAGCACCGATCAGGCGGCGGCCGCCTTCAAGCGCCAGGTCGCCGTCGAGGATCACGCGGCCAAGCAGAGCGTGGTCCGACAGGAGCGCTATCAGGCCGGCAAGGCCCTCGTGTCCGGCGGCGCGGTCGTGGTCGGCGGCAAGATCGACGCGACGGCGAAGGCGGCCACGCACAGCTACGCCGAGTTCGACATGGAGATCCGCCGGCAGGTGGCCATGGCGGGCCTGACGAAGGAAGAGCGGCAGAGCCGGATCGACCAGGCCGTGCGGCTCGGCGGCTCCTCGACCTTCAACGACATCCAGGTGCTCCACGCGCAGCGCACGCTCGCTGGCCGCGGTGTCCGCAAGGATCTGGTCGAGCCCTTTGTCGAGGAGATCAAAGATTATGCCCAGGCGATGAACGTCGACCTGCCGAGCGCCGCCAAGACCCTGGAAGGCATCGTGTTCTCGACCAACCAGCACATCGAGGATGCGGCCACGGCCAAGAAGGTCATGCGGCGCAACGTCGATCTGGCGGTGAAGACCGCGAAGGTCGGCGGCCTCGAAGACCACGACATCCAGGCCGCGTTCAAGATGGGCGGCGCGACCGGGACCGGGGCCGGGTTCTCGGTCGAAACTATGGATACAATTTTCGCGCTGCTACGGAAGTCCGGCTACTCGGGCGAGGAGGCTGGCACCGCGGCGCGCGGGATCTCCTCGAAGTTCATCGCCCCCTCGAGGCAGGGGCTCACCGCCCTCGACGCCATGGGGGTGAGGTACGGTAACTTCGTGCGCATGCCGGACGCGCTGAACGCTGACCGGCTCGGCAACTCGGTCAAGCGCAGCTTCGGCAAGCAGATGTCGCCGGAGCAGATGCAGCGGTTGCAGACGCTGATGAGCGATCCCGACGCCTTGCTCGACCGGGACAAGTTCACTGCCGATGCCAGCGGAATCATCGGGCAGAGCTTCGACAAGAACAAGAAGGGCGAGCTCAAGGCGGCAGATTCTCACGCCATCGCAAAAGTAGTTGGCGATTTCTACAAAATGGCGGCCGAGTCGGTGGATACCGAAGGCCTGCTACGGGCCGTCATTAACGCCCACCCGACCCAGGCGCAGCTCAACGCCCTGGTCACGCGCGAGCATGGCGGCAAGCTCGGTTCGATCGCCCAAAAGCCGGAGCTGTTCGACGAGTACCGCAAGAAGATCGCGGAGACCCCCGAGGGGTTCGCCAAGTCGATCGGTGATCTGGTCATGGGCGGATTCTACGGCGCGCAGAAGCGCATCGAGAATACCCGGCTCAACGTCGAGACCTCCATGGGTCGGTCGCTCGACAACAACGGCGAAGGCGGTGGTCTACTCACCAAGGCATACACGGCGATCGCCGACTTCCAGCAGCACATCGCCGAGTTGGATCCGAAGATCGTGGCCCTCGGAACGTCGGTGGCCGTGGTCGGGGGCGAGATCGCGCGCGCGGCCGGCACGCTCGGCTTGATGGGCTCGGCTCTGGCGCTCACGAAGTCGGCGGCCTCCCTGGAACTGGCAGCCGCGAAGCTGGCCGTGAACGGCGGCCTGCCGGACGTAGCCAAGAAGGGCGGCAAGCTGGCCGGGCTGGCGAAGGGCGCGCTCGGCATCACGGCGATCGGCGGCCTCGCCGAGTTGGCCCAAAGCTACAACACCCTGCAGATGCCGGAATTTACCAAGGACGGGATCGGCCGCGGTCTCCTTGGTGCCCTCGATCCGAACCTACCTGACATGGTGCTCGGCAAAAAGGCCGAAGATGTTGGCAAGGACGCTGGGACCAAAGTCGGCAAGGGCGTGGCCGACGGCATCAAGGAGAGAGCCCCCGAGGTCGAGGCCGAGGGCAAGACCCTGTTCCAGCGGCTGAACGAGCAGTTCCGGGCTGGCATCTTCGTGCCCATCAACTTCGTCCCGGGCGAGGGCATGGGCGGCGCTGGTGCTGGAGGCGGTTCCGGCGTGCAATCGGCCAGCTTCGGCGGCGGCAGCGGTGGCTTGGGTGGCATGATCCGCAAGGCCAGCCTCGGCGGTGGCGGCGGCCTTGGTGGCGGCGTGTCGTCCGTTGGGGGTGCCGTAGGCCCCGGCGTCCCGGGTTCGGTCAAGATGACCGATACCGAGCGGAACGAGCTTGGGCTCATCACGAAGTACGAGGCCGGCGGCCGGAACGTCCCGAACTACATCAACGACCGGCGGCACACGGCGCAGGGCTACTACCAGATCACCAACTCGAACTGGCGGCACATCGCCCCGCAGCTCGGGATCACGGCCCCCAACGCCATGTCAGCGAGCCTGGAGGATCAGACGCGCGTGGCGCTGCACCTGCGGCGAGCGAGCGGCCTCGGAAACTGGACGCGGTACAACCCGCGGCTCCGCGGTGCCCTGGGGCGTGGCGAGCAAATCCCGGCCGGCCCGGTGGCAACGCGTGTCGCTGACGGTGAGCCTCATCTCGTGCGCGGCCTCGATGGTGTCGAGGGATTGGACCTCGGCAACGGCACGATGAAAATGCCGAATGGCGCCATCCGCTCGATACCTCGGGGCATGCCGGCGATACCGGAGGCGCCGGCCGGGGGGCTTGGCGGTGGCGGGGGACGCGGAATGTCGGAGCTGCGAGAGCACATCGCCGAGCTGGGCCGGCATATTGATCGGTTCGGGGATTCGAGCTTTCACGGCCAGATTGAAGTCACCGGCCTTCACCGGGCGGGGATGCGCGCGACGGCCGTCCGCGTGAAGAACCGGGGCGGTCTCACCGCTGACATGGGGGTCACGCTGCCGGATCTCGAACGTGGTGACGGCTATACCCCGCCGCCCCGGGGCTACACCGACGTTTAGGCGGCATCGCCGACCTGGGCGTGACGGAGCCGGGGGCGAAAGAAGACATGAGCGATTGGAGTTGAGGGACGGCCGCCTGCGACAATTCACACGCCAAGTACAGAAAAGGCTATTGCGACCAGCATTGCGCCAACAACGAAAGCTAGGAGCGCCAGAAAGCCAAATAAATAAATCGCATTCGTTGTAAATTTAGCAACTTTCGAATGTATATCGGGCAAAACATCGCATTCGCCCTTATTAATGAGATCGCTCAGCTGTTTGGGGTTTTGAAAACTTTCCGAGTGTGCCAACCAATTTCGGTAGGTTAAAGCGGAAACTAAACCTGTTGCTACCAAACCGATGGCAAAAGAAGCTATAGCGTACCAGATTTTATGCGCAAACGAGATGGCAACCAATAGAGATTTTTCATCTGATTTTGCGATCAACGCACCAGTAAGACTCAACAGAACAACTATTGACCCCCCGTTGAGGAGCGAGAGGTGCTTGACGGTTTGGAGCCCGTATTCCCTTACGCTATTTAACGCGTTCAAACGTAGGGCATGACTCTGTTCGGCGTAGATTTTTGAAGCCAGAAGGAACTTATCTCCCTCGAAGCCTCGCTTTTGCTCAAGATATTTTAGTTGATCTGCCTCATTGATTGGTTCTTTTATCACAGACAATGTCCTCATGGAGCTCTAAAAACTGCCACGTGCTTCGGACTGACCAGGCAATCGGCGAGGTGGCAAATCCTGAAGCCCGACCCGCGAATCTTCCAGTTCAGCTAAGGCTGCTATGAGGCGACGTCCAAGCCGGTGCGAGACAAAATCGATCACACGATATGGCCCGAGAAACAGCTGCCGCTGTGGAACGACAATGAAGATCTGCATCTCATGATATTGCTCCACTACCCCAGGCGTCCATAAGCCCGGGTCGTCCGAGACCATCATAGACATTGAACGGCCGCTAGACGTGGAAAGCGAATAGCCAAAGGCCGGGTAGAAAGCGCCGACTGCTATCGTCCAGGCACCCTCAATAGCAAGTGGATCTCGAAAATCACTTTGGCCTTCAGACCGCCAGAAGCCCGTGCCCCGCAGTTCAGAGTCGGCATGTTGGCCCGGCGTGGAGTTCCAAAGAAGATTGCGTAGCCGATCAGCATAAGCACTTGAGCTTACACGAGGTCCGAGGATTGTATGCCCTAAACCAATCGCTAATTTTGCCAGAAACCGATCGGCGAAAGCCGTATTGAACGCCATACGGATGCGTCGGGGTTCCAGGCCGTGTTCGAGTAGCCAAGCCACGTCTCGTGCATCGTGCTCGGATATAGAAGGATCGTCGCGCCAGAGGATTGGGACGCTGCGAGCCAGGCCTTCCAGGAGAGTTAAGCAACGCCGATGAGCGAGAGGAAAGTGATCTATGATGGATTTTATTGTCGTTAAAGACCAATATTCCTCAGGCGACGTGAGGAAGAAATAGACTCTTCCTTGGTCCTTTGTGTTTCGCCTTAAGAAATCACCTCCTGGCAATGTCTCCCACCGTGGCTCGTCACGCTTGTGTATGTGAAAGATGATTTCCTGCGACGGACCTCCCCACCTTTCACAAACCTCATCGTCCGCAACAGGCACGGCATCATCGAACCCCTGATACATCAAAGCTGTGCTGCCGGGCATGTCGCGTGGCAGATACCGCAAGCCGGAAATCGCGGCATCGATCTGCATAAACCAATTTTTATAAAATGGTGGTTCTACCCAGGTTCCAGCGAGACTGTTGCAGGTCTGGCAAACCTGATGAGTACGGAATATTTCGGGAGATCTCGTCCCACCCAATCTTCGAGGCCAAATGTGCTCGTGAGACCAGCGAGTGAAGGGGCGACGACCGGCGCAATAGATGCAGGATAAAGCATTGGAATTGGTATTTGCTTTGGCGCTTGTCAATACCACCCCCTGTCAATCTGACTATCTGGAACTGTTGTGCTGTCACTGTGCCATTGAAAGCCGAGTCATCAAAGAAACAATATCATCGGGCCAGAAAGCGCCCTCTAAAAACTTCTGACGCAGTCCGCCCTTATTCAGATTGCCATCAATTGTTCGCAGCGCCGCAATAATGCGCTTGCCGGGACATTTGAGCATAAAACTAGGATACTTTAAAACAATACCGTCATAAATCAATACATCCGCCGCCTCTTCTGGCCAAGACGACATATCGGCGCCTTCTTCTTTCACGACTTTCAGCACTGCGTCCGAGAAATGGCGAACGATTGCCTGGAGTTGGTCGACTGATAGAGCGGTCAGAAGACGATGGCTTCCACCACGTGTTATTGATTCAAAGACAAGATTGGACGGAAGGTGGTCGTATTTTTGATCGAGCAACCACGCGTATACGTTCAAGGGGTCAGCCCAATAATTTTCTATCGAATATCGGCCAATCCGAGATACTCCAGTTGCAATAGGAAGCTGACCGCGGTCATGATCGACTAATCCCAAAAACAGATTGCCAAAGCCATTCCGGTGTAAAACGGACACCACGTCGTTGACAAGAAAATTATTCGACCCACCAGAATTCTCATCAGTTACTGGCGAAACAAATCGCAGCGATCTTTTTGGTTTTATGATCTTATAAACCGTCAGACTACGGAATATCTCATTATAAAACGCGTGATCTTGCCCTTCTACGAAAATTGTTGCAGTGTTTTCTTTGACTACTAACTCTCCATCGGACAAGCGCTCCACTAGCGCAGCTCTTTCGACCGTTTCTGGCCTGGCACCATGCCCGTCCAAAAAGAAACAATGCGAACGATCACAAAGCTGAACTAGCACCGGAGAATGGGTAACCCAAATTGCAACACTATTTTGAGCTTCCAGAGTTCGATCTACAACGCCCAAAAATCTACGCAGCAGAGGAGGATGGAGCAATCCATCAATGTCATCAAACAGATAAACTCTCGCTCCCTCTGCATCGCCCGCGACTAGATCATAGATGCTTAACGCAGCTTGTTCGCCAAAAGAAAGTCTATCGCCCTGAACAAAACTACCGTCCGATATCCGCTTCAATAGATATTGGTTTGGCTCTGGAAGTTCTCTGTTGATGTCCGGAATAGTAAATTCATAAGGTATTCCGAGGTCGTTAATCGACCTTTGTGCTTCAATCCAGGGCGGCGGCCCAAGAAGCTCAAGTAAATCATGTTCAGATTCACCGCGATATTTGCCTTTTGCATATTCCATATGATAGTTTAGAAACGCACCGGACAGTTTTCTGAGCTCTTTCGTGTATAAACGGACAGTCACCGCTCGATATAGATTGTTCACGTTGAGTGGATTGCTACTGGCGTATATTGCCCGATCCTTGTCTGTCAGAACGCTCCGGATCCTAGTTATGCTATATGATGTAGGTCTTCCAACTTCATTTGGCTCAAAGGCAGCGACAAAACTGTCATAGTCGGGAACGGTCGAGATAGTTTCGTTTATAGGATGCTGCTGAGAAGAACGATTGAAAGGTATGTAATTACTCTGGACAGTCTGATGATTGATTAATATGGGCCTAATATAATTACCGTCGATAAAAACTCCTGAATGAGTGTGCTGCATCGGCGGCTGAGTTGCACGATGTGATGGAATTTGTGTAGAAGAAAAACTAAGATTTATTTCATTCATTAACGTTGATTTACCGGCGCCATTTGGACCGGCAAGTATTATAGATCTGTGACTGAGTTCTGTTTCTAAGAACAGATCGTTGTTTGAGGTAATTGCGAGCCGCATTTGTCCGCTCTCGGAATCATCAAGTGGCAGGCGACTGAGGATGTATAAGCCCCTCATAGTGGGCCCGGAACCGGCTTGGGTACTCAGAAATGCGCGCCTCTATACCTGTGGGTGAGAGAAATATGGCGCTATGCAATCCTATCAGGAGGCGGCCGAGCTGGCGGTTCAATCTGCATCGGTTGTCACCTTCCTCAGCCGTACCCCCGGCCCCTCGCCATTCTCCTCGATGAAGATGACGCCGGCGGCTTCTAGGGCGGCCTGTAGGGCTTCGACGGTCCGGCCGTAGAGCGCCTCGCCGCGCTCGAACCTCGACACGGTGTTTGGCGAAACCTCGGCCATCGTCGCCAGTTCGCGGATCCCAATCCCGAGCGCGGCTCGGGCCATCCGGCATTGAACGACGGTTATCGGCACAGGTGGTAGCTCTGCTACTAAGTCGCTTGACGCCTTCTGGCGCAACGTGGTAGCCACACTACCAGCTTGGTGCACGAACACAAGCTGATCGGCCCGACGAGAGGGGTTGGAGCCTCGCGTCGGACCTAACCACCAACGGCATCTGGAGTACCGTCATGGCTATCCACGCCCATAGCACACGCACGCCCTTATTACCCCGGCCCCGCAAACCTCAGCCCTTATTAGGCCAGGGGTCCGGCCGGCAGTCGGGCCCCGTCACCCAGGCCATCCGCGTCATGCGGGCGGCCGAAACTCCAGAGTTTCCGACAACTTGTCGGAAAGTGGCTCAACTTGAGCCAGTTTCTGCGGACCATGCCATCGCCGCCATCCAGGAAGGCTTGGACCGCTTCTTCGCCGAAACGGGAATTCCCGTAACGGCCGCTGAGCTGCGCCGCCGGATCGAGGACAGGATCGAAGCGGACCTCGAGTTATTAGAGGCGCTCGACGGGGATCCCGAGGCCGAGCCAAGCCTCGGCGCTACCGAGGCCCTGGCGCTGTGCGGGCCGGCCGCCGCTGACCTGAAGGCCCGCCAGCGCCACGACTGGGACGACCAGACCTATTGGGGGCGCAGCAGCGCCACGGACGGCGAGCGCGATGCCGGTGAGGAGCCGGAGGAGGAGAACGAGCACGGTGGCGACATCCAGGATGAGCCGCACGACCCGCAGCCGGACGACATCACGCGGTGGATGCACGGCTATGATCCGGCCGTTGCCGCAGGCGCCCGCGCAGCTCGCCGACAGGCCGAGGCAATGCGCGCCCGCAAGAACCGGGAGGCCCGGTTATGAGCGCCGCTCATGTCGACTGGGGCAACATCCTCGAAATGGAGGATGATCTCCGCAACCTGAAGCGGCTTGCCAACGTGCTGACGACGCTCGGCACCCACGATGATACCGTTGATCGCGAGTGCATCTACGTCGTGGGGTGCTTCCTGCATCAGATGGGTGACCGCCTGGAGCAGCGCTTCGACAACATCCATCCCGTGATGTTGGAGGCACGCTGATGGCCTCCACCCGCCGCGCCGCTCTTGGCGCCATCCTCGCGGCCCCGTTGGCATCCGTGCCCGCGGCCACCGCTCCGACCGTCTCCCCAGAGCTGGCCCGGATCATCGCCGAACACGATGCACACCGCGCTGTGATGGAGGACAACCCAGACGACGAACGGCCTACAAAGGAAGATCGGTGCGAGGGCGGCCGCCTGCGTGCGCTCGTCGCCGGCTTTCCCTCGGTGGGCTGGGCCGACACCATGGCCAAGGCGGCCTGCCTCGCGCGCCTGTGGCCTGTGGAGGAAGCCGAAGAGGAGATGCGCTCCCAGGTTGATGCTGGGTACGCCTATCTCGACTGTATGGCGCTCGCCATCGCCTGCGAGGTCATGCGGCTGGGGGAGGCGCAGCGATGCGCCTGATGTTCTCGCTCATGGCCTTCGCCAATCTGCGCTTCGCCCTCGCCGAGTACGGTCGGGCGGAGATGCTGGAGAGGCATGCGGATGAAGCGATCGTCCGGGCCCGCGCTCGCGTCGTCGTGGCTGACAGCTTCGGCCAGCGCGCCGGCTGGCGGGAGCGGCTGATGCCGATGCGGTAGGTCCCGTCTTGGCGGCTGGGTTTTTTCCAAAATTGGGAGAAACCCAGCGAGCGCGTGAGCATCCGGCCTCAAATCGGAGGGCCGGTGCTGTTACCCCAAACGTTACCCCGGTAGGTTAAGCCGGATACCCACAAACCTGCTAAGTGTTGGTGCGGACGGCGGGACTCGAACCCGCACGGCCTTGCGGCCGCAAGATTTTAAGTCTCGTGCGTCTACCGGTTCCGCCACGTCCGCATGGGCCCCTCGGTAGCCGCGCCGGCCCGCGCGATCAAGCGGGGGGCGTCCAGCCGTAGAGCCAAGCGTAGCGCTCGCGCATGCCGTCGGGGCCGAGGCGGGCCATCACGACATTGCGGGCAAAGCTCACGAGACCGCCGGCATGATAGGTCCGGCCGTTGGCGCGGGCGGCCCTCTGCACCCGACGGACCCGGGCCGTCCGTTCCGTCGCGTAGGCCGCGAGCGCGGCGGCCACGTCTGCGTGGTCGGCCAGCGATCGCCGCAACACGGCGGCATCCTCGATCGCCAGGGCGGCCCCCTGCGCGAGGTAGGGCAGGACCGGGTGCGCCGCGTCGCCGAGCAGCGCCACCCGGCCGGCGGCCAGCGGGCGGGCCACGGCCCGGTCGGCCAGCGACCAGACCAGCCAGGAATCGGGCAGGCTCAGCAGGTCGCGCAGCGGCCCGGCGCAGCCGCGCAGATGCGCGCGCAGCACGGCGGGCTCGCCGAGGCGGCCCCAATCCGCGTCGCCCACAGCCTCGGGCACCACCGCCACGACGTTGAGGAAGCGGCCGCCCCGCACCGGGTAATGCACGACGTGCCGGCCCCGGCCGAGCCACAGGCCGGTGGCCGGACCCTGCAGCGCCTCCGGCACCGCCTCGCTCGGGATCAGGGCGCGCCAGGCCGCCGCCCGACCCGGTCGCAGCGGCGCCGCATCGAGATGCCCGCGCAGGCGGGAGCGCAGGCCGTCGGCGCCGATCACGAGGTCGAACGGCAGGGCCTGGGCGCCGCCGCTGCTCTCGGCGGTGAGGACGGCGCCGGAATCGGTCTCGGCCAGGCCGGTGATGTCGCGGCCCATCATCAGGCGGATCGCCGGGCGGCTGCGCAGGGCATCGAGCAGCAGGGTCTGCAGGTCGGCCCGGTGGATCACGTAATAGGGTGCGCCGAAGCGCTGCTGCGCCGGACCGCCCAGCGCCACGCCACCGATCCGGCGGCCGCTGTGGAGGGCGCGCACCTCCACCGAAGGCGGCTCGCTCGCCGCCCGGCGCAGGGCCGCCGAGAGGCCGAGATCTGCCAGCACCCGGCTGGCGTTCGGGGAGATCTGGATCCCGGCCCCGACTTCGCTGAAGCCGGTGCGGCGCTCGATCACCGTGACGGCATGGCCAGCATCCGACAGGGCCAGGGCCGCGGTCAGGCCGCCGATCCCGGCCCCGACGATTCCGATGTCCAGAGAAGGTCGACTGTCCGCGGACAATGTGGGGGGCGCTATTCCGCGGCGACCGCGGCGGCGTCGTGCCAGACGCAAGCCTGCGGATCGGCCTCGTCGGCCTTCAGGCCGGCGCGGTAGCGATAGAGCGTCGAGCAGTACTGGCAGATGATCTCGGTGTCCGCGCCCATGTCGAGGAACACGTGCGGGTGATCGAACGGCGGCAGCGCGCCGATGCACATGAATTCCTTCACCCCGACCGCGATCACCGGCACGCCCGGCTCGTTGTGGAAGTGCGGTACCGCCTTGCCTGCCATACGGCCCTCGCCTGCCCCGCACCGGTTCGCCGGGGCGAATCTGCTTGAACGCTCCCGGGCGTCTCGCGGCCGCTTATGCCGCCAGCCCCGCGGCCCGCGCAAGCCTCCGCCGCCGCGCACCCGTGCCCCGCCCGGCGCAGGCGGCTTGGCCTGCCGCGCCGGGCACCGTACATAGGTTCGAAACCCGATTTACGACGCCGCAAAAAGTCTCGACGATGCAACAGGAACAGGCCACCGCGCAGGCCGCGCGCCGCGCGCCGGAGCCGCCGATCCACGGCCCCGAAGGATTCGAGGGCATGCGCCGGGCCGGGCGCCTGACCGCCGAGGCCCTGGATGTCCTGATGGAGGCGACGCAGCCAGGCGTCACGACGGAGCAGCTGGATAAGCTCGCCTACGAATTCGCCATGGATCACGGCGCCTATCCGGCCTCGCTGCTCTATCGCGGCTACCCGAAATCGATCTGCACCTCGATCAACCACGTGGTCTGCCACGGCATCCCGAACGACAAGCCCCTGCGCGAGGGCGACATCGTCAACCTCGATTGCTGCCTGATCCTCGACGGCTGGCACGGCGATTCGAGCCGGATGGCCTATGTCGGCGAGGTCCCCCGCAAGGCGCAGCGCCTGTGCGAGATCACCTATGAGGCCCTGATGCGCGGCGTCGCGGCGGTGAAGCCCGGCGGATCGACCAACGATATCGGCCGGGCGATCCAGACCTATGCCGAGGGCGAGCGCTGCTCGGTGGTGCGCGACTTCTGCGGCCACGGTCTTGGGCGGATCTATCACGACGCGCCGACCATCCTGCACTACGTCGAGGCGAGCTACGACGTGCCGCTGAAGCCCGGCCAGTTCTTCACCATCGAGCCGATGATCAATCTCGGCCGCCCGGCCGTGAAGGTCCTGGGCGATGGCTGGACCGCGGTCACCCGCGACCGTTCGCTCTCGGCCCAGTTCGAGCACACCGTCGCGGTGACCGAGACCGGCGTCGAGATCTTCACGATCTCGCCCAAGGGGCTGCATCAGCCCGTCAATCCGGCGGCCTGACCGGCCGTGGCGCCGGACGACGGAGCGGCCGGGCTGTTCGCCGACAGCGCCACCCTCATCGTCAAGGAGCCGCCGCATTATCACGGTCATCGCGACCGCCTGCGGGAGAAGTTCGCGACGGCCGGTGGCGAGACCCTGCCGGATTATGAATTGCTGGAACTGATCCTGTTCCGGGCGATCCCCCGGCGGGACGTAAAGCCCCTGGCCAAGGCGCTGGTTGCCCGATTCGGCAGCTTTGCCGAGGTGCTGAGCGCCGAGCCGGCGCGGCTGATGGAGGTCGAGGGCGTGAGCGCCGGGCTCGCCGCCGACCTCAAGGTCATCGAGGCCGCGGGACGGCGGCTCGCCCGCGGCGCGCTGCGCGAGCGCAGCCTGCTCAATTCCTGGAGCGCGCTCCACGATTATCTGCGCACCACCATGGCGTTCGCGCCGCGCGAGGAGTTCCGCATCCTGTTCCTCGACAAGCGCAATCACCTGATCGCCGACGAGGTGCAGGGGCGCGGCACGGTCGACCACACGCCGGTCTATCCCAGGGAGGTCGTCCGCCGGGCGCTCGAACTCTCTGCCACCGCAATCATCCTGGCCCACAATCACCCGTCCGGCGACCCGACTCCGTCGGCTGCCGACGTGACGATGACCCGCGAGATCGTCGCGGTCCTGGCACCCCTGAAAATCGTGGTGCACGACCACGTCATCCTCGGTCGAAACGGACATGCCAGCCTGAAAGGCCTAAAGCTTTTCTGATCTTCCTTCCGTCTTGAGCGTTGTCCACGGCGCGTATAGCGCTCAAGAGGTGGCGCGCCTCTTGCCTGAAGAGCGGGAGCGTGAGGGAGAAGCGGAATGGCGTTGACGGCCTTCGACGAGATGAACGGGATCGGCAACGGCGCCGCCGATCCGGCCGCCGTCCGCGACGCCTACGGCAAGCTGAAGACCTGGCTGGAGACGACCCCGCCCGAGCATTTCAACACCCGCCGCAGCCAGGCCGAACTGCTGTTCCGCCGGATCGGCATCACCTTCGCGGTCTACGGCGACAACGAATCGACCGAGCGGCTGATCCCGTTCGACATCATCCCGCGGGTGATCACCAAGCCGGAATGGGAGTTCCTGGAGCGCGGCCTCAAGCAGCGCGTGACGGCGATCAACCTGTTCCTGAAGGACGTCTACGGCGCCCAGGAATGCATCAAGGCCGGCATTATCCCGGCCGATCTCGTCTACCGGAACGCCCATTACCGGATGGAGATGCGCTCGTTCCGGGTGCCGCACGATCTCTACGTGCACGTGGCCGGCATCGACATCGTCCGCACCGGCGAGAAGGATTTCTTCGTCCTCGAGGACAATGCCCGGATCCCGTCCGGCGTCTCCTACATGCTGGAGAACCGGGAGGTGATGCTGCGGCTGTTCCCGGACCTGTTCTCCAAGCACCGGGTCGCCCCGGTGGAGAACTATCCGGATGCCCTGCTGGCGACCCTGCGCAGCCTCGCCCCGGGCTCGGCCACCCGCGACCCGACGGTGGTCCTGCTGACCCCCGGCCGTTACAACTCGGCCTTCTATGAGCACTCGTTCCTGGCCGACAAGCTCGGCGTCGAGCTGGTGGAGGCGTCCGACCTCTTCACCAAGGACGACGTGGTGTACATGCGCACCACCGAGGGGCCGCGCCGGGTCGACGTGATCTACCGCCGCCTCGACGACGATTTTCTGGATCCCCTCGTTTTCCGTCCCGATTCGGTCCTCGGCGTGCCGGGCCTGATGAATGCCTACGAGCGGGGCTCGGTGACGCTCGCCAACGCGGTCGGCACCGGCATTTCCGACGACAAGGCCGTCTACAGCTACATGCCGGAGATCGTGAAATTCTTCACCGGCGAGGAGCCGATTTTGCACAACGTGCCGACCTATCGCTGCCGCGAGAAGGACTCGTTCGCCTACGTGATGGACAACCTGTCCGAGCTGGTGGTGAAGGAGGTCAACGGTTCGGGCGGCTACGGCATGCTGGTCGGGCCGCACGCGAGCAAGCGCGAGATCGACGATTTCGCCAAGAAGCTCAAGCATGCCCCGGACGGCTTCATCGCCCAGCCGACCCTGTCGCTCTCGACCTGCCCGACCTTCGTGGCCTCCGGGGTCGCCCCGCGCCACGTCGACCTGCGGCCGTTCGTGCTCAATGGCGCCGACCAGATCCGCATCGTCCCCGGGGGGCTGACCCGGGTCGCGCTGAAGGAGGGGTCTTTGGTGGTCAATTCCAGCCAGGGCGGTGGTACGAAGGATACCTGGGTGCTCGACGCGTGACGGTCTAACACCTCGCCCATCCCGACGCGCCGCCGCCGCCGAGCTTATCCGAGTCGCACGAAATGCTCTCTAGGACTGCCGATAACCTCTTCTGGCTCTCGCGCTACGTGGAGCGCGCCGACTTCGTCGCGCGCATCCTCGACGCGGCGCACCGGCTGGCTTCGCTGCCCACGAGCTACGGCGGCGGCGAGACCAACGAGTGGGAATCCGCGCTCGCCTCGGCCGGCGACCCGGAGCTGTTCAAGCCGCATTACAGCGTGGTCAACGCCGACACGGTCTGCGATTTCCTCGCCTTCAGCCCGCACAACCCGTCCTCGATCCGCTCCTGCATCGAGTCGGCCCGCGAGAATGCCCGCTCGGTCCGCACCGCGCTGACCACCGAGATGTGGGACGCGATCAACGGCGCCTGGCTGGAGCTGCGCAACTACGCCGGCAAGGACCTGAGCCGCGACGAGTTCGGCCGGTTCCTCGACTGGGTGAAGACCGTCTCGCTGACCTTCGACGGCTCGGCCTTCCGGACGATGCTGCGCAACGACGCCTTCTGGTTCACCCGGCTCGGCACGGCGATCGAGCGGGCCGACAACACCGCCCGCATCCTCGATGTGAAATACCAGATCCTGCTGCCGCAGAACGAGACGGTCGGCGGCAGCCTCGACTACTTCCAGTGGACCACGATCCTGCGCGAGGTTTCGGCCTTCAACGCCTATCACTGGGTCTATCGCGAGAGCGTCAAGCCGCTGCTGGTGGCCGACCTCCTGATGCTGAACAAGCAGATGCCGCGCTCGTTCGCTAATTGCTACGGCGTGATCGTCGAGTATCTCGACCTAATCGCCGACGCCTATGGCCGCCGCGGTCCGAGCCAGCGCCTGGCCGGGAACATGCTGGCCAAGCTCGACAGCGAGGATATCGACCGCGTGTTCAACTCGGGGCTTCACGAGTTCGTCCAGGCGTTCATCGCCGAGAACAACAGGGTGGGCGAGGCGATCGCGAAGCAGTATCTGGTCGGATAGCGGATCATCCCGGATATCGGATCCGGGACGGTGCGCCGAGAATGTGACGACGCATCATCGTCGCCCGGACGCCGGCAAGAGCCGTTCGGGATGATGCAATCGGAAAAACGGACAGGCCCGGCGCATGCGCATCCGCGTGGTCCACGAGACCATCTACACCTACGAGCAACCGGCCCGCGGGCTCGTGCAGGTCATGCGCCTGACGCCGCGGGACCATGACGGGCAATATGTCCGGACCTGGCGGATCGACACCTCCATCGACGGGCGGCTCACCGCCCGGGAGGACGGGTTCGGCAACATCGTCCACTGGTTCACGCCGGACGCGCCGGCCGACGCGCTGACCATCCGGGTCACCGGCGCGGTCGATACCGAGGACACCCACGGGGTGGTCCGCGGCACGGTCGAGCGCCTGCCGGACGAGTTCTACCTGCGCGACACCGATCTCTGCGCGACCAGTCCGGAGCTGCAGATCTTCGCCGAGCGGGTCGCGACCGACGGCGACGGCACGCCGCTCGCCGTGCTGCACCGCCTGCGCGATGCCGTTCCCGGGGCGGTGACCTACGAGCCGGGGCCCGCCGCCAACGGCGTGCCCGCCGCGAAGGCGTTTGCCGCCGGCAAGGGCATCTGCCAGGACCTGACCCATATCTTCATCGCGGCGGCCCGCCATCTCGGGATCCCGGCTCGCTACGTCGCCGGCTATCGCGCCCGCGACGACGGCGAGGCCGATGTCGAGGCGCCGCATGGCTGGGCCGAGGCCCTGGTGCCGGATCTGGGCTGGGTGGCGTTCGACCCGTGCTACGAGAATGCCCTGTCCGACGGCACCATCCGCGTCGCCACCGGGCTGGACTACCTCGGCGCGGCGCCGATCCGCGGCAGCCGCACCGGCGGCGGCACCGAGACCCTGGACGTCAAGCTGCGCGTCGAGCAAGGCAAGGACGCCGCTCAATCCTGAGTCCCGAATAGATCGACCGCCGGCTGGACGAGAGCCGGGGCCATCCGCGAGAGCCCGAGATCCATGACCTACTGCGTCGGTGTCCTCGTCGAGGAGGGGCTCGTGATGGTCGCCGATACCCGCACCAATGCGGGGCTCGACGACATCTCGACCTATCGCAAGCTGCACCACTTCAACGTGCCGGGCGAGCGGGTGATGATGCTGGCTTCGGCCGGCAACCTGTCGATCACCCAGTCGGTCTTGAGCCTGTTGCAGGAGGGCGTGCCGGGTGACGAGGGCGAACCGGCCCAGAAGCTGATCGAGGCACCGACGATGTTCCAGGCGGCGCAGCTCATCGGGCGCGCCATCCGGCGGGTGCGGGCGATCGAGCGGGACGGGTTCGAGGCGGCCAGCATCCGGTTTTCGATCTCGCTGCTGTTCGGCGGCCAGATCGCCGGCGAGCCCATGCGGCTGTTCCTGATCTACTCGGCCGGCAACTTCATCGAGTGCAGCACCGATGCGCCGTTCCTCCAGATCGGAGAGCACAAATACGGCAAGCCGATCCTCGACCGGGCGGTGAAGTTCGAGAGCGACCTCTACGACGCCCTGAAGGTGAGTCTGGTCTCGATGGATTCGACCATGCGGTCGAATCTCGGCGTCGGCCTGCCGATCGACATCGCGCTGGCCCGCCGGGGCGCCCTCGACCTCGAGGTGAATCACCGGATCGAGGCCGGCGAGGGCTACTTTCACGACCTGCGCGAGCGCTGGTCGGCCGCGCTCCGGGCCGCGCACCGGGCGATCCCGCGTCCGCCCTACGGGCCGGCGGCGAAATAGAATTAGATCGTCACGCGTGGGACCGCCTGTGCCAGCGCAAGCCAAAACACGATCGGTCTGCCCGCAACGCCACCCTTCGGATCGGGCACGGATTGAGGCATGAAGTCTTTGTGCTGACGATCCGGTCTGGGCTGGCCTCACAGACCTGCGCGGTTATCGAGCGCTTGGACCAAGGGAGCGAGCCGGATCCCTGTGCTCCGACCCGGAACCGTGTTGCGTAATCGTTTCTTTGAGCTTGAGCGTCATCCCGAAAGGTGGCTGCCGGCTTTCGGAAAAAATGAAGCGGAATCAGGGACCTACAGCATCGTGCCGGTTCCGATGCCCGGCACGATGCTGTAGGCCGCCGGTCCGGTATGCCCGCCTCACGGATGCTGTGGAAAGCGATCGGCGTCATCGACGTGACGCATGGCTCTGACACCTCAGAGATCCCGTCTCTGGAACGTTCCATGATGCTCCCGATCCGCTATTGCATCTTCTCGGCCGCCCTCTTTCTGGGCCTCGGCACGGCGGCGTCCGCCGAGACGCTCTTCCCAGCGACCCTGGCGGGCCATGTCGTGTTGCCGGCCTTGAGCTTCGTCGCGCCGCCCGCCGATGTGCCGGCGGACCTGAGAGTCACGGGCAAGTTCACCACCGGCCGCCGGGTCGATGAGCCCGGCACCGTCGAGGTTCTGGATGACGGCCGGCCCACCGGGGTGAAGCTGCCCCTGGCGGGCGTCCCGCTCCAGGGCCATTCCGGCATCAAGCGGATGCCGGACGGCACGTTCTGGGTGATCACCGATAACGGCTTCGGCGCGAAGGCGAATTCGCCCGATGCGATGCTGTATCTCAACCATTATCGCATGGACTGGAAGGCCGGCACGGTGGAGCGGCTCGACACCGTGTTCTTGCGTGATCCCGACAAGCGCGTCCCGTTCCGGATCGCCAACGAGGCGACCGCGACCCGCTATCTGACCGGGTCCGATTTCGACACCGAGAGTTTTCAGTTCGTCGGCGAGAAGATCTGGATCGGCGACGAGTTCGGCCCCTACCTGATCCGTGCCGACAAGACCGGTCGGGTCGAGGCGGTGTTCGAGACCCAGCTCGATGGCCGGGTGCTGCGCTCGCCGGACCATTCCGCAGTGACGACACCGGGCGCCCCGGGCGGCACGGTGGCGTTCGACATCCGCCGCTCGAAGGGATTTGAGGGGATGGCCGCTTCGCCGGACGGCAAATACCTCTATCCCCTCCTCGAAGGGCCGGTCTGGGACGCGGACAGGAAGGCGTTCGAGCAGGATGCCGAGGGCCGCGCCTTCCTGCGCATCCTCGAATTCGACGTCGCGGGCGAACGCTGGACCGGGCGCTCGTGGAAATACGTGCTGGAGGCCAACGGCAACGCGATCGGCGACTTCAACCTGATCGACGCGACCCACGGCCTCGTCATCGAGCGTGACGACAACGAGGGCACCGCCGACCGCGCCTGTCCGGCCGGCGAGAAGCGCCCGGATTGCTTCGCCGCGCCGGCCAAGTTCAAGCGGGTGTTCAAGATCGAGATCAGTCCGGCGAATGTCGGCGCCCCCGTGAGCAAGATCGGCTCGGTCGACCTGTTGCGGATCGCGGACCCGCAGCATCTCGCCCGCAAGCCGCTGACCGACGGCGCCCTCGCCTTCCCGTTCTTCACCATCGAGAACGTCGACCGGGTCGATGCCACGCACATCATCGTCGGCAACGACAACAACCTGCCCTACTCGGCGAGCCGCGACCCGGCGAAGGCGGACGACAACGAGTTCGTGCTGCTTGAAGTGGGCGCGCTGCTGGCGGCACAGTAGCCGCCGGTCATTCGGCCCAGGCGGCCAGGAGGGCGCGGGCGGCCGCGGAGGGATCGGCGGCGCGCATCAGCCCGCCCATCACGGCGATGCCGGACGCCCCGGCCTCCCGGCACGCGGGGATACAGTCGGCGGTGATACCGCCGAGCGCCACCACCGGCAGCCCGGCGCATCGGGCCGCCGCGATGCCCGCGGGGCCGAGGGCCGGGCCGTAGCCGGGCTTGCTGGCGGTGGGATAGATCGGGCTCAGCGTGACGTAGTCGGCACCGGCCGTCGCGGCGGCCTCGACCTCGGCGGGCGCGTGGGCCGAAACGCCGATCAGGGCGTCCGGCCCGAGCGTCGCGCGGGCCGCCGCCACCGCCTCCGATCCGGCCCTGCCGCCGAGATGCACCCCGTCGGCACCGAGCGCCTGGGCCAGCGCGACGTCGCCGCCGACCGTGAGGAACGCGCCCCCCGCCCGGGTCCGGGCGGCGATGTCGGTGCCGAGCTCGCGGCGCGCCTCCGGCTCCAGGTCGCGGTCGCGGAACCAGATCCAGCGCGCGCCGCCATCGAGGATCGCCTGCACGGTGTCGCCCAGCGGACGGGACAGCCCGTGCCGATCCGTCACCGCCATGAGCGGCGACGGCAGCCTCCTCACGAGCCGACGAGGCCGAGCTGCGGGCTCGACGGGTCGGCCCGGCCGCGGCGCGGGATCCGGCCGGCGAGATAGGCGTCCCGCCCCGCCTCGACGGCCCGTCCCATGGCGCGGGCCATCCGCACCGGGTCGTCGGCCTTGGCGATGGCGGTGTTGATCAGGCAGGCGGCCGCGCCCAGCTCCATGGCGATGACCGCGTCGGAGGCCGTGCCGATGCCGGCATCGACGATCACCGGCACGCCGGCCCGCCGGCAGATCAGCTCGATATTGGCCGGGTTGGCCACGCCCATGCCGGAGCCGATCAGCGACCCCATCGGCATGATCGCGGCGCAGCCGAGATCCTCCAGGCGCTGGCAGACCACCGGGTCGTCGTTGCAATAGGGCAGGACCACGAAGCCCTCGTCCACCAGGTGTCGGCAGGCCTCGATCAGCTCGGCCACGTCCGGGTAGAGGGTCTCCCGGTCGCCGATCACCTCGACCTTGATCCAGTTGGTGTCGAGCGCCTCGCGGGCGAGCTCGGCCGTCATGATCGCGTCGCGGGCGGTCTCGCAGCCGGCGGTGTTGGGCAGGAACCGCTTGCCCTTGAGGATGCGGACGGTGTCCGAGCCGTGGCCCTGGAGCGAGACCCGGCGGATTGAGGCAGTGACCACCTCGGCCCCGGAGACCGCGACCGCGTCGCGCATGATCGCCTGGGTCGGGTAGCCGGCGGTGCCGATGAACAGCCGTGAGGACAGCTCCACCCCCGCGATGGTGAAGCGATCCGCCTCGGCCTCGGGGCGCAGCGGCGTGACATTCTGGTCCATGGTCAACCTCCCTGCATGGCGCGGACGATCTCAACGCGGTCGCCCTCGGCGACCGGGGTCGTCTCCCAGTCCCGGCGGCGCAGCACGCGGCCGTTCAGCGCGATGGCGACGCCCTGAGGGCTCTCGATGCCGGTCTCCTCGGCTTCCAAGCGGAACAGGGCCTCGACGGTCTCGACCGCGTGCTCCCGCGGCTCGCCGTTCACCAGGAGCTTCATGCCGAGGCCCTCCGGGGCTCGGGGTGATCGAAGCGCGCCCGGGTGAACGGCTTCGCGATCTCAGGCAGCGCGCCGTTTGTCACCAGCGCGGCGACCGCGTCGGCGGTGACGGGGGCGAGCAGGTAGCCGTTGCGGTGATGGCCGGTGGCGGCGACGAGGCCCGGCGCGAGGGTATCGATGATCGGCGCGTCGTCGTCCGAGGTCGGGCGGTAGCCGCTCCAGACGGCCTCGACCTCCATCTCCTCGATGCCGGGCAGCACCCGGCGCGCACCCTCCAGCAGGGCGTAGAGGCCGCCGGCGGTGACGCCCGGACGGAAGCCGCAATCCTCCACGGTGGCGCCGACGATCAGCTGGCCGTCGCTCTTGGGCGCCATGTGGACCTGCTCGGTCCAGATCATCCGGCCGAGGGTGCCGGTGCGGGCATTGGTGCGCAGGGCCAGCGACTGGCCCTTGAGCGGGCGTACCGGCAGGGCCAGGGTTTCGGGCAGCAATCCGCCCTCCCCGCTCCAGGCGCCCGAGGCCAGCACGACGGTGCCGGCCGTCACGCCCTGCTCGCCGACGCGGATGCCGGTGACGGCCCCACCGGCCCAGTCGAGGCCGGTCACCGTACTGTGCTCCACCAGGGTGACGCCGGCGCGCCGGCAGGCTTCGGCCAGCGCCGCCATGACGAGGCGCGGATCGACCTGATGGTCGAGCGGGCAGTGGATCCCGGCGGTGACCGAAGGGCGTAAGCCCGGCTCCAGTCGCCGAACCTCGGTTCCCGGCAGCCATGCGGCATCGAGGCCGGAGCGGCGCTGCAGGTCGTAGCGGAAGCGCAGGCGTTCGACCTCGTCGCGGCCGATGGCGACCACCACGGTGCCATCCGGCCGGTAATCGATCGGCAGGCCGGCCTCGGCTTCGAGCGCGTCGCGGAAGCCCGGCCAGAGCCGGAGCGATTCGAGGGCGAGCGGCAGGAGCGGGTCCGAGCCGGGCTCGTGCTCGGCGGCGGGCGCCAGCATGCCGGTGGCAGCCAAACTCGCGCCGGCCCCGATGGTCTCGCGCTCGACCACGACCACCGAGCGGCCCGCCCGGGCGAGCCGCCACGCGATCGACAGCCCGATCAGGCCGCCGCCGACGATGGCGACATCGGCCCGCGCGGGCAGCGCTTCCTGCGCGGCGAGACCGGCCGGGATCCGGCGGCGTCCGATCGGTGAAACGGGGCGGTCAAAGGCCACAATCATCTCCGCGGGATTCCGTCGCGAAGATCGGGCCGTGTGCTTCGGTGAGAAGCGGTGGCTTGCCCTTAAGGCAGCCGCGGTCCAATCCCTACGCCGGTATGAGCCGGATCAGGTTCGAAGGATTTCCGCGCCGCAGGTCCGGATGGACGTGCCAGCGGTTTCTCAGCCCCTTGCCGGGGATCTCCCTGGAACAGACGCAGATGTGGCGCCCAGGCCCGCGTCGGTCAACCCCGCTGCCGGGCCGTCGGGTCAACCCCAGCGACAATCGGAGATTGCGATCACTGTCTGGAGAAAGGCGACGTGCACGACCCCTTGGAAATCTAACGCGTCGGACTGGATATCGGAGCCGACACGAAGCGCTAGCTTTTGAGCCACCTCGCCTTTTTCGAAAGCCGGATTCCACCGTTTGGGACGATGTTCTGTTTCGGCGTCGCTGGCGAAACGATGGCACTGCGGAGCTGAGCGGTTCGGGAGCTTGTCTGTGGAACCCAATCGATGCTCTCGTTCGGGGGCGCCTAAGCCCTTGAGCCTCGAAGATATTCTCTGGCAGGCCGCACCATTCCTTAAGGCCTCCGCTGCGCTCGAACGCATCACGATGAGGACGGCTGGGTGGGAATGCTGTGGGACGCCGGACGCAAGTCCGTCCTGCAATCGAACGGCCAGATCCGAATCTCACGGCGTTCGAAGAAGCTTAAAACATCATTATACAGTAAATATTTGTTACTAATTTGACAAAAATCACATTAGCGCTCAGGTTAACCGTGTTGACTAAATTATTTTTGACTAATGATGTGAAATTATCCGCTTTTTATGTTTGCTCACTTTGTCAACGATCGAACTAGGAAATGATGATCGATTTGTTGCGCGTTCGAAATTGCGCTATGGTTGGGGTGATTACGTTCTCATGTCGCGAACGCTTGTTCGGATAATCTTCGTATGAAAAGCTTCTCCCCGACCATCTGTCTATCGATGATCGTTAAAGATGAAGCACATGTTATCCGCCGATGCTTGGATTCCGTCAGGCCCATTATCAACCATTGGAAAATCGTCGATACCGGATCGACTGACGGAACCCAGGATATCGTCCGCACCGCAATGGCAGACATACCTGGCTCTCTCGTCGAGCGGCCATGGGTCGATTTCGCCTTCAATCGGAACGAGGCTCTGAGGCTTTCGCGTCCACACGCCCAATACTCGCTCATCATCGATGCAGATGACGAATTGATAATCCCACCGGGCTTCGCGGTGCCGAAATTCGGTGATGCAGGCTATATGCTTGAAATCATCGACGAGCATACGCGATATTGGCGCACGCAGATTGTTAGCAATAAGAAAGATTGGCGCTATCGAGGGGTCCTGCATGAGTTCCTCGATTGTCCCGGATCTCCGGATACGCCGATCCTTCCGCTCGCAATGCGTCGGGGCGATGACGGGGCGCGCCATCACGACAAGACCGCGGATGCCCGCGACATCGCTGTGCTGGAACAGGCCTTAGCGGTCGAAAAAGATCCTTTCATGATCGCGCGATACACATTTTATCTGGCCGGTACTTATGACGCGACCGGACAATATCAGAAGGCTCTCGAATTCTATTTGAAGCGCGCAGATCTTGGTTATTGGGAAGAAGAAGTATATTTCAGTCTGCTTATGGCCGCTGTCAATATGGTACGGTTGGATGGTCCCGAAGACGAGATCCTGACCCTATACGATCGGGCGATCCCGATCCGCCCGGCACGGGCAGAAGCGCGCCACGGGGCAAGCCGATATTGTAGGAGCAGAAAAAATTTCTCGGTCGGATTCCGGTATGCCGAGGCTGGAATATCGCTAACAATGCCGGGTGAAGGAATATCGTTGAACCCATGGGTTTACGATTATGGGATGCTGGAAGAGTATTCCATCAATGCCTACCACTCTGGACAGTATAGCATCTGTTTGAGTGCTTGTCGGGAGATACTAAATCGATCCAATGTCCCGGAAGATATCCGTGCGCGGACCGACGCTTTGGCTCATCGAGCTCGCACCGGATGACGGGTCCGGCTGGTAGGTCTCGGAAATCCTTCGAACGTTCAGAGTTCGTATGGAACATGGTCACACTGAAGGTATAGAGGCTAAGTGACGCCCTCAGTTTGATGTGGAGGCTTCCACGAGCCGCCGGCTGTATTGCCGTGCGCGGCCTTTGCGTGAATAGCGCTCACGTCGGTTTGCGCGGCCGCAAGAATTTCGGTCGGAACACCGCCATGGGTTCGCGGAACCCGTCGAGGACGTGCTCGCCCAGTGGGATCGGATCGCCCCAGAGGAAATCCACGAACGGCTTCGACATCAGCAGCGGCTCACCGAGCTGGCGATTCAAGCGCGCCAGTCGGCTGGCGAGGTTCACGTCGCGGCCGATCACCGTGAAGTCGAGGCGGGAGCCGGAGCCGACATTGCCGTAGGCGGCCTCGCCGTGGTGCAGCGCGATCCCAGCCGCCACCGGGACAGCGAACTGATGCAGGGCGTTGGCCTCGTCGAGGGCCGCCAGCGCGTGCTGGGCGGCCGTGAGCGCGCCCTTGGCGGCGCCGCCCAGATCGTCCCCGGACTCCCGAAAAATCGCCAGCAGACCGTCGCCCAGGTATTTCAGGACCTCGCCGCCCTCGCGCTCGATCGGCGGCACCAAGCAGTCGAAGAACACGTTGAGCAGCCCGACCGCCTCCTCCGGCGTCATGTCGGCGGAGGTGCGGGTGTAGTCGCGCATGTCGGCGAACAGGATCGCCGAACGGATCCGCGTCACCTGCCCACGGCGGATGTCGCCCGCCAGGATCGCCCGATGCGGCTCGTCGCCGACATAGAGGCGCAGCACGTGATCGAGCTGCTTGTTGAGGACGCGCATTTCCACCACGGCGGCCAAGGCCGGCATGACGAAGCGCAGGATCGCGATGTCGTCGTCGCCAAACCCTTCCGGGGCCCGGGTGGCGAAGGTGATGCCGTTCTTGGTGCCGTTGGTGAAGAACAGCGGCGCCACGACGTAGTGGGTGTAGCCGCCGGCCTTCAGGTCCGGGATGATCGCGTAGGCGTCGTCCGGCGTCTCGGCGACGTCGAGGATCAGCCATTCGCCGGTCTCGTGGACCGTGTGGAACGGGCTGCCGAGATAGGCCTCCTGCGAGCGGCTCCCGTGCGGGAACAGGCGCACGCTGGTGCCGCCGTCCCGGGTCCAGACCCGGCCGACCCCGGCATATTCCGAGTGCAGAGTGTCGATCGCCGTGGAGGCCCGGTCCACCGGCACGCCGACCGCGATCAGCCGCTCGGCGAGGCCGGAGAGCATGTCCTCGGCCTTCTCCAGCCGTGCGCCCTCGCCCAGCAGCCAGTCGCGGATGCCCACCGAGGGCTGGAGCGCGCCGAAGGGCACGTCGTCGGCCTCTGAGCCGTCCGCGAAGGCCGTCGGCAATCCGGGCGTTGGCGGGCGGCGTTCGAGCATGGCGCCACACTGAGTGCCGCGCAACGGGGCGGTCGCGCGGTCGAAGGAGGGGCGCCGCGAAGATCCGCGACGGGGGCTCAGTTGTCCAGGAAGCTCCGGAGCTTCCGGCTGCGCGACGGGTGCTTCAGCTTGCGCAGGGCCTTGGCCTCGATCTGCCGGATGCGCTCGCGGGTCACTGAGAACTGCTGGCCGACCTCTTCGAGGGTGTGGTCGGTGTTCATGCCGATGCCGAAGCGCATGCGCAGCACGCGTTCCTCGCGCGGGGTCAACGACGCCAGGACGCGGGTCGTGGTCTCGCGCAGGTTCGACTGGATCGCCGCGTCGATCGGCAGGACGACGTTCTTGTCCTCGATGAAGTCGCCCAGATGGCTGTCCTCCTCGTCGCCGATCGGCGTCTCGAGGGAGATCGGCTCCTTGGCGATCTTCAGGACCTTCCGGACCTTCTCCAGCGGCATCGCCAGCTTCTCGGCCAGCTCCTCCGGGGTCGGCTCGCGGCCGATCTCGTGGAGCATCTGGCGCGAAGTCCGGACGATCTTGTTGATCGTCTCGATCATGTGCACCGGGATGCGGATCGTGCGGGCTTGGTCGGCGATCGAGCGGGTGATCGCCTGCCGGATCCACCACGTGGCGTAGGTCGAGAACTTGTAGCCGCGGCGGTACTCGAACTTGTCCACCGCCTTCATCAGGCCGATGTTGCCCTCCTGGATCAGGTCCAGGAACTGCAGGCCGCGGTTCGTGTACTTCTTGGCGATCGAGATCACGAGGCGCAGGTTCGCCTCGATCATCTCCTTCTTGGCCTGCCGGGCCTCGCGCTCGCCCTTCTGGACCATGTTGACGATGCGGCGGTACTCGCCGATCTCCAGGCCGGTCTCGGAGGCGAGGTCGAGGATCTGGGCGCGCAGATCGGTGACCTGCTTCGAGCCGCGCTCGACCAAGTTCTTCCAGCCCTTCCCGCCCAGCGTGCCGACGCGCTCCATCCAGTTCGGATCGAGCTCGTAGCCCTGGTAGTGACGCAGGAACTCGTCGCGGGCGACGCCGTGGCTCTCGGCGTAGCGCATCAGCCGGCCCTCGTGGCCGATCAGCTGCTTGTTGATCGAGTAGAGCTGGCCGACCAGCGCCTCGATGCGGTTGTTGTTGAGCGACAGCGACTTCACGTCGGCGACGACGCTGTCTTTCAGCTCGATCTGCTTCTGGTTCTGGGCCGGGGTATTCTTGTCCCCCGCCGCCTTGCGCTCGGCGCCCTCGGTCTGGAACTTGCGCAGCTTGCGGTAGTTCGCGGCGATCGCGTCGAAGGTCTCGAGGACACGCGGCTTGATCTCCGCTTCCATCGCGGCGAGCGAGACGTTGTTCTCGAGGTCGTCGTCGTCGTCGCCACCCTCCGGGGGCGCCGGCGGCTCGGCCTCCTCGGCGCCCTCTTCGCTTTCGCCCTCGGGGATCTGCGGAGCGTTCTTGCCGTCCGGGCCGGCATAGGTCGCTTCGAGATCGATGATGTCGCGCAGGAGGACCTTGCCCTCCACGAGCTCGTCCCGCCAGATGATGATCGCCTGGAAGGTCAGCGGGCTCTCGCACAGGCCGGCGATCATCGCCTCGCGGCCGGCCTCGATGCGCTTGGCGATCGCGATCTCGCCCTCGCGGGAGAGCAGCTCCACAGAGCCCATCTCGCGCAGGTACATCCGCACCGGATCGTCGGTGCGGTCGGTCGGCTCCTTGGTGGTCGTGGTGACGGCCACGGCGCGCGTCGGCGCGACCTCGGCCACCTCGCCGCCCTCGGCTTCTTCCTCTTCGCTGTCGGCCCCGTTGGCGGTCTTCTCGGTGGTGGCCGCCTCGTCGGTCTCCTCGGCCTCGACCACGTTGATGCCCATCTCGGACAGCTGCGAGAGCACGTCCTCGAGCTGGTCAGGATCGGACTGGCCCTCGGGCAGGACCTCGTTGACCTCTTCGTAGGTCACGTAGCCGCGCTTCTTGGCGAGCTTGACCATCCGCTTGACCGAAGCATCCGTCAGGTCGAGGAGCGGCCCGTCGGTCTGCTGCTCGGGGGCAGCGTCCGTCTCGTCCCGTTCCGTTGCCTTCGTCGCCATGATCAGCCTATTGTTTCGGATGCGGCGCACTGCGGAGGCCTGAAGAAGGCCGCTCCACGCCGTCGGCGCCGCGATACTTGCGAGTGCCCCCGGATTGCTCCGGACGCATTGGGTCGTCGGGTTCCGTATGCAAGCCCGAGGCTTGACCGATTGTTAACTATGGCGCGGCACTGCCCGCCGCCACCGCCATCGCACAGCCGTCATGCGGCGGTCGAGTCGCTCGACACCGGCTTGTCGGCTTCAGCCTCAGCGGCGATGACGGTCTCCAGCCTCGCCTTGACTTCGCAGAGCCATGCCCACCCGGCATCGGTCGGATCGTCCTCAAACGCCTGCCGTGCTTCGCGAAGTTCGCTATGTAGCGCTCCTGCCTGCCGGTGCAAGATCATCGCCTGTCTGAGAGCGTCCGCGCGCTGCTGCGGATCGGCATGTGGAGACAGGGTGATCCGGTCCCGCGAGCGTGCGAGGGCGAGAATCCGCTCCGCCGCGTCTGCGAGACCGGCCCGTGTGATGCGGCTTTGCAACAGGTCGGCATTCGTTTGCCCGTCCTCTGCGGCACAAGCGACCAGGACCGACAGCAGCGCCCGCGCGTCGGGATCCTCGAAGTCGAGTTCCGACACCGCGTCGCCGAACTCGGCGAGCATTTCCGGGTGGACCAGGAGCGTGCCGGCGATGACCGCCTCGCGCACCGGAGCCGCCCCGGAGAAGCCGGCCGAGGCGGTCATCGAGGCGCTGGGGCTGCCGGTGATGCGCGGCGAGACCGGCTCGCCCGGCCGGACGAACCGCCGGCCTTGCCCTTGTCCCTGCCCCTGCCCCTTCGGCCCGGCCCCCGCGGAACGCGAGGCGCGGGGCGACAGGCTGCGCAGCCGCTCCTCGATGTCGTCGCGGTAGTAACGCTTGACCGTGTCGTCGCGGATCGTGGCGACGGTGGCGCGCAGCGTCTGGGTCAGGCCGGCCCGCCGCTCGGGCGTATCGGCCGGCCCGGATTCGAGGGCGCGGCGCCACAGCAGCTCCGACAGGGGCAGCGCGGCCTGTAGAACCTGGTCGATCGCGCCCGGGCCGCCCGAGCGCAGCAGGTCGTCCGGATCCTGGCCGCCGGGCAGCAGGGCGATCCGCAGGGATCGGCCGGGTTCGAGGGCCGGCAGCGCGACGTCGAGCGCCCGGAACGCGGCTCGCTGGCCGGCCTTGTCGCCGTCGAAGCACAGGATCGGTTCGTCGGCGTGCCGCCATAGCAGGGCCAGCTGCTCCTCGGTCAGCGCGGTGCCCAGCGGCGCCACCGTCTCGGGATGGCCGGCGAGCGTCATGGCGATGACGTCGACATAGCCCTCGACCGCGATGATCGAACCGCGCTCGTGCGCCGCCTTGCGGGCGCCGTGGAGGTTGTAGAGCGTCCGGCCCTTGTGGAAGAGCGGCGTCTCCGGCGAATTCAGGTACTTGGCGCGCACCTCCTTGGAGAGCGCCCGGCCTCCGAAGGCGACGACCCGGCCGCGGGTGTCGGTGATCGGGAACATCACCCGATCGCGAAAATAATCGTACGGGACCGAGATATCCTCGCCGCCGGCGAGCAGGCCCAGCTCGACCATCAGATCCTTGTCGACCCCCTGCCCGGCGAGGTGGTCGCGCAGGGCATAACGTTCGTTCGGCGCGTAGCCGAGCCGAAAGGCGCGCTGCGTCTCCTCCCTGAGGGCCCGGCGCTCGAGATAGGCCCTGGCCTCGCTCCCCTGCCCCGCGCGCAGCCGCTCTTCGAACCACCGGGCGGCCATCTCCATGACCTCGATGGCCCCGGCGCGCTGCTTCTCGGCGACGCGGGTGTCTTCCGTGGGCGCCGGCAGGCTGACGCCGGCCTCGCTCGCGAGCCGTTCCACCGCCTCGGGGAAGCTCAGGCCCTCCGTCTCCATCAGGAAGGTGAAGATGTCGCCGTGCTTGGATGAGGAGAAGCAATGGTAGAACTGCTTCTGGTCGTTCACGTAGAAGGACGGCGTCTTCTCGGCGTTGAACGGCGACAGGCCGCGCCATTCACGGCCGGCTTTCTTGAGCTGCACCCGCCGCCCGACCACGGAAGAGGCCGGCAGCCGGGCGCGGATCTCTTCCAGGATGTGGGGCGGATAGCGCACGGAGCCTGCGGGTCGATTGCCTGACCGCTGAATATAGCGCGCCGGGGGTGCCTGAGTCCCGCCCAGTCGATCGAAGGCTCGATCAGGCGGGGGATTGCGGGGAGAGCTGGAAGTCCGTGCCTCAGCCCTTCGCCGCCAGCGCGGCCTTCACCAGCCCGCTGGCCTTGGCGAAATCCATGCGGCCGGCGTAGCTGCCCTTCAGGGCGGCGATGACCCGGCCCATGTCCTTCTGGCCAGCGGCGCCGGTCTCCTGGATTGCGGCCTCGACCGCGGCCTGGGTCTCCGCCTCGTCCATCTGCTTGGGCAGGAACGCCTCGATGATCGCGATCTCGGCGCGCTCGTTGGCGGCCAGTTCCGGGCGGCCGCCCTGCTCGTAGACCGAGGCAGATTCGGTGCGCTGCTTGATCATCTTCTGGAGCAGCGACAGGATCTCCTCGTCGGAGGCCGGCTCCTTGCCGAGGCCGCGGGCCTCGATATCCTTGTCCTTGAGGGCGGCCTGGATCATCCGCACGGTGGCGAGCTTGTCCTTCTCGCCGGCCTTCATGGCCTCCTTCATCTCGGTGGTGAGGCGGGCGCGCAGCATCTCGATAAACCTTCCGACGGGTGAAACGGGGGGCTGGCCTGCACTTTGCGGGTGTTGAGCCTCATCGGCCGCAGGGCCACATTGACCCGATCGCGGGCTGCTCGCTAAGAGCGGCGCACACGATCATGCCGCCAGCCGTGGGCGCCGCAATGCGGTGCCTGCCTTCGGCCGGACATAAGCGAGACCGACCCGATGCTGCAAGACGCCGCCGCTCAGGCCTCCAAACCCGCCGCCCCCGAACCCTGGGCTGAGCCCGTCGCGACGGCCCTGCTGGTGCTGGCGGACGGGACCATCCTGGAAGGGTTCGGCATCGGCAAAACCGGGATCGCCGACGGCGAAGTCTGCTTCAACACCTCGATGACCGGATATCAGGAGATCCTGACCGACCCGTCCTATGCCGGGCAGATCGTCACCTTCACGTTCCCGCATATCGGCAATGTCGGCACCAACGACGAGGATCTGGAGAGCCTGGAAGCGGCCCCGGCCTCGGGCGTGCGCGGCACCGTGATCGCCTCGGCGGTGACGAAGCCGTCGAGTTGGCGGTCCTCGTCGCATCTCGACGGCTGGCTCGATGCCCGCGGCATCGTCGGCATCACTGGGATCGACACGCGGGCGCTGACCGCCCGGATCCGCGATCACGGCATGCCGAACGCCGTGATCGCCAACGATCCCGAAGGCCGGTTCGACCGCGAGGCGCTGAAGGCCCGGGCCGCCGCTCTGGCGCCCATGGAAGGCCTCGACCTGGTGCCGCCGGTGACCAGCCAAGCGACCTCGGAATGGTCGGAGACCGTCTGGGCCTTGGGCGACGGCTACGGCAAGCGTGCGCCCGGCGACGGCCTGAAGGTCGTGGCGATCGATTACGGCGTGAAGCGCAATATCCTGCGGCTGCTCGCCCAGGCCGGCTGCGACGTGACCGTGGTGCCGGCCACCACCAGCGCGGAGGAGATTTTGGCGCTGAAGCCCGACGGCGTTTTCCTGTCCAACGGCCCCGGCGATCCCGCGGCCACCGGCACCTATGCCGTGCCGGTGATCCGCAAGCTGCTGGACGAGAAGATGCCGACCTTCGGCATCTGCCTCGGGCACCAGCTCATGGGCCTCGCGCTCGGCGGCCGCACCGTGAAGATGGGCCAGGGCCATCACGGCGCGAATCACCCGGTCAAGGACAAGACCACCGGCAAGGTCGAGATCGTCTCGATGAACCACGGCTTCGCGGTCGATCCCGCGAGCCTGCCGGCGAGTGCGGTCGAGACTCATGTCTCCCTGTTCGACGGCTCGAATTGCGGCCTCACCCTCACCGACCGGCCGGCCTTCTCGGTGCAGCACCATCCGGAGGCCTCACCCGGCCCGCGCGACAGCCACTACCTGTTCGAACGCTTCGTCACGCTGATGCGCTCCGGCGAGCCGGAGAAGGCCACCGACGCCTGACCGGCGAGGGGCGGCTGAGGCTCGGCGCGGTCCCATTCAGGCCGCGCCGGCGTCACAAAATCCGCGAATTCCGGCGGCTTAATCATCCCATCGACGGACCGCGCATGGCGGTTTCGTCCGAAGGGGATTGCCGGATGACCATCGACGAGGCACGCGACGATTTCTCCCGCTTGCACCGCACCTTCATGGTCCATCTCGGCATCGCGGCCGGCCTCGCCTGGGTGACCGCGCTCTACGCCGCCCTCTACGCCCCCTGGGTGCGCAACATCCGTGCCCTGATCGATCCGGCGGCTGGCCTCGACCGGGTCGAGAGCACGGTCTCCTACCTGTTCGCCATGCCGGCCGTGCTCGCGCTCGCCTGGGTCTCCCTGTATTTCGGCCGCGAGATGCTGCGCCGGGCGCAGACGCTCTCGAATGTCGCGCTGGAATTCGCCGCCGCCGCGCTGGTCGCCTTCGGGATCTTTTATCTGTCCATCGACCGGGCGCTCGCCGCCCTTTACGCCGGGTTCTGAGCGGGGGCGGCTGGCCGCCCCCGTCGACCCTTACTGCACCTTCTCGAACAGCGGCTCGAAGCGCTTGGCGGCCAGCTTGCCGTGCTGGACCGCCTTGGCGGCCTCCAGGTTCTCCGGCTTGTCGCCGACCTCGATCAGGCCGACCATGCCCATGATGTAATGCGGCGCGCACTTGAAGCCGTAGAGGCCGGGCTTGTCGAAGGTGACGGTCTCCTCCTTGCCGACAACGGTCTTGAAGGTCGGCGCCCCCTCGGGCGCCATGCCCTTGATGAGTTCGGCGTTGTGGCCCTCGTCGGCCGGCACGAACCGCACCGTGTCCCCGGGCTGGATTTTCACGAAGGCCGGATCGAAGACCATCATCCCGCCCGGACCGCTGTTGAGCGTCTTGATGGAGACTTCCGCGGCCTACGCCCCTGAGATCGCGCCGAGCAGAAGCATCGCCGCGCTGAACGTTTCCCTGGTCATCTTCATTCTCGAATTGATATCGTTTTAATCGACGGATCCGCCGATCGATGGAGCTTTATGGCTCGCGAAAAGACTCGGCAATGCCGCGGTTGATCGATCAGATACTTCAGAATTGTTTGAAGCTCATCCGGCGCGCGCGAATCCCTGTGCGGGGCCATGCAAATCCCCCGGTCGGCCCCGGCCTTCCAATGCGCCGGTCGCCCGTGTAAACGCGGCGTTCAACGACAATCCCGCCACGCGCGTCTGGGAGCAGGGCCGATCCGAGCCGTGCCCGACCGGGCGCGCTTGGCCTGAAAAGGCCGCAGATGCCCAAGCGCACCGACATCTCCTCGATCCTCATCGTCGGTGCGGGGCCGATCATCATCGGGCAGGCCTGCGAGTTCGATTATTCCGGGACCCAGGCCTGCAAGGCGCTCCGCGAGGAGGGCTACCGGATCGTCCTGGTGAATTCGAACCCGGCGACGATCATGACCGATCCGGACATGGCGGACGCGACCTATGTCGAGCCGATCACCCCGGAGATCGTCGCCAAGATCATCGAGAAGGAGCGCCCGGACGCGATCCTGCCGACCATGGGCGGCCAGACGGCGCTGAACTGCGCCCTGTCGCTGCAGAAGATGGGCGTGCTCGCCAAGTACGGCGTGCAGATGATCGGCGCCACCGCCGAGGCCATCGACAAGGCCGAGGACCGGAGCCTGTTCCGGGACGCCATGACCAAGATCGGGCTCGACACCCCGAAATCGGCGCTGGCCAACGCCTCCGCTGCCAAGAAGGCCGACCGCGAGAAGTTCCTGACCGAGATCGCCAAGATCGAGGCCGCCAACCCCGACCAACAGGCGCGCGCCGCGGCGGTCGCGGCTTTCGAGCGCAAGTGGCAGTCCGGAGAATCCGAGCGGCGCAAGCGCTACGGCGAGCACGCCCTCGGGCAGGCCCTGATCGCGCTCGCCGAGGTCGGCCTGCCGGCGATCATCCGCCCGTCCTTCACCATGGGCGGCACCGGCGGCGGCATCGCCTACAACCGGGAAGAGTTCCTGGACATCGTCGAGCGCGGCATCGACGCCTCGCCGACCAACGAGGTCCTGATCGAGGAGAGCGTGCTCGGCTGGAAGGAATACGAGATGGAGGTCGTCCGCGATAAGGCGGATAACTGCATCATCGTCTGCTCCATTGAGAACATCGACCCGATGGGCGTGCATACCGGCGACTCGATCACCGTCGCCCCGGCCCTGACGCTCACCGACAAGGAATACCAGGTGATGCGCGACGCATCGCTGGCGGTGCTGCGCGAGATCGGCGTCGAGACCGGCGGCTCGAACGTGCAGTTCGCGATCAACCCCGAGAACGGGCGGATGATCGTGATCGAGATGAACCCGCGCGTCTCGCGCTCCTCGGCGCTCGCCTCGAAGGCCACGGGCTTCCCGATCGCCAAGGTCGCGGCCAAGCTCGCGGTCGGCTACACGCTCGACGAGATCGCCAACGACATCACCGGCGGCGCGACCCCGGCCTCGTTCGAGCCGACGATCGACTACGTCGTCACCAAGATCCCGCGCTTCGCCTTCGAGAAATTCCCGGGCGCCGAGCCGACCCTGACCACCGCCATGAAGTCGGTGGGCGAGGCGATGGCGATCGGCCGCTGCTTCGCGGAATCGCTGCAGAAGGCCCTGCGCTCGCTGGAGACCGGGCTGACCGGCCTCGACGAGATCGAGATCGAGGGGCTGGGCCGCGGCGACGACCACAACGCCATCAAGGCGGCGCTCGGCGTGCCGACGCCGGACCGGCTGCTGAAGATCGCCCAGGCCCTCCGGCTCGGCGTCAGCCACGCGGAGGTCCACGCCTCCTGCAAGGTCGATCCGTGGTTCCTGGAGCAGATCCAGGCGATCGTGGACCTGGAGAACCGGGTGAAGGCGCACGGCCTGCCGCGCACCCCCGGGGCGTTCCGCCAGCTCAAGGCCGCGGGTTTCTCCGATGCGCGTCTGGCCGTGCTGGCGAAGACCGAGGAGGCGGACGTGCGCGCCCTGCGCCGCTCGCTCGACGTGCGTCCGGTGTTCAAGCGCATCGACACCTGCGCGGCCGAGTTCAAGGCGCCGACCGCCTACATGTACTCGACCTACGTGGCACCCTTCGCCGGCACGGTCGTCGATGAGGCGCGGCCGACGGACGCTAAGAAGATCATCATCCTCGGCGGTGGCCCCAACCGGATCGGCCAGGGCATCGAGTTCGACTATTGCTGCTGCCACGCCTGCTACGCGCTGTCGGAGGCCGGCTACGAGACCATCATGGTCAATTGCAACCCGGAAACGGTCTCGACCGACTACGACACCTCGGACCGGCTCTATTTCGAGCCGCTGACTGCCGAGGACGTGCTGGAGATCATCGAGACCGAGCGGCAGGCCGGCACCCTGCACGGCGTCATCGTCCAGTTCGGCGGCCAGACGCCGCTTAAGCTCGCCCGCGCCCTGGAAGCGGCCGGCGTGCCGATCCTCGGCACTTCACCGGACGCGATCGACCTCGCCGAGGACCGGGACCAGTTCAAGCGGCTCCTCGACAAGCTCGGCATGAAGCAGCCGAAGAACGGCATCGCCTACTCGGTGGAGCAGAGCCGGCTGATCGCCTCCGAGCTCGGCCTGCCCTTCGTGGTGCGCCCGAGCTACGTGCTGGGCGGCCGCGCCATGGCGATCATCCGCGACGAGAGCCAGTTCGCCGACTACCTGCTCGGCACGCTCCCGAGCCTGATCCCGTCCGACGTCGTCGCCCGCTACCCCAACGACAAGACCGGGCAGATCAACACGGTGCTGGGCAAGAACCCGCTGCTGTTCGACCGCTACCTGTCGGATGCCGTCGAGATCGACGTGGACGCGGTCTGCGACGGGAAGGACGTGTTCATCGCCGGCATCATGGAGCACATCGAGGAGGCCGGCATCCACTCGGGCGATTCCGCCTGCTCCCTGCCGTCGCGCTCGCTCTCCCCGGAGACCATCGCCGAGCTGGAGCGGCAGACCACCGCGATGGCGCTGGCGCTGCAGGTCGGCGGCCTGATGAACGTCCAGTACGCGATCAAGGACGGCGACATCTACGTGCTGGAGGTGAACCCGCGCGCCTCCCGCACCGTGCCGTTCGTGGCCAAGGTGATCGGCGAGCCGATCGCCAAGATCGCCGCCCGGGTCATGGCCGGCGAGAGGCTCGCGAGCTTCGGCCTGAAGCGCAAGGAGCTGGCCCATATCGCCGTCAAGGAGGCGGTGTTCCCGTTCGCCCGCTTCCCGGGCGTCGACGTCCTGCTCGGACCGGAGATGCGCTCCACCGGCGAGGTGATCGGGCTCGATGCCAGCTTCGGCGTGGCCTTCGCCAAGAGCCAGCTCGGCTCGGGTACGCAGGTGCCGCGCTCCGGCACGGTGTTCGTTTCGGTGCGCGACGCCGACAAGGCCCGGATCCTGCCGAGCGTGAAGCTCCTGTCCGACCTCGGGTTCTCGATCCTGGCGACCGGCGGGACGCAGAAATTCCTGGTCGAGAGCGGCGTGCCGGCCGAGCGGGTGAACAAGGTTCTGGAGGGCCGGCCGCACGTGGTCGACTCGATCAAGAACGGCGACATCCAGCTGGTGCTCAACACCACCGAGGGTGCCGGCGCGCTCTCGGACTCGCGCTCGCTCCGGCGCGCGGCCCTCTTGCATAAGGTGCCGTATTACACCACTCTAGCCGGCGCGATGGCGGCGGCCGAAGGGATCAAGGCCTATCTAGAAGGCGATCTCCAAGTCCGCGCCCTGCAAGAATACTTCGCGGCCTGAGCCTCAGGGTCCCGCTGACTTAACTTCGTGGCCCGGGGAGAGTGCTTCACTCTCGGCCGGGCCTCTTCATTGTGGCGCGAGACGATGACGATAGACAAGGTTCCGATCACGGTGCGCGGATTCGCAGCCCTCGAAGAGGAGCTGAAGCATCGCCAGCAGGTAGAGCGCCAGCGCATCGTGGCGGCCATCGCCGAGGCCCGCGCGCACGGCGACCTGTCCGAGAACGCCGAGTATCACGCCGCCAAAGAGGCGCAGTCCCACAACGAGGGGCGCGTGATGGAGCTCGAGAGCATGATCGCGCGCGCCGAGATCATCGACGTGGCGAAGCTGTCGGGCAACAAGATCAAGTTCGGCGCCACCGTGAAGCTCGTGGACGAGGACACGGAGGAGGAGAAGACCTACCAGATCGTCGGCGAGCCCGAGGCCGACGTGCATGCCGGGCGCGTCTCGATCACGTCGCCAATCGCCCGCGCCCTGATCGGCAAGGGTGTCGGCGACACCGTCGAGGTCACGACGCCGGGCGGCGGCAAGTCCTACGAGGTCGTCGGCGTCCAGTTCGGCGGCTGAGCCGATGATCACGCGTCTCTGGGGCCGGCTCGCCGGCCTCCTGCTCTGCGGCGTCGCGGGGGCCGCGGCGGCCGGCGACTTCCCGCCGACCGCCCTGTTCTCGGATGTCCGTGTCGACGTGCGGCCCCTGCGGGCTGCCGGCGCCGGCCTCCAGGCCGAGGCGCTGGCCGCCGACCTGACCGAATCCCTGCGCAAGACCTTCGCCGAGCGGATCGGCGGTCGCGGGCCGCGCCTGGTGGTCGTGGTGAAGGCCCTGTCGCTGCGGCCCTATGTCGGCGGCGGCGCGTTCCGCGGCCGGGGCGGCAACTTCGAGACCGACTATCTCGAGGGCGAGGCGCTTCTCGTCGGTCGCGACGGACAGGTGCTCGGCCGGCATCCCCAGATGACCGCGACGCCGTCGAGCTATGGCGGTGCGTGGTATGCCCCGGACTTCGAGGCACGACGTCTGGCGGTCATCGCCGATATCTACGCCCAGTGGCTCGCCCGCGATCTGCCGCGGAATTAGCCCGCTGCCGGCCAGCGGTGTAAGGCGTTTCCGATGAGAAGCATCGACGTGCCGGAGGCGAAGCCCGCCCCGACGGCTCAGCCCTCTGCGCGGCGTGAGCCCCTTCGCGAACTGTCCCAAGCCTGGGCCTGGATCATCACCGACGGCAAAGCCGGCGACGAGAACCAGTGCGTCGGCATCGCCGAGACCCTCGGGATCCCATTCGAGATCCGCCAGGTCCCGGCCGCCGGGCCGTTCGGCTGGATCGCCCCCTGGGGTCCGATCGATCCGCGCGAGAGCCCGCGCCGCCGCAACGGCGCGCTGTCGGGACCCTACCCCGACCTGCTGATCGCCTCGGGTCGCCGGGCCGTGCCGTATCTCCGGGCGCTGCGCAGTGCGACCGAGGGGCGGACCTTCACGGCCTTCCTCAAGGATCCGCGGACCGGCGCGGACAGCGCGGACTTCATCTGGGTGCCGGATTACGACGACCTGCGCGGCCCCAACGTCTTCACCACCCTGACCGCGCCCCACCTCGTCACCGCCGCCCGGCTGGCCGCGGCCCGGGCCAACCCGGATCCGCGGCTCGCCAGCCTCGACGGTCCCCGGGTGGCGGTGCTGGTCGGCGGCGACAGCCGGCACTTGAGCTATCGCAAGACCGACATGCAGCGCCTCGTGGCCGAGCTGCGCGGGTTGATCGATCAGGGGTGTCGCCTGATGGTGACGATCTCCCGCCGGACGCCCAACCCGCTGCGCGACGCGGTCAAGACATTGACCGCCGAGACCGGCGGCTTCCTCTGGGACGGCACCGGCGACAACCCTTACGTCGCCATGCTGGCGCTCGCCGAGGCGATCGTGGTCACTTCGGATTCGGCCAACATGGTCAGCGAGGCGGTGGCGACCGGCGCGCCGGTCCTGCTGTTCGACCTACCGCGCACCTATATCCGGCACCGGCGGATGTTCGCCGGATTAGCGATCGCGGGTGCGCTGCGGCCGTTCACCGGTCGCTTAGTCGACCTGCCGTACAAGCCGATCGACGCGACGCCGGTGATAGCCGAGGCGCTCGCCAAGGCTTACGATGCGCATCGCGTTGCGGGACTGACCTGAAGGAAGCGAGAGAGATGGCCCACACCCACGCCAAGCTCGTGATCGTCGGCTCCGGTCCCGCCGGCTACACGGCGGCGATCTATGCCGCCCGCGCCATGGTCGAGCCGCTGCTGATCTCCGGCTTCCAGCCCGGCGGCCAGCTGATGATCACCACCGATGTCGAGAATTACCCGGGCTTTGCCGAGGCGATCCAGGGGCCGTGGCTCATGGAGCAGATGCGGCTGCAGGCCGAGCATGTCGGCACGACAATCGTGTCGGAATACATCACGGCGGTCGATCTCAAGCAGCGGCCGTTCCGGCTGGAAGCCGATTCGGGCGAGACCTATTCCTGCGATGCCCTGATCATCGCCACCGGCGCTCAGGCGAAGTGGCTTGGCCTGCCCTCCGAGGCGGCGTTCCAGGGCGGCGGCGTCTCGGCTTGCGCGACCTGCGACGGTTTCTTCTTCCGCGGCAAGGAGGTCGTGGTGGTCGGCGGCGGCAATACCGCCGTCGAGGAGGCCCTGTACCTCGCCAACATCGCCAAGAAAGTCACGGTCGTGCACCGCCGCGACAGCTTCCGCGCCGAGCGGATCCTTCAGGAGCGGCTGTTCAAACACCCGAACGTCGAGGTGCTGTGGCACCGGGAGGTCGCGGAGATCTGCGGCGTCCAGAAGCCGGCCCCCGGGGTTACCCATATCCGGCTCAAGGACCCGCGCTCGGGGGAGATCAGCGAAGTGCCGGCCGACGGCATTTTCGTGGCGATCGGCCACCAGCCCGCCACCTCGATCTTCGAGGGCCAGCTGCCGATGCGCCACGGCGGCTACCTGTCGGTGAAGCCCGGGACCACCGAGACCGAGATCCCCGGCGTGTTCGCCGCGGGCGACGTCACCGACGACGTCTACCGGCAGGCGATCACGGCCGCCGGCATGGGCTGCATGGCGGCCCTGGAAGCCGAAAAATTCCTCGCCAATCTCGAGATCGGCGAGACGCCGCTCCAGGCCGCCGCCGCGGAGTGAGACCACGCAGCGCGGACCGCTCCGCGCTGTTGGACCAAAGTCCTGTCAACAAGTTCGCGATCTGAACGCTTGCGTCCGACCATGCGCCCGGCGCATAGGGGTTCTGACCGGGCAGGGCTGCACCGATTGCATGCCCCTGGAGCGCCGGCCGCGTCCTCTTGGCGTCGGCCGCGCACGTATCGCCCGGTGAATCGCCGGATGCAGCAGGGGCTCGCTTCGAGCCGGGCATCGGGTGCGGATTCGCAGTGGTGGGGGTTCTCGCCTTGGATTGGGACAAGATCCGGATCTTTCTGAACGTCGCAGAGGCGGGCAGCTTCACCAAGGCGGGCGACGATATCGGCCTCAGCCAGTCGGCGGTGAGCCGCCAGATCAGCGCCCTGGAGCGCGAGCTGAAGGCGCCGCTGTTCCACCGCCACGCCCGAGGCCTGATCCTCACCGAGCAGGGCGACCTGCTGTTCCGCGCCGCCCGGGACATGAAGCTGCGGCTGGAGAACACCCGGGCTCGCCTAGTGGAGACCTCTGAGCGGCCAACCGGCGATCTCAAGGTAACCACCACCGTGGGCCTCGGCACATCGTGGCTGTCGCAGCGGGTCGGCGAGTTCCTCGACCTCTACCCGGATGTCCGGATCGAGCTGATCCTGACCAACGAGGAACTCGATCTCGCCATGCGGGAGGCCGACGTGGCGATCCGCATGCGCCGCCCGGCCCAGCCGGACCTGATCCAGCGCCGGCTATTCACCGTGCATTACCATGCCTACGCGAGCGTCGATTACGTCAAGCGCTTCGGCGAGCCCAAGAGCATCGAGGAACTCGACGATCACCGCCTGATCTCGTTCGGCGGCAACGAGCCGTCCTACCTGCTGGCGGCCCACTGGCTGGCCGATGCCGGACGGGAGGGCCGCGACCGACGCAGCGTCCACCTGACGGTGAACAACATCGGCGCGCTCCAGAAGGCTATGGAGGCCGGCGCCGGCATCGGCATCCTGCCCGACTATGCGGTGGACGGCGACCAGCAGCTCACCCAGGTCCTGCGCGATACCGAGATGCCGAGCCTGGAGAGCTACCTGGTCTATGCCGAGGAGATGCGCTCGGTCGCCCGGGTGCAGGCGTTCCGCGACTTCCTGGTCTCCAAGGCCCAGCGCTGGACCTACTGACCGACCGCTGTCCGCGAAAGGTCCGGTTTCAAAAGGTCTTCGACCTTTTGCGGGTGCAGGGC
>NZ_JAKSYL010000121.1 GCF_022829515.1 Methylobacterium sp. J-048
ATGGGGAACGCGGGAACGGACGGCATCGCTCCGGCGCACTCACGCGCCAGCGGATCCCGGCTCCGCGTCCAGGAGGATCGTTTCGCGATACGCGCGGGGCGACATGGCGTCGCGCCCCTTGCATCGGCGGGAGAACTCGGCCTGGCTGGCGACGCCGCAGCTATAGGCCAGTGTACCGATCGGCAGGCGGGTACAGCCCGGATCGGCCACGCGCTTGGTCGCCGCCTGTAGCCGTCGGTGCCAGATCCAGGCGGCGCTGTCACTCCCTTCCGCGTGGCAAGCGTCGCCCACAGGATGTCGTGGGAGTGCCCGCGGCTGCTCCACGGACCCGTCGTCGTCCAGCGCGCCAAGGCCTATGTCGAGACCCATCTCGGCGATCCGACCCTCGACCCACCCGGGCTCGCGGCCGCGGTCGGGGTTTCGCTGCGACGGCTGCAGGAGCTGTTCCACGCGCACGGCCAGCACATCTCCGACTGGATCTGGCACCGACGGCTGGAGGCGGCGGCCAAGCGCCTGGCCGATCCGGGCTGTGCCCACCTGCCGATCGGTACCCTGGCCTATAGCTGCGGCTTCGCCAGCCAGGCCCATTTCTCCCGCCGGTTCAAGGAGCGCCACGGCATGGCGCCCCGCGCGTATCGCGAAACGATCCTCCTGGGCGCCGAGACGGGATCCGCCGGCGCGTGAGTGCGCCGGATCGATGCCGGCCGTTCCCGCGTTTCCCATGACGGCTTACAGCCCCGGAGGATCGTCGTGGGACTCGCTGCATTCGTCTTCTTCGTCGTGCCCTGGATGCTCGTCGGAGCCTGGCTGTTCCGATCATCGGGCGGTTTCCTGATGGGCGTGCCCGCGACGCCCTGGCGTGCACTGACGGATTTTCCGGAGCCCGCGCGGGACCAACGGACCATGGTCGACACCAGCGCCGTGCCGAAGGGTGCGGCTACGGACACCGACGACGACAAGCACCGCCCGTTCCAGGCCGGATGAGAGGCCATCGATGGCCGTCTCCGCCGGAACCTGTCGGTGTGCGCGGCCATCCCCCAGGGTGGCGTATCCTCGGGACCGCGCGGGCTGGCGGATTTACCCATCGCACTCGGCAGCAAACACCTGAAGCACTTTACGTTTTCCCCTCCCCGCAAGGGCGTTGAGGGCGCGTTGCGCTTCGCGGAAGACGCGGTGTGCTTATCGCATGGACCGGTCGGTGGCCGCGCCCACGTCCGTTTCCGTGCGGGTCGAAGGACAACCGATCGATCGACTCTCGCCCTCTCGGAATGGGAGCCTGGCTGACGATTACCACGTGGAACGGCACGCCCTCGGCCTGCGCGGTGGTCGGCGCCCTGCTGGCGACCGCCGCCCGCCTCAACGCCGCGCCGCAGACGATGCGCCTGCTGTTCCTGGGCGCCTCCCTGTGCTGGGCCGGGCACAACCTCCTCGTCGGCTCGGTCTTCGGGCTGACCTGCGATCTCCTGACCATCCTGGGCCTCGGGATCGCCCTGTGGCGCGCCCTGCCGCCCCGCCCGGTCGCAGCGCCCGCCTATCTCCAGGCCTGACCCCACGGGACCGCCTCTGCGGCGATCCATCCGGGAAACCCTTTGCCCTCCGGCGGTTGCCTGAGAATCCGGCTGCAACGCCGGCGGCAGCCGAGAGGACCGGGTCTTGAGCCAGGCGACGTATCCGCCCCTCGACGTGCTCAAGCCCGTGGCCGAGGGCGTCTGGATCGTCGATAGCGGCCCCCTAAGAGTCCTGGGGATGCCCCTCCCCGTCCGAATGACCGTGATCCGGCTCGGCGACGGCGGCCTGTGGCTCCACTCGCCGACCCGCTACGACGCGGACCTCCACCGGGCGATCGCGGCGCTGGGGCCGATCCGCCACCTCGTGGCGCCGAACATCGCGCACTGGACCTTTCTGAAGGATTGGCAGAGCCATTGCCCGGACGCCCTGACCTGGGCGGCGCCGAACCTGCGCCAGCGCGGCCAGGTGCGCCGGTCCGGACTGCGGATCGACCGGGTGCTCGCCGATGCGGCGCCGCCGGAATGGGCCTCGGACCTGCGCCAGATCGTGGTTCCGGGCGGCCTCGGCTTCCGGGAGGTCGCGTTCTTCCACGGACACAGCCGGACGCTGGTGCTGACCGATCTCGTGCTCAACCTGGAAGCGGCGAAGATGCCGGCGCTGCTGCGCCCGCTCCTGCGCCTGGCCGGCATGACCGCACCGCACGGTCAGCCGCCGCCCTATCTGCGCCTCGTCATCAAGCTGCGTCGGCGCGAGGCGGCGCGGGCCGCGGCGGAACTCGTCGCGCTCAAGCCCAACGCCGTGATCTTCGCGCACGGGCTGTGGTTCGCCCAGGGCGGGACCGAACGTCTGCGGCGCTCATTGCGCTGGCTCGGCGATCTCGCCTGAGGGCGTCGACGGCTTGTGCTCACCGAACCCTCAGGGTTCCTCCTCGTCTGCGCCGGAGCCGTCCAGGGATTTGGCCAGCTCCATCAGCACCTCTTCGACCATGGGCGGCCACGGCACCTTCTCCTCGTCGAGGAGGCGCGCCGCACCGACCAGGGCATTGATCTGCTCCTCGTAGACCGGCCGCTGGACCAGTTGCGCGTACCGCACCCGGGCGGCCAGGGCGGTCGCGAGGCGCTGGACCTCGGCGATCCGTGCGCTCGACGCGCCGGCGCCATCGCGGTTGCCCATCCTTCACCCCTTTCGGATCCTCGCGGGGTCTAGATAGGCCCCAGGAAGGGGGTACGGGGCAATCCCGGCCCGCTCAGCTCGACCGGCGCGCATCCTCGATGCGGAGGGGCGTGGCGTCGGCCAGGAGCTTTCGCTTTCCGGACCTGTGGCGGACGAAATCGTCGAGCGGCTTGCAAGCCGGCAGCCCCGGCGCGTCGCTCGGCGCGGCAACAGTGACGTCATCCGATTGCGGCGGGTCCTCCGGCAGATCGATCCGCTGGCCGACCAGATAGGCCTCCAGATCAATGAGCCGGTGGCGCAACCGCCAAATATCGTTCTCGACGCCGTTCAACTGAACCAGCAGATCGGACACTGTCCCCTCACGGGCCGCGATAGCAGCCAGGACGCTGGCGCGCTCGTTCAACAGCACGGCCTTAACGGTCGGGTTCATGGTGAGCCCCTCGATCGTGACGGTGCCAGTGAGGAGCGTTCCTGTGTAGCCGGCAAGCCTCGCAATAGGGCTTAGCCGATACCCCGGATGGCGGGGCCGTATTCCCAGCTTACCGGGTTCCGCGCGAGAGTGATCGTTGCAAGCCGCGCATGGGCGAAAACGGAACTTTCGGCCAAGAGGTGCGTCGGTTCCACGCAGATAAAAAGCGCCGGGAGGTTATCATGCGCGCGCCCCTGAAGATCGTCACGTTCGTCGTTCTGGCCCTGGGCACGCAGCCCGGCTGGGCCCAACCCGTAAGCCAGACCGGGACCGGCGGCGGACCCGCCACGGCCGCGAAGGCGCCCCACACCGCCGCGACCGGGCAGACGGTGCCGAACCCCAGCGCACTCGGCCCCAACGAGACCGGCAGCATCGAGCGGCGCAGCCCCACCGAGCAGCGCAACGATGCGATCACCCGGGGCATCTGCATCGGCTGCGTACGCCCGTAGAGATCCGGATGGTCGGGCCGGGGGCCTGCTAGCTCTCGGCTCTCAAGCTCTTGATGATGCGGCCGGCGATCTTGCGCACGGCCTCGTCGTCGCGCGCGGCACCCTCGGCCCGGTCCCATAGGTGATCGAGGCTGCGGTCGAGCTCGTCCAGCAGTTCCGGGTGGCGCTGGGCCAGGAAGCGGATCGTGCCGAACAGGAGGTGCTCGGTCGCCATCTCGTGCCGACGGGCGTCGGCAACTTGGTCCAGTGGGTCAGATGTCGAATCGCTCATGACGGTCCAACGATCCGCATGAAGCCCGGTTCAGCCGCGCCTGCGCGGTGCGACGCCGCGGAGCCTGTCCCGAAGAACGGCCTGAGCCTGGAACTGCGCCGCGCGACATGGGGTTTGCGGCACAACAGGGAGGAAACCGATGGTTGATGCCGCTCAGATCCAGGAACATGCCGAGGTTGTCGGCTCGGACGGAGCCCATGTCGGCACCGTCGACCATATCGACAAGGGTGAGATCAAGCTGACCAAGCGCGATGCGGCGGCGGGCGGCCTGCACCACTACATCCCGCTGGATTTCGTCCGGGCCGTCGAAGGCGGCAAGGTCCATCTCGACCGGCCGGCCGACGAGGTGAAACGCGAGTGGTCAACCTCCTGACCGGCAGGCTCAGCGCCGGAGGCTGCCGATCCAGGCGGTGAGCGGCTCCACGAAGGCCGCCCAGGTCCGGGACCAGACGGTCCCGGTCCGGCCGTCCTGAGCCGGCCCCGCAGCCATGAGCGACGCCACGAAGGCGTCCTCCTGCACCTTGCATTCGTCGAGGGCGTTGCGCTCGTCCCCGGCCCGGCTCTGGCCCGGCGGCTGATGGGCGTAGGACTCGCGCAGGCAGCGGTGCCAGGCCAGTTCGAGCACCCGCGGATCGGCCGACCTAGCCGCGGTCGCGGCAGACCCGACATCGGTCAGGACGAGCATCGCGAGAAGGCTGAGCACGGGCATGCGCATCCCGTCTGTATGCCTGATTCGGCGGTCTCCTGCCTAGAACGAACGAGCAACAGTGCCCAGTCCGACGCCCCTCCGTTCCGGCGCGGCGCTAAGTCCTTGATGTCATACACGCGTCGGCAACCGATCGACGCCGCGTCGGCTTTCCGGGTCTTGGCCGCCGAACTGCAACAGCCTCCCGGCCCCGTCCCCTGTATGCGGGAGCTGTCGGAACGGTGGTGCGAGACGCGGGGCGCAGGATGGACAAGCGGATGCTGAGCCTGGTGCGGGTCGCTGCCTGGATCCTGGTGGCGGCGATCGTCGCCATCACGCTGGTACCGATCGGTCTCCGTCCGGTGGTGACGGCCAATCCGAGCTTCGAGCGGGCGGCCGCCTACGCGCTGGCCGGCCTGCTCCTGACGCTGGGCTACCCGCGGCTCTGGCCCTCGATCCTGCTCGGTACCGTCCTCCTGGCCGGCGGGCTGGAGGCCGGACAGACCCTGACCGGGACGCGCCACGGCCGGCTCGACGATTTCGCTGTGAAGGCGGCTGCCGCGCTCGCCGGCGGCCTCGTCGGCCTCGCGATAGCGTCCTGGGCGGCCCGGCGGCTGCAGGCCCGCGCGAGCGGCTGAGGCGGGAAACCGCCGAGATTCCGGGACGTTGTCATCCCGGGCCCTCATGCGAGGTGCTGCGATGTTCGGCGCAGGCGAGCTCACGGGGCGGTTCTGGTTTCGGAGACCGTGGACGGGCAAGCTGGTCCTGCTCGTCGAGGAAAGAAGCCGCGGTGGTTCAGCCGCGGCACGCTGACCAAGCCGCGCTGGCGCGATGCCCCGCTGCTCGCTCTGGCCGAGGCGCCGATGCGCACGCTGATCACCCTCGAGCGCACCGACCGCGCGGCGTACGGCTCCGGCCCGACGCTGGCGGCGGCCATGCCGCCGATCAGGCGCGGCGCGATCCCCACGCCGATTGGGCGCGCCGCCAACGCTTGAGCGGTGACGGCGCGGAAGGGCGCGGGCCGAGCATGAAGGGCAGGGCTCGGCCCGCCTGCCGTTCGGCTTCGTACCCCTCGAAGCCGCAGCGACGCCTCAGAAAGACCACGGGCTGGTTAAGACATCCTGAACGGCGCCCCCGCGCGGTCGGCCGACGGCGCGGCGCGCAGCGGGGCGACCTCGACCCGGGGGCAGGGGCATCATCAATTTATGTTGGTATTCAACAGATACATTAGTCGATTACGGGCGCGATCACCTGTTTTTGCACAGAGAGGTGCTTGACTATCGGCGACTAGAGCGACGTTCATCGCACAGTCCCGTTGTGAGAGCCGCCTATGGAAGACCACACCACGTTCCCGCAAGACGATCAGGTCGATACCATCGCTTTGACCGCCGACATCGTATCGGCTTACGTCTCCAACAACTCCGTCCCGGTGCTCGAACTGCCGACCCTGCTGTCGCGTGTTCATGAGGCGCTTGCCGGGCTGGGCCAGGCCGGCGCGCCCGCCGAGCCGGAAGCCAGGAAGCTCACTCCGGGCCAGGTCCGGAAGTCGATCACCCCAGACGCGCTGATCAGCTTCATCGACGGCAAGCCGTACAAGACCTTGAAGCGGCACCTCACGGGGCACGGCCTCACCATCGAGGCCTACCGGGACCGTTTCGGGCTGCCCCGCGATTACCCGGCCACGGCGGCCAATTACTCGGCCATGCGCGCCGAGTTCGCGCGGACCGCGGGCCTCGGCCACAAGCGTCGGAAGCCGGCCCAGAAAGCCGCCGAGACTGGTGAGGCTCCGGCCAAGCCCGCCCGGGGCCGCAAGCCCGCCTGAGACCGCGAGCGGCCCGGGGCGCTTCGGCGCCCCGGGAAACCGCCGACAAATCGGAAGTCTTCATCCGGTGACGACTTCCGGTCATCGGGCTTTCGCGTTACGTCGGATGGCCAGGATCGGCATTCGAACCGACCGGCCGCGAGGAAGCCCGAGATGATCCGCACGCGATGCGCCGCGGCAACCCTCTGATGCCGTCCGGAACCGATCCCGGCGCGGGCGACCGTGCCGCAATGTTCGGCGCGACCCACGCGACCGCCTGCTTCTCCGATCTCGAAATCTTCGTCGCCGGATCGCCGAAGCGGCGCTCCCGGAATCCGCGCCTGCACCCCTGAGCGGCCCGGAGACGGCCGCCGACGAGGAGGATCACCATGGCCGAGTCTGAACTCGAACGGTCGGCGATGCGCCGCATCGGGTGGCGGCTCGTGCCGTTCCTGATCCTCGCCTATTTCGTATCCTTCCTGGACCGGGTGAATGTCGGCTTCGCGGCCATCCAGATGAACCACGATGTTGGGCTGACCGCGACCGTGTTCGGCTGGGGCGCCGGGATCTTCTTCCTCGGCTATTTTTTAATGGAGGTGCCCAGCAACCTGATGCTGGAGCGTTTCGGGGCGCGGCTCTGGATCGCCCGGATCATGGCGACCTGGGGCGTCATCTCCATGGCCATGGCGCTGGTGCAGGGACCGTGGTCGTTCATCGGTCTGCGCTTCCTGCTCGGCGTCGCCGAGGCCGGGTTCTTCCCGGGCGTGATCCTGTACCTGACCTACTGGTTTCCCTCGGCCTACCGGGCGCGGATCGTCGGCATCTTCATGATCTCGATCCCGATCTCGTCGTTCCTGGGCTCGCCGATCTCCGGAGCGCTGCTCGGCCTCAGCGGCTGGGGGCTCGCCGGCTGGCAATGGCTGTTCATCCTAGAGGGCCTGCCCGCAATCCTGATGGCCGGCGCCGTGCTGTGGTTCCTGCCCGACGGGCCGCGGCACGCAAAATGGCTGCCCGAAGCCGAGCGGGACTGGCTGGAGGGACGCCTGCGGGACGAATCCGCCCGGAACGCCGCGCGCACCGGCGGAGCGGGCTCGCCGTCGCTGGGGACGATGCTGCGCGACCGCCGGCTGATCCTGTTCGCCGCGATCTATTTCGGCTCGACCGCCAGCAGCTACGGCCTGACCTTCTGGACGCCGCAGATCGTCAAGAGCTACGGCCTGACCAATGTCGAGACCGGCCTCCTGAACAGCATCCCCTACGGCGTCGCTTCCGTGGCGATGATCCTGTGGGGCCGGCACAGCGACCAGGTCGGCGAGCGGCGCTGGCATCTCGCCATCCCGTTCCTGGTCCTGGCGGCGGGGCTCGCGGGCGGCACGGTCCTGTCCGGCATCCTGCCTCTGGTCGGCGCGCTGACCGTGGCGGCGGTGGGCGTCTACATGCTCAAGGGACCGTTCTGGGCCCTGGCCACCGAGGAACTGCCGCCGGCCGCGGCCGCCGCCAGCATCGCGGCGATCAACGCCGTGGGCAACCTCGGCGGCTTCCTCGGCCCCTACCTGATCGGCGCGATCAAGGACGGCACCGGCAGTTTCACCCTGGCCCTGACGCCGCTGATCCTGTTCGCCCTGATCTCGGCCGGGCTGTCGCTGGTGCCGGGCCGGGCGCGCGCCGTGCCGGCCGTGCCAAGGGCTGCGCCGGCCCGCTGAGTGCGGGCTTAGAGCCTCTCACCAAACTCCCGCGGCACCATCGCGTGCAGAGGGAGGACTCCCGGGAACCGGGAGTTTTGTGAGGTGCTCTTATGCTAGAGCTTGCGACCACCGGGTCTGTGGAGGCGACGGCGTGCGTGCTGGGTCCCGATTGTCCGAGCGCTGGTTCAACGCCGCCCTCTGGCTCGTCGCGCTGCTGTTCGCGTGGTTCTTGATCGGGCTGGGGTCCCTGGTGGTCGGCGACCTGCCGCAGGTGGAGCAGCGCTACACGCTGGAGCAGTTCCTCGAGCCCGACCAGGCCCGGACTTCCACCGAGACGCTCAAGCAGATCCGCCGCGAGACGGACGACGTCCGGCGCCGGATCGGGCAGGATCAGCTCGCCCTGGAAGCGGCCCAGGGGGCGACCGAGGGCGCCCGCGAGACGTTTGCCAACTGGCTGAAGACCCGGGACGCGACCCAGCGGGTCGATCAGGATCCCGGCCTGATCGCGCGCACGAAGCAGCTCGATGCGCTCAAGGACGCCGAGCGGGCGGTCGAGGACCGGCTGACTGAGCTGGCCCAGGCGCAGACCGACCTGTCCGAGCGGGAGCAGGGCCAGATCCGCGTGGACAACGCCCTGCGCGCGGCGGCTCGGGAAAAACTCGACGCGGCCGAGCGGGGCCAGGAACTCCGGGTGTTCGGCTACCGGCTCGCCCTGACCCTGCCGCTGCTGGTGCTCGCCGGCTGGCTGCTGCTGAAGCGGCGGCACACGCGCAACTGGCCGTTCGTCTGGGGCTTCGCCTTCGCGGCCGCTTTCGCGTTCTTCGTCGAGCTGGTCCCGTACCTGCCGAGCTACGGCGGCTACGTGCAGTACGGCGTCGGCGTGGTCGTGACGCTGGTGGCCGGGCGGGCGGCGATCAACGCCCTGCACGCCTACCGGGCGCGCCAGGCCCAGGTCGAGGCGCGGCCCAGCGAGGAGCGCCGCACCGAGATCGCGACCGATCAGGCCCTGGCCCGGCTCGCCAAGAAGGTCTGCCCGGGCTGCGAGCGGCCGGTCGCGTTAGGCGATCCGAACACGAATTTCTGCCCCCATTGCGGGCTCGGCCTGTTCGAGGATTGCCCGGCCTGCACGCAGCGCAAGAGCACGTTCGAGCGGTTCTGCCACGCCTGCGGCACGCCGGGCACCGGCGCGGTGCTGCCGGCGGCGTAGGGGCGAGTTCTCAGTCGGCGGGTGCCGGCGCCGGCCTTCCGACGACCCGGCTCAGCACGCGCCCGAGCTGATCGGCCGAATAGGGCTTGTGCAGAAGCTCGAAGCCGTGCGTGCCTTCCTGGGCCAGGACGTGGCTGTAGCCGGAGGTCAGCAGCACAGGCAGGTCCGGCAGGCGGCGCGCCAGCTCCTGGGCCAGCGCCAGCCCGCCCATGCCGGGCATGACCACGTCCGAGAACACCACCTCGAACCCGCCGCCGTCCCGCCCGAGCCGCTCCAGCGCTGCCTCGGCATTGGCCGCCCAGACGGTCTCGTAGCCGAGATCCTGCAGGATCTGGGTCGCGAACTGGCCGACCTCGACATTGTCCTCGACCACCAGCACCCGCTGCCCCGCACCGAGCGGCGAGAGCGGCGCCGGGGCATCATCGGCCTCGTCGAGCCCGCGTTCGACCGCGACCTGCGGGAGATACAGGGTGAAGGTCGCCCCCTGCCCCGGGGCGCTGGTGACGTCGACGTTGCCGCCCGATTGCTTGGCGAAGCCGAACACCTGGGACAGGCCGAGGCCGGTGCCCTTGCCGACCTCCTTGGTGGTGAAGAACGGCTCGAACAGGCGGCCGAGATCGGCCTCCGAGATCCCGGCACCGGTATCGGTCAGCGACACCGCCGCGAAGGCGGTCTCCGCCCCGGCATGGCCGCGGATCGCCGGCATGGTGCGCCCGCTCGCCAGCCGCAGGGTCAGGGTGCCCTCCCCGTCCATGGCGTCCCGGGCATTGACCGCCATGTTCACCAGGGCGGTCTCGAACTGGCTGACATCGGCCCGGATGAAGCACGGCTCATCCGGCACCTCGGCGACCACCCGGACCCGGGCGCCGATGACCGTATCGAGCATGTCGGCGATGCCGCGGACCTTCTGGCCGACATGGAACACCTCGGGCTTGAGCGCCTGCCTGCGCGCGAAGGCGAGGAGCTGGCCGGTGAGTTTGGCGGCGCGGTCCACGGTGTCGGAGACGGCATCGAGGTAGCGGGCCTTGCGCGCCTCCGGCAGGTCGGGCCGGCGCAGGAAGTCGACGGACGAGCGGATGATCGTCAGCAGGTTGTTGAAATCATGCGCGACGCCGCCGGTGAGCTGGCCGACCGCCTCCATCTTCTGCGACTGGCGCAGGGCGTCCTCGGTGCGCATCAGCTCGCTGGTCCGCTCGGCGACGCGCTGCTCCAGCGTGTCGGTGAGGGTGCGCAGCATCATGATGGCGCGGTCGCGCTCGGCCTCGACGGCCCGGCGGTCCTCGACGTCGATCAGCACCCCCGGGAAGCTCAGCGGCGTACCGTCCGGCGCGAGATCGACCCGGCCGTTGGCCTCGATCCAGTAATATTTTCCGTCGGTGCGCCGGACCCGGTACTGGTGCGCGTAGGCGCCGCCGCGGGCGATCACCTCGTTGATCGCCGCGATCAGACCCTGCCGGTCTTCCGGATGGACCGTGGCGATCACCTGCTCCAGGCTGAGCCCGACGCGCCCGAGGGCTGGGTCGAGGCCGAAGCTGCGGGCGAAGGCCTCGTCCACGGTAAATTCGTCGGCCTGGAGATCCCACACCCAGGTGCCGATGATCGCGCCCGCCGACAGGGCGAGCTGGATGCGGTCGGCGTACAGCTGGGTCAGCGCCTGGCTCGCCTTCAGCTGCTGCTCGGCCAGCACCCGCTCAGTGGTCTCGACCACGACGGCGATGATTCCGGCCGGCTGGCCGGCCTCGTCGAGCACCGGCGAGTAATCGAGGTTCATCCAGACCGGCTCGGGCCGGCCGTAGCGATGCAGGGTGAGTTCCTGGTCCTTGTAGGACAGGGTGCCACCGGCAAGGCCGACCCGCATGACGTTGTCGTTGAAGTCGGCCACCTCGGGCCAACCCTCCCGCACCTTTGAGCCCAGCAGCTGCGGATGCCGCCCGCCCGCGAAGGCCGAGTAGGCATCGTTGTAGATCATGATGCCGTCCGGGCCCCAGAGCAGCACGATCGGCACCGGCGACAGCAGCACGGTGCTGACCGCGGAGCGCAGGCTCTGGGACCAGCCGGCGATCGGGCCGAGCGGCGTAGCCGCCCAGTCGTAGGCCCGGACGATCGCGCCGAGCTCGCCGCCCCCGGGCAGGATGGCCGCCGTGGCGTTCATGGCTTGAGCGGCCGAGCGGCGGCAGCCGGCGCGGCCCCGCCCGCCCGCGCGCGGGTCTCGCGGTCGTGCAGCGCCGCCCGCGGTTCGGGGTCCGGCAAGATCGATACGGGTCCGCGCATAGCCATGGCAGCGGCATCGCCCGTGGGGAAAAGTCTTACAAGCATCCGGTCGGCCGTGCCGGTGTGTTTTCGTCCAGAGAAGCCATTCTGAGACCTGCCAGCCACAGTGTGAATCGACGGCTTCGGAAGGGAGGCGGGCCGCCGAATGCCTGGAGCGAACGCGCGTCCCGGCGGTTCGGTCGCAAAACCGACCCGCTGTTCGACGCCTTGACTGCGCCGGCGGAACGCCGCGCGGCCTGAACCGTCTTCCCTGGGCGGCGGCCGCGCTTGCTGGCCACCGGGCGCGTTCATAGATGCCGGCGATGACCCCGATCCCCTTCGACAACAGCTACGCTCGCCTGCCGGAGCGTTTCTACGCCCTCCGGGCGCCGACGCCGGTGGCGGCCCCCCGCCTGATCCGGCTGAACCGGGCACTGGCCGAAGACCTCGGCCTTGATGCGGATTGGCTCGCCAGCCCCGAGGGGGTGGCGGCACTCGCCGGGAACCAGGCTCCCGAAGGCGCGACGCCCTTGGCTGCCGCCTATGCCGGGCACCAGTTCGGGCAGTTCGTGCCGCAACTCGGCGACGGCCGGGCGATTCTTTTGGGCGAGGTGGTCGACCGGACGGGCCAGCGCCGTGACATCCAGCTGAAGGGCTCTGGCCCGACGCCGTTCTCCCGCCGAGGCGACGGTCGCGCGGCGCTGGGGCCTGTGCTGCGCGAGTATCTGGTCAGCGAGGCCATGGCGGCTTTGGGCATCCCGACCACCCGCGCGCTCGCCGCCGTGGCGACGGGCGAGCCGGTGGTGCGCGAGACCCTTCTGCCAGGGGCCGTGCTGACCCGCGTGGCGGCGAGCCATATCCGGGTCGGCACCTTCCAGTTCTTTGCCGTTCGGGGCGACGTCGAGGGCCTGCGGGCACTTGCCGATCACGTGCTGGCCCGGCACTATCCCGAGGCGGCCGGCGCCGAGAAGCCGTACCGGGCGCTGCTCGAAGGCGTCGTCGCCCGCCAGGCCGCGCTGGTGGCGCGCTGGCTGCTGGTCGGCTTCGTCCACGGGGTGATGAACACCGACAACATGTCGGTGGCCGGCGAGACGATCGATTACGGCCCCTGCGCCTTCCTGGACGCCTACGATCCCCGGACGGTCTTCAGCTCGATCGACCAGCACGGGCGCTATGCCTACGGCGAGCAGCCGCGCATCGCGCTGTGGAACCTCACCCGCCTGGCCGAGACCCTGCTGCCGCTGCTGGCCGCCGACGAGACCGAGGCGGTCGCCGAAGCCGAGGCGGCGCTCGCCGGCTACGCGCCGCGCTTCGAGGCCGCCTATCACACCGGCCTCAACGCCAAGCTCGGGCTCACCGATTTCCGCGACGGCGACCCGGCGCTGGCCGGCGACCTGCTCAAGCGGATGGCCGAGAACCAAGCCGACTTCACCCGCACCTTCCGGGCCCTCTGCGCCGCCGCCGCGAACCCGGAGGCCGACGCCGCCGTGCGCGACCTGTTCGTCGATCCGACCGCCTATGACGGCTGGGCCTCGACCTGGCGCCAGCGCCTCGCCCAGGAGGCCCGCGCGCCCGCCGCAACCGAGGCTGCGATGCGCCAGGTCAACCCGGCCTTCATCCCGCGCAACCATCGCGTCGAGGCGATGATCGCCGCGGCTCTGGAGCGCGACGACTTCGCGCCGTTCGAGGAACTTTTGGCGGTGCTGTCCCGCCCCTACGACGACCAGCCCGCCATGGCACGCTATGCTGAGGCGCCCGAGGGCGGGGGGGTCGGCTACCGGACGTTCTGCGGCACCTGAACCGGCGCAGCCTTCATGCGTGTGGCCGCGCATGGATCTCGTGGACGCTGTCACCGTCCTGGAATCGGTGCATCCGTGTTGCGGGGTTGAAGCCGTGCTCCCGGTAGAGGCGGCGACTCCTGAAACGAGCACCTGCGCCGCGAGCCAATCCGGAATTTCGTAGGCCAGGGGTCGCGGATGGCCTACCCCCGCCTGCATTCGGTCACGAAGAAAGATGGAATAAGACTGCATCTCCATCACAACTGGGGCGACGCGATTCACAAAATCAGATGCTGAAGATGTCGTATGTATTCAACGGCAACGAGAGTCGCGGTTAACGGATTTTAAGACCAATTCCGGCGCTTTATATCACCGGGCAACCCATCCGTACGTTTCCGCACCATCCCCAGACCGTATCGGTCCGGCGGCGTCATGGGCCTGGATTCGCTTCCTAGAATGGGCTACCCGCCTGCCCGGGGCGGTACGTGCCGCCCTGGGGCGTGGAAACCCCTGTTTGACGGTTTGGTGCCGACCGCGACGGCACCTGAATCCTTGACCGCGTGGTCGGGGAGCCTGCGGCGCATGTCCAGGTGTTCCGGCACTAAAGGTCGTAGGGACCGTTCAAACACGGTTTTCCAACTCCCCGACTGAGGGTGGTTGAGGAGGCTTGTCCGCGGGGACGTACCGCAGACACCAGCCTGTCGGAGAGGTAGCCTATGGGCTCCGACGATCCCGAGCTGCGCGCACGCCAGCTTGCCGCCCTGCGGGCGGCCTACGAGGCCTGTGCAAGCCAGGCCGGCGACCGCGCCGGCAGCGGCGTCGCGCTCCATGCCCGGGCCCTGCTGGGACGGATCCTGACTCTGCTCGGCGGATTGCCGGAACACGCCAATCCCCGGCGCTGACACGCGGCTCGGGGCGTGCCGGACCGCCGAGCGTTTGCCGCTGAAATGGGCACCGAATCCGCGTCAGCGAGTGCGTAAAATCAAAGCCTTAGAGGCGTTTCCGATTGAAACGCGATCGGGAATGGCTCCCAGCCTTCGGCATCGATCCCGAGTCCCACGATGCGTCACGCCACCACGCAACAAGCCAGCCCGCGCCGGCTCGTCCGAGGCATGCTGCTCGGCGCCGGGATGCTGGGGCTCGCCCCGAGCGCGGAGGCAGCCGAGCGCCCGAGCTACGGACACGACCGGCGCGGCCTCTTCCTGTCCTTCCTCAATGCACCACGACCCGGCGAACCGATCACGCGCCACGCCTTGGCCTATCCTGTGGCAGCGAAGTCCGCCCGGCGCTGGTCGATACCGGGCCAGAGGTGCAGAACCTTCCCGTCGCCAATTTCGACGCGTTCTTCGGAGCGAGGACGCTCAAGCTTACGAGCGGGTACCCACAGAGATAGGCCCCCGCACGGGTATGCTCGACGACTTGTGAGCCGCAGCGTCCACGAAAGGCCGCTGCAGCCAGTGGCCCTGAAGCTCGAGACATCCTTCCGAGCCACCGTTAAAGGGGACAGTTCATTCTAACTACTCGCGTAAATTAAAAGTTCGTTTCGTTGACATGCCATCACTTAACAGTCAATCTTGTCATGTGTAGAGCAGATATTTTTCAAGACGCAATATGGATATATTCGCGATAATCATATCATATCGAACGAATTGAGTTATATATCTGATACAAATCCTGGGCGAGTTGCGAATGCCATAATTTTAGTGCTTGGGAGACAGAGTCTTGACCGCGAAAACACGCGCTTTGTCTTTCAACCAGGTTCCTCCAGCAGCGAGAGCTGCGGCCCGATCACAGATGCGGTCGTCGGCGACAGACCCGGTGGCCGGGTGAGCCCCCTCTAAAAGATCGAGGATCGTCGCATGGCCAATGGGGAACTCGGCCTGCAGGGCATCGCCAAGACCTTTAGGGTCGATGGGCGCCTGCTTCCGGCGCTCGACGGCATCGACCTTCAGGTCACACCGGGCGAGTTCATCACCATCGTCGGCGCGAGCGGCTGCGGGAAATCCACGCTGCTGCGGATCATCGCGGGGCTGGAGACCGACCATGCCGGCGCAGCGGTCCATGACGGCAAGACGATCCGGGGGCCGAGCCTCGCGCGGGGGCTCGTCTTCCAGGAGCCACGGCTGTTCCCCTGGCTCACGGTCGAGGCGAACGTGGCGCTGGGGCTCGAGAATGCGGGGCTGAGCCGCGACGCGAAGCGCGCGGCCGTCAGCGAGCACATCGCCCTCGTCGGTCTCACCGGCTTCGAGAACGCCTATCCCCGCCAATTGTCGGGGGGCATGGCGCAGCGCGCCGCCATCGCCCGCGGTCTCGTGAACCGTCCGGGCGTCCTCCTGCTCGACGAGCCCTTCGGGGCGCTGGACGCCTTCACCCGGACCCATCTTCAAGAGGAACTCCAGGGCATCGTCGCCCGCGAGGGCATCACGGCGGTGCTCGTGACCCACGATGTCGACGAAGCCGTCTACCTCGGGGACCGCGTCGTCGTGATGGCGCCCAGGCCCGGGCGGATCACCCGCATCGTCGCCGTGGACGAGCCGCGGCCGCGCAGCCGGACGGCTGCGGCCCTCCTGCACAAGCGGGAGGCGGTGCTCGCCGCGCTCGATTCCGGCGGCCGGGGGCGGCCGGAGCCCCGCCGGCTCGATGCGCCGGATGAGCCCCTGCGTCAGCCGGCCGCCGCGATCGCTCTCCAGGGCGCGGCCTGAACCGCAATCCCGAACGGCAGGCGACCGCACCATGATTCAACACCGCCAGATGAAGCTCGGCGCGTTCCTGATGACGGACGGCCACCACGTCGCGGCCTGGCGCCACCCGAAGGTGCGCCCCGACGCCTCCGTGAGCCTCGACCACTTCCTCAACCTGGCGAAGCGCGCGGAAGCGGCGAAGTTCGACGCCCTCTTCCTGGCGGATTCGAACGGTGTGCGCGAGCGCGGGCTCCAGGCCCTGAGCCACAATTCGCGGGCCGCGAGCTTCGAACCGCTGACGCTTCTCTCGGCCCTCGCCACCGTGACGCAGCGGATCGGCCTCGTCGCCACGGCCAGCACGAGCTTCAACGAACCCTTCCACGTCGCCCGCAAGTTCGCCTCGCTCGACCTCATCAGCGGCGGCCGCGCCGGCTGGAACGTCGTGACCTCGTCCTCCGATTCGGAGGCCTTGAACTTCAACCTCGACAAGCACTACGCCCACGCGGACCGCTACGCCCGGGCCCGCGAGTTCGTCGCGGTGACGACCGGGCTCTGGAACACCTGGGAGGACGACGCCTTCCTGCGCGACCAGGACAGCGGCCTGTTCTTCGACCCGCAGAAGCATCACGTGCTCGACCATCGGGGCCGCTACTTCAAGGTGCGCGGCCCGCTCAACGTGCCGCGCTCGCCGCAGGGCCATCCCGTAATCGTTCAGGCCGGTTCCTCGGCGGCGGGCATAGACCTCGCGGCCGAGACCGCGGAGGCCGTATTCACGGCCCAGCAGACCCTGGCGGACGCGCAAGCCTTCTATGCCGACCTCAAGGGCCGGGCCGAGACTTACGGGCGCGACCCCGACCACATCAAGATCATGCCGGGGGTCTTCCCAGTCGTGGGGCGGACGGAGGCGGAAGCACAGGAAAAGTTCGAAGACTTGCAATCGAGGATCCACCCGGTCGTGGGGCTGGCGCTGTTGTCCTCGACGCTCGGCGGCTTCGACCTTACCGGCTATCCCCTCGACGGGCCTCTTCCGGAACTGCCGGAAACCAACGGCCCGAAGAGCCGGCAGAAGCTGCTGATCGACCTCGCCCGGCGCGAGAACCTGACGATCCGCAAGCTCTACCTGAAGATCGCCGGCGCGCGCGGCCATTGGCAGCTCGTCGGCACCGCCGAGCAGATCGCCGATCGGCTGGAGGAACGCTTCCGGAATGACGGCGCCGACGGCTTCAACGTGATGGCGCCCTTCCTGCCGGACGGACTCGAGGATTTCATCGCCCTCGTGATCCCCGAGCTGCGCCGTCGCGGCCTGTTCCGGACCGAGTATGAGGGCCGAACCCTGCGCGAGAACCTCGGGCTGCCGTTCCCGGCCCATCGGGCGCGGACGGCGGCCCCGCTCCAGGCGGCGGAGTGACGGCGATGCCTGGGGTGCTTCGTCGGATCGTGGCGCTGGCGCTCGGCGTTGCAGCGCTGCTGGGCCCGGTATCCGTCGCCTCCGCCGCGGAGCGGGTAACGATCCGCATCGGCTATGCCGGCCCCGCCGCGGAAGGCGGGCGCTACGTAAGCGGCCCGGTCGGGGTGATCGCGAGCGAGCGCTACATCGAGCGCGCGTTCGCGGACGATCCTGCGGTCACGGTCGAATGGTCCTTCTTCAAGGGGGCCGGGCCGGCGGTGAACGAGGCCCTGGCCTCCGGCCAGCTCGACTTCGCCTTCATGGGCGACCTGCCATCCCTCACGGCGCGCGCGGCCGGCCTGCAGACGCGGATCCTCATGGCGACGAGCCCGCGCGACAACCTCTACCTCGTCGCGCGCCCGAATTCCGGCATCGCCGCGATCGGTGACGTTCGGGGGCGGCGCGTCGCGCAGTTCGCCGAGCAGAAGAAAGCCGCGATCGTCTACTCCACCAAGGGTAACGATCGCGGCTTGGAGCGGCAATCTGCATTGCTGGTCACGGAGGCGTTCGAACGCACCCATCCCGATCTCGTCGGCAAGGTCGTGAAGGCCGTGGTGGAGGCGGCACGCTGGTCGTCGGATGAGTCGAATCGAGACGCGTTGATCGCGGTGTGGGCGAAGTCCGGCACGCCGGCTTCCGTGTTCCGCTACGACTTGGCCGATCAGGAACTGCGCTATCGCAATTCGCCGCTCGTCGATCCGTTCTTCGTCGAGCAATACCGGGTGCAGGCCAGGCAGGCCAAGGCGTTCGGCCTGATCCGGCGCGACGTGGACGTCACCGGATGGTTCGAGCCGCGCTACGTCGATCAGGCGGTGCGGGAACTCGGCCTCGAACGCTCCTGGGAGCGCTTCGGACCGGACGGCAAGCCGCTGGGCTCGTGAGAAAGAGCCGCCGATGAGCCTCCTCGCCTACGCGCCGCCCAGGTCGGGCGATTTCACTGTGGCGCTCCTTGTCCGATTGCGGCACGCAGCGATCGGCCTTCTCGTGCCGCTCACACTCGTGCTCGTCTGGGCACTTGCCTCGGCCCGGGGATGGTTGCCCGAACAGGTTCTGCCCGCACCGAGCTACGTCTGGCAGAATCTGCGCGACATGGCCGCGAGCGGCGAGCTCGCGCAGCATGCGGGGATCAGCGCGATCCGCGTCGCGGTGGGCTTCGCGGTGGGAGCGGGGCTCGGCCTGCTGCTCGGGATCGCCATCGGGTTGTCGCGCCCGGTCGAGGACTACGTCAGGCCGCTGTTCACCGCAGTGGCGCAGGTGCCCACGATCGGCTGGATCCCGCTCCTGATGCTGTTCCTCGGCATCGGCGAGACCCTGAAGATTGTGGTCATCGCCAAGGCGGCGTTCTTCCCGATGGTGGTCAATACCGCCGCCGGCATCCAGAACATCCCGCTGAGCTACAGGGAGGTGGCGGCTGTGCTTCGCCTCACGCGGTGGCAATCCCTGCGCCGGCTCGTTCTCCCGGGCGCGTTGCCGTCGATCTTCACGGGCGTGCGCTACAGCCTGACCAAGGCCTGGACCGCGCTCGTCGCGGTGGAGTTGCTCGCCTCGGCCGAGGGCCTCGGCTACCTGCTGGTCTGGAGCCGTCAGATGTTCTGGCTCGACACGATGCTGGCCGCGATGCTGGTGATCGGCCTCGTCGGCTACGTGATGGACGCGATGCTGGCCGCTGCTGAAGCGCGGCTCCAGGCCTGGCGGATCGATGCTTAGCGAGTTCGCCATGTCCCGTACCACCGCGACCCGGATCCGACGCGGCCTCACGCTCCCCGTGCTGCTCCTGATCGTCTGGGAGGCTGCGAGCCATGGCGGGCTGGTCGATCCGCGCTTCCTTCCGCCGCTCGAACGCCTCGCCGGCACGGCGTGGCGCGAAGCGACCGAGGGCCGCCTGCTCGGCGATCTGGCGGCAAGCCTCGCGCGCGACCTCGTGGGCTTCGCCATCGGCACGGTGCTCGGGCTCGGATTCGGTACGCTGCTGGGCGTCTCCCGCGGCGCCGAGCGGCTGCTCGGCCCGATCTTCCACGCCGCCAAGCAGGTGGCGGTTCTCGCCTGGATCCCGATCATCTCGGTCTGGTTCGGCTTCGCCGAGACCGCGAAGATCGTCTTCGTCGCCCTCGCAGCCTTCATCCCGGTCGCCTTGAACACCCTTGAGGGCGTGCGCAGCGCCTCGGTCCAGCTCGTCGAGGTCGGTCGCGCCCTGCGCTTCTCGCGCTGGCAGATCGTGCGGCGCATCTTCCTGCCCTCGGCCGCCCCCGCGATCTTGACCGGCGTTCATCTGGCCCTGATCTACGCGTGGCTCGCCACGGTGGCGGCTGAGTATTTCATGACGGTGGGGCCGGGCATCGGCGGTCTCATCATCGCCGGTCGCGAGCGCTTCCAGATGGATCTCGTGATGCTCGGTGTGGTGATCCTCGGCTGCGTCGGCTTCGCGCTCAACCAGGCCGCCACCGCGATCGAGGCGCGCGCGTTGCGCTGGCGCGGTGCTTAGAGAGGCGGGTCGGCGAGACGGTTGCGCGTCTTCGCTGCATCGCTTGTTCCGCGAGGTGCGCAGGCTCAGGTCGAGGCCAAGCCGGTTGAAGCCTCATCCCTCCGCGTGCCGTCCAGATCCGCGAGCGCGGCCCGGAACCGGGCCGCCGGATGGGTGTCCGGCAGCAGGCGTCCCCGGCCGAAAACCTTCTCGCGCAGCGTGCCCGCCGCGTAATCCGTCTTGTAGAGGCCCCGGCGCTGGAGTTCCGGCACGACGAGGTCGGCGAAGTCGCTGTAGCCTTCGGTGGTCACGGCGTAGCTCAGGTTGAAGCCGTCGATGTCGGTCTCGTCCATCCAGCCTTGCAGCGCATCCGCGACCTGGGCCGGCGTGCCGATCACCACCGGCCCGCGTCCGCCGATGGTGTTGTGGGTGACGACCTCGCGGATGGTCCAGACCTTCTCGGCACCCGTGAACGAATCGATCATCGAGGTGACCGCGTTATCCTTCTTCTTGGTCGGGAAAGGATCGTCGAGCGCGTATTGCGAGAGATCGATGCCGCTCCAGCCCGACAACAGGGCGAGCGAGCCTTCGATGTCGATGTAGCGCTGGTAATCGCGGTACTTGGCGTGCGCCGCGGCCTCCGTCTCGTCCACGATGACGGTGACAAGCGAGAATAACTTGATGTCGTTCGGATCCCGGCCGAGCCCGGCCGCCCGAGTACGGGTGTCGGCGACATTCCTGGCAACGTTCGCCTGCGACGGATCGCTCAGGAAGACGGCCTCGGCATGGCGTGCGGCGAAGTCTTTGCCGCGATGTGAGGTGCCCGCCTGGAACAGGAAGGGGGTGCGCTGCGGCGAGGGATCGACGATGTTGACGCCCTCGAACTGGAAGTGCTCGCCGCGGTGGACGACCTTGCGGATCCGGGCCGGGTCGGCGAACACCCCGCTCGCCCGGTCGGCGACGCGCGCGTCGTCGGCCCAGCTCCCTTCCCAGAGGGCGTAGACGGCGTCCAGGAACTCGTCGGCGATGTCGTAGCGCAGGTCGTGCGCCTTGACGCCGGTGCGGCCCACGGCCCGGGCGCCCGCATCCGAGAAGTTCGTCACGATGTTCCAGGCGACGCGCCCCTTCGTGAGGTGGTCGAGCGTGGAGAAGCGCCGCGCGAAGATGTAGGGCGCCTCGTAGGAGACCGAGCCGGTGATGCCGAAGCCGAGATGCTCGGTGACCAGCGCCATGGCCGAGACGAGGAGCGTGGGATCGTGCTTGGGCAGTTGCACCGCGCGCCGGAGCGAGGCGTCGGCGTTACCCTGGTAGATGTCGTGGATGCTGATGCTGTCGGCGATGAAGAGCGCGTCGAACTTCCCCCGCTCCAGGATACGGGCGACGTCCGTCCAGTAATCCAAGGTCGAGAATTCCAGCGAGCGGTCGCGGGGATGGCGCCAGAGCCCGGGCGAGAGGTGGACGGGGCTATGGATGGCGAAGCCGTTGACGCGGATTTCCTTGGTCACGGGCCTATCCTTGGAGCGGAGGCATGGGGGCCCGGGTCAGCGGAAGGCGCCGGGCGTCGGGTAGTCGCCGGTCAGGAACCAGATCCCGACGGTGCGGGTCTTGTATTCGGCCGGGTTGTGGAGCGTGTGGATGCGGACGTTGCGCCAGAACCGGTCGAAGCCGTTGGCATTCGTCGCTGAGCGCGCGCCCATCACCTCGAAGATCTGGCTCGTGACTTCGAGGGCGATGGTGCCGGCATAGACGTTGGCGGCGGCGATCCGG
>NZ_JAKSYL010000125.1 GCF_022829515.1 Methylobacterium sp. J-048
CAGACCTCGAAAGCTGGGCACCCGCGCTGATGACAGCCGAGCCGATCGTCGATGCGATTGCCGTTGCAGATGTCCCAGCCAGCCTCCGCGCAAAAGCCCCACAGCGCCGCTTGAACAAAACGCGGGAAGGTCGCTGGGAACTCTGGGTTGTAGGCCCGGGCATCGATTCGGCAGGCCAAGCCCTCAATGATCTTCGCGCAGCCGCCAGGCGCCGTACAGGCCGCCCCGAAGGCGTGTTCGGCGTCGAAGCGCGTCAAGGTGCCGGTCCGACGCAGGAAATTATGGACGAGGGAGTCGACGGCGATCATCCACGATCCAGCTGTGACCCAGCGTTCCCGGTTCGGGTCGGCGCCGAGCAGAAGGTCAGCCAGCAGCATCGCCCAGAGCTTCGGTCCGATGCCGTAGATTTCGCAGAGGGGACTGAGAACGGCCTCCCGCATGCGCGGACCACGCTCGGGTGCCCCAGAGCCGGGATCGGCCTCGGCGAGCCGTTTATCGATCCAGCCGACGAAGT
>NZ_JAKSYL010000126.1 GCF_022829515.1 Methylobacterium sp. J-048
GTACGCAGCGGGAGCCGACAGTGCAGACGAGCTCTACCTGGTCGAGCTGGATGTGTACTGATTGGCGGCGCCGGTGCGAGGCGCTACGCTTCATGCTCCGTGCTGTCCCCCTCTCTTGCCACGCGTACGATCACGAGTCGGTTCCTGCCCAGCGTCACCGGCCTCTCGACGTCCTCGCCCGCCGTAGTCCGGCGGCTGTGCACCTCCTCCTTCAGGACGAGGCGCTTCTCGACGACGAAGATCTCTTCCAGCACCGGGATGATGGTCACCCCGGCCTCCGTCCTGACCACCGGGGGTGCCTCGCCCTCGGCGAGGGTCCGGTTGACGGGCACCCGGGTCACCCCGACCATGTCGCTGCGCAGGGTCTCGCGCAGGACCTGGTCGAGGGTGTCGGTTCGCGTGCTGACACGGACCCGTCCGGTCTCGACCGCACGCTTCTCGATGCGCGCGGTCTCCTCGATCAGCGGAAGGACCGCCTCCTCGCCGACGGCGACCTCCGCCGCGGTGCCTGAGGGCGTCCCGGGCCCATGGGGCTCGGTCGCGGCGGGATCGCCGACGCTCATGCCCGGCGCGGGGTCAGGGTGTTCGGGGCGGTGCGGGTGACGGTCGGATCGACGGCCGAACCGCGGCCGGCGAAGAAGGAAGCGAGCGCCCCAAAGATCAGCGCGAGGGCCCCGAACAGCGCGCCCTGGGACACGCGGCGCGCGGTGGCGTCGGCGATCTGCTTGGACTGCTCCTTGGCCGAGGCGACGGTCTCCTTGAACTGCTGGGTGTACTGCGCGACCTGGGTCCGGGCCTGCTCGACCGGGATGTTCTGCGCCTTGGAAAGGGCCACGGCGGCCTTCTCCTGGGCGGCGGCCTGCTGGGCGCCGTCGCCCGAGACGGCGGCACGCATGGCGGTCACCGCGGTATCCTTCAGGGCGGCCGGATCGGATCCGGTGCCGTTGCGGACATTGGACTCGATGTTCGAGAACGGGTCGGTGACCTTGGTCAGCGACGGGGCGGCGGCCTGCGCCAGGGTCGAGACGGAGCCGCCCATCGCGTTGCCGACCCCGCCGATGGCCGAGGAGGCGGTACCCATGGCGCCGCTGACGATGCCGCTGGCCCAGGCTCGGGGAGACCTTCCTGCAAGCAGCCGTGGGCCAGCTCGCACGAGAACTCGCAGCCTACCTGAAGGCGCAACCAAGTGCGGGTGACCAACGGATCGTCGATTACGAGGGGGCGGCCATAAGGTTCGTGCTCCGGTGCTTCTCGCATTCCATGGAGAGCCTCCTCGTCGGCCACCGTCACGGATCGGCCTGCGAAACCTACGCGACCGACCCGGAAGGCTGAGCGACGCCTGCGACCCGGAGACGGGTGACGACGCGCCTCGAACAATTCGACCCGATAGACTCAATCGCTAGCCTGGATCATGCCGCACTGGCCGTTCGGCAGCACGGCGAAGCACGGCGGTCGCGTCGGCGCCGCGTAGCGGGCGAGGGACTGCCTCCACGTTTCCGATGCCCTTCCTGTCGTCTCCCGGAGGCCGTGGCATTCAGGCGTCGCCCGCCATCGAGGGGCTGAAGGGTCGGAATACGCGCATCGTCATGGCGCATGCCGTCCGGTCACGCTGGCGCCGGGAGACGGCGGCCGGAGCGAGCGCAGAACCTTTTCCCCGCCCCGGGCCGCCACCTGGGCCATTGGCGCGAATCGGCGCGTTCGGGGAGAATCGAGCGGTATCGGCGGGGACGGGCGACGATGAGATTGCTTCCTAAGGATGTATTTACCGATGCCTTGTCCCGGGTCGGCGACGACCCGGCCGGTGCCGTCGACCGACTGCTCACTTGGTGGAAAGGTCGCCACGGAGCATCGGGTGCCGACCACCTCGCCGCTTACATATCCATGCCGGAGGGGTGGTGGCGTAACGTGCTTTGGGAAGACCCGACCGAGTACCGGCTTTCCGGGTTCGAGGAGCAGCGGTCCTCGGCGCGGCGGCAGGATGTCATCATCGAGTTCAGGAGCTTGCGCGCGGTCGAAGGCAGCTCGCGGTCAAGCCCCGCGGCGGCCGTCGAAAGCTACCTCCACATCGAGCCCGAAGACGCCTGGGCATGGTCGAAACAGGCAGTCGAGGAAGTCAGGCGCCACCTCGACCGCCCGTCGTCTACCGCGGGCGCTGTCGAGCAAGCTGCCTACCCTTGAGGAAGCAGGCCAAGAGGCCGAGTTCGCCGAGCGGAACGATAGGCTTCGTGCGGGCGACTTCGATCTTTGAGCCGTTGCGGACCTCATCCTGCGCGGCCTGTCGGCCCCTAGCGGTTCCGCCACGCCGTTGAGCCCTGGGGGACGTGGTTGAAATAGATGCGGCATGAAGCAGGCCCGGGGCTGTAGGTCCGGTCAGCAGGATTTGTGGCGGTTCGGGCTTCGGTGACGCCATCCATTGGCAGGGTGTGAGGTCTGCACATCTGCGCAAACTGCCGCTAAGGCACTGTCACAACAGAAGAAATGTTGAACGTAGAACGAACGAGGCGACCCTGGTAAAGGGCCGCCTCGATTTACTCTAGGTTGATTTGATGCGGAACTTTGGGGGCTTAAAGTGGATCTTTGGGTCGGCTATCAAAGTGTCGGGGCTAGGACTGCCAGGAGCAGCAGGTCGAGCATGTTGGTGATCTTGCATGCAGGGTTCGCCGCCGGGTAGAAATATCCCCATGAAGTATATGAAGAATGCCGCACGCCCCGCTTCGTTAGTTGCAGAACCCTCAGCAATTAAAATCGAGTCGAATATCCCTTAATTCAGTCGCTTTGCCTATGGTACAATAAATTGGACGTAGCTCGGGACGCCGGCGAGAGGGATCTCAGTCCGTCGCACGCGCACCCCGCAACCGGCGCTCAAGTGCGCCAGGGCCCGCTTGCGCAGGTCCTTCACGGGCGCGCCGACGCTGAGCAGCTCGGGGGTCGTGAACTCGTGGGTAACACGGTTGAAATGACCGATGCGCTAGTACCCATCGAGGATCTCAACGGGGTCGTTGCACCGGATCCTCCTCGAAGTCAGCGGGGATCGGCGGGACTGAGCGCGGCACGGGATCCGCATCGCGCTCCACCTCCTCCACGGGGGACGCGATGTCCTCCACGCGGGACGGGGCCTGCCGCTGGCACACCGCCGGCGGGATCTCCTCGACCGCCGTAGCCTGCCGCGCAGCGAGCTCCGCCATCGAGGCTTCAGCCCGCGCCGATTCCTCTCCCCGGCGTTGGCTCGGGTCCGTGTTCTGTTCCGAGAGCCGGTCCGCAACCTTTGCGTCGATCGTCTCGTAGGGCCGCACTGCCACCGCGATGCGGCCGGACGCGATCGCTTTCCTCACCGCTTTATGGTTGCAGCTGCGGCGGCTCTCTTACGCCCGGCGGGACGGCCGGAACGGGCGAACGGCCTCGATGTCGGAGAATGCCAGGTGCAGGTCGTGGCCGTCCCATGCCGGCAGGGGCTCAGGCGAGGACGGGCTGTAGACCGAGACGATGGCCGTCGGATGCCAGGTCTCGATCGCGGCCGGCACGGCGTCGAGGCTGGCGAGGGCGAGGCGCATGGGGTCCTGACATGAAGCGGGACGGGCTGGCGCTAGCCGACCCGTCCCGAGGTGGGGGGTTGCACAACCCTCCCGGTCATAGGGCTCTCCGCCCCTGCAACGGACACCCCCGGTGCGGCCTACAGCGGGGGCAGGTAGGGGCGCTTGGGGGCGAGTCTGGCGACGAGCGCGTCGTGTGCCTTCACCTTCTCCCAGCCCCTCTCGCGCAGCTCGCGGTAGGCGTAGCGCAGGACCTCCGCGAACAGGAGGGGTGGCGGGGTGCTGTCGTCACCCAGCTTGATCCGGGCGTAGTCGCGGGCGTGCATCTGGGTCGAGACCATCGCATCGACGAGGACCAGGTCCAACGTGGCCCTGTCCTTCTCCCTGGCACGGTACTCGCGGTTGCGAGCCGCGGCCCCGCGGGCGTCGGCTGCGGCCTTGGCCACGGGATGCTGGTCGGCCGGGGCGTAGGTCACGTCGTCATCGAAGACGAGGTCGTTGGAAGTGGCGGTCGGCATGGACGGGAACATGGCGGCGGGTCCGGGTGCGAGGTTCCGCATCATCAATCCCCGGCACGAAAGTCACCACGCCGGGGCTGGCGGCTTGGGTTGCGGAACCGCAACAGGTTCGGTCGGCGGGACCATGCATCCGTGCAACCGAAAAGTTGCAAATCTGAAACCGAAAAGGGGGCGGTTTACGAGGGAGAATGGGCGGAGACGGTTCGTAATACTAATAGGGACCGACCGACTTCCCCTTCCTTCCGGGCCGATCAGGCCCGTCCCAGCCGTGCCAACGGCGTCTGCGCCTATTCTATTAGTATTACGCCTCGGACCTCAGTCCGCTATTCCCCGCTCCGCGTTCTTGTAGAAGGCCAAATTCGGCGTATCGTCTTGTTGCAGATTTGCAGAACGGGCCGACATGAGCACCGCCTCCAGCCTTCGCCGCACGCCGCCCCGTCGCGCCGCCTTCATTCCGCAGGTCCGTGGGGACCTGACGGCGGCGCTGGAGAGCACCGAGGCGTTCCTTGACGTCGCGCCGTCTGTGCCGCGCTCCGTGGCTTGGCTACGGGATCGGACGCTGGCACACGCCCCCCGGCTCACGGTCCGCGACATCGCCCTGTTCGAGACCCTGGTGGCGATGAGCGTCGTGGGGGTGGAGACGGAGGATACGATCCGCGCCGCACGGATGTGCTCAGTCAGGAAGGCCCTGACGGTGCTCTCGGCAGGTGGTCACGCCGCGCAGCCGCGTGAGCTCGTCTCCGCCCTGGAGCGCCTGTTCGACCGCAAGCCAGAGCCGCTGAAGCTCGGTTGCTCGTTCGCCTTCCATCTGCCGGCGTGGGCGGTGCCGGTGCAGCAGCCCGGGACGCGATACGCCCACGTCGATCTTGCTGTGCTGGCGCGATTCCGTCGCCGGTCCAGCCCGCTCCTCTATCGCGAGATCCTCGCCCACATCGCCGCCGAGCGGATCAGGTACGAGCCGGGCGCGCCGCCGTTCGAGATGCGGATGCCTCCGCCCCTTTTGGGGGACATCCTTGGCATGCCGGCGCCGGTGCACGTGGGGCAGCTGCGCCTCAGGTATCTGGATCCGGCCGTGGGCGAGATCCGGGAGCACGTCCGCTCGTTCGAGATCGTCTCGGTCGCTGACGTTAACCAGGGCCGTGCCGTGACGGAGATCGTTCTGACGATCCGGCTGCGTCCGCCTGAGAGGCTGGACACGGTCCCGACGCGCCTGATCAGCGAGTTCGACTTCGAGTCCATGTCCCTGCGCGGGGACGCCCCGGCTTATCGGGTCAAGCCGGCGACTATGGTGAGGCTCGGGTCCAGCCTGCCCAGCAAGGTGATGCGGAGGAAAAAACGAGGCGGCGCGCACCCGCTCCTAGGGTCGGAAATGCTCCAGCGTTACGACGCGTGGCTCATCGCGCTGCATGAGTCCCTGACCGGCAAGGCGCTCACGCCGGGATACGAGACCGGCGCCTATCGTGGGCAGCGGCTGCTCGACGCCATCGAGCGCGATGGGTCTGACGCGACGTTCTTCGCGTTCTCCCATGCCGAGGTCGCCGACCCGGATCTAGGTCCCGTCATTGCCGAGCAGCATCTCCTGCGGTGGGAAGCCGAGGCTGCACGGAAGGCGCGGGCGAAGGCAGCCCGGGTAGCCGCGGCACGGGATCGCCGGGTGGCCGTGCGAAATGCGCGGGCGGACGGCATGATGGCCCCGCCGCAGAAGCGCGGCCCGAATCGTGAGGAGTCGATGCCGACCGCCGCGCTTGTCCAAACCACCCCCGAGGTCGTGCATCCCGTGCTGTCCGCTGAGCTCATCGCGACGCTGGCTACGCCCGAGGGCAAGGCGGAAGGTCTGAGGCTATTGCGCGAATGGGAGATAGCTTTCGACTTCCCATTCACGCATGCGCCCAAGGCTGCTGAGCGGATCAGGCTGTCGTTCGAGCGTGGCGAATTCCCCATCCTCGCAGCCGTCGATGCGGCGATGGAAAACTATTACCTGAGGTCCGTGAAGCGCCTCACGAAGATCAGCTACGACTACGTTCCCGGACTGACTAAGGCCGAACAGGACGAGGAAGCCAGCCACTATGTCTCGCTGCTCGGCAAGTGGTGGCCATCGCGCGTGAGCAACGGGAGGTCCAAGGATCCTGTCGCCGAGATCCTCAACGACAGGGAAACATACCTGCGCGACCGGGCTCGTAAGATCGAGGCCGAGAAGGCGGCGAGGATCGCTGCGAAGGCGAGGCTAAAGGGCACGCTGCCCATGAGCGAGCCCGAGCGCTACATCAACGGGTACCAGCCCAAGCGGCGCATGCTAGCGTAGCCAACGCCCTGATTCGTCACGTCAATGGGCGTGCGAAATCACTTGAGGAAAACCTGAAAACCCGGATCTTCCCCGGGCAGAGACCTGGGCGGTCGATTCGATTTCTTGCGGCGACAGGCGTTGAGTGGGCAGGCACAGGTTCGGCCGTGCGCGGCTGACAGCTACATGCGGACGAAGGCAGCGGTCCTCGATCGTGTGAGGGCCAAGATCCGGAGCAAGGGCTACCGCCCCTGCGAGGTTGCCAAGAGGCTACCCAGCACCCGCAGCGAGTTCATGCGGCGCTTCATGCAGGGGCGCGAGGATCTCAACATCTCGCTGCGCCGGGCGATCTCGATGGCGGAGGCCGTCGGGTTGGAGATGGAGGAGCCGCGGTTTCGGGATCGCCCGAGCTTGGCGCCCCAGGTCCTGAACGGCACGCCCCGGCAGGACTGGGGCTGATGCTCTGCCCCTCATCCTTGTAAGTCAGTCGGCGTCCGATCTGGTAAGGTCGGATCCGCGGCGACGGGCAGGACCCCGGCTCATCCTGGGGCACTGAAGCCCGCACCTCAGCTTGGGAGCCTGCCCGTTCCTTCCACGACCCCGGACA
>NZ_JAKSYL010000145.1 GCF_022829515.1 Methylobacterium sp. J-048
ACAGAAAGCGCCACACGCCTCCTACGCGAAGAACTGGTCAACGATGAGCTCTTCTACCAACTCAAGGAGGCGCAGCTCGTGATCGAAAGATGGAGACGTACCTACACCACCGTACGCCCGCACGCCTCACTAGGATACCGGCCGCCGGCACCAGAAGTGTTCATGCCAGCCTTCACCGCTTGGCCGGCCGCGATCGCCCGACCAGCTCCGCCGGCCAAGCTAACCGTAGTGGAGCGGCCTACCGCGCACTAACTTTAACCTTGGACCACCCTGTGGGGGCCGATCACGGTATGTCATGCCCGGCGCTCCAGATTGAACGCCGGCGCCTGCCCCTCGGATAGGAGGAACGTAAGGTCGGCGCAGGCGACGCCAACGCCGATGGCCTTCGACGATGACACGTCAAGTTTGCATAGCTCTCAGACGAGAAGAAACTAATTACGTTGCCTTCAATGAACCGTCCGGAAATTACCTTACTTGTGTTATTAATTGGCTCGATGCGGTGATGGGCGCAGCAAAATAATGTTGCGCTGTTTGCGGCAATCGGAAGCTGTGCCGACGCTCACAACGTGGGATGCACCCAGTGAGCGGCCGGCGGCCATGCTTATCGCCGCCGGTCGGTCCCCCTGCACCTGCGCTGTTCAAAGACCGAAGTAGGAGCCGGACTGCGACCCCTCCTTAGGCGTCCGCAGCTTCCTTGGCCTTCCGCGGTCGACCAGCACGCTTCGGCTTCTCGGAGATAGTCTCAGCGGGCTCGGCAGCCTTCGGAGCCGCCTTCTTGTGCTGCTGACCGAGCCCGAGGCTCTTGGCGAGAGCCGAACGCTGCTCTGAGTAGCTGGCAGCCGTGGAGGGGTAGTCCCGTGGCAGGCCGAAGCGCTCCCGGTATGTCTCTATGGTCAGGCCGTTGCCCGTGAGATGCCGTTTCAGCGTCTTGTACGGCTTGCCGTCAATGAAGGAGATCAGAGCGTCGGGCTTGATCGATTTGCGGATCTGAGCCGGTGTCGCCTTCTCGGAGCTGGGTTCATCAGAAGCAGGTGCACTGCCCAACCCAGTTACCGCAGCATGCACGCTCGACAGCAGCGCCGGCATCTCAGCCGGTGACACGCGATTGTTCGAGACATAGGCCGACACAATGTCTGCCGTTAACCCAACCAGATCCAACCGGCTTTCTTTCTGTCCCTGGCCCTCATCCAAAAAATCGCTATCTTCTTCCACTCTCAAGCTCCTATATTAGGGAAAGCTGCATAAATGCCCCGCGATCCTTTAGTAGATGGATGCCTGTCGTGAAAGGCAGATAGCCGCGTTCGGTCGATAAAAATGAGGATAGTCTAACAATCATACTTTGCCGGCATTTTTGGCAAGCCACCAGAAATTTCCGTCTAACCGGCATGAGTATTGCGGTGAGGCGATCGACCGCTGGCTAAGCCGGCCTTGCGCGCGAGTGCGACCCAGCCCCTGGAGCACGCGGTGGGGGTAGTCGCGGTTTTGGGTTCAATCCTAAGCTTCTGATTAGAAAACGGAAGCATCAGCGAAATACCGGCTGGAATGGGCTTGACCAACCAACAAAATTCATAACTCAGATTAGAACTTGAGTCGCCCATGTGGGCTGTTTCAGAGCTGGTAGAGATAAAGTGCGAAAAGATATTTCAGCGTCTGCTACCGATTTGACAGCGCTGGCTGGGGATATCGTTGCCGCCTACGTTTCCAATAACTCGGTGCCCGTTTCTGAGCTTCCGAATCTCATCCGAAGCGTGCACGATACAATTCGTATGATTACTTCTGGTAGTACGCCGAATGCGTCCATTGCAGCCTCTGACGTTGATAAGCCGACTCCAGCGCAGATCCGTAAGTCGGTCCAGCAGGATGGCATCGTCAGCTTCATCGATGGCAAGACCTACAAGACGCTGAAGCGCCACCTGACCGCCCACGGTCTCAGCCCGCGAAGCTATTGCGAACGCTACAGACTGCCGAACGACTATCTGATGGTTGCCCCGAGTTATGCCGAGCGCCGTTCCGCGCTGGCCAAGGCCATCGGCCTCGGACAGCCGGGCGCTATGGCCGAGCGCCAGCCGAAGGGGCGGCGTAGGGCTGGCTGAACGAGGTCGCTCTGAGGCGTTTTGGGCTCTGCCACGCGGCCTTGGCACCGTTGCTGCGGGGCGCCTTGGGCCGTAGGCCAGTGGTAGCGCGGCTACCGCTGGCGCAAACCTCAATGCTCGGTGATGAATCGGGCTTGCCATTCGTCGGCGGTGAGCTCCGGGCCGGTAACGCAGAGCAGGACATTGCTCACGTTCGTTGTGGCCGCTCCCCCAGCCGATGATGCTGGTCCGGTTCGCTGTCATAGCGGGGTGCATCTCGGCAGCACTCCCGTAGCTCAAGGCTCGGGCTTCGCCTACGACGACATCCTCACCAGGTCGAAGGTCATTGAGGTAGATGGCGAGCAGCAGCCGCAACGCCGGGGTCAAAGACGTGTCCAGTACGACCGGCGAGGCGTGGGTGGCCTCAAGGCGGGCGGACGCTGACATCAGCACACCTCCAGGCGGGCGGCGAATTCGGTCTCAGCTAGTTCAGCGGCACGCAGGACCGCGGGGCCGGTAAAGTCCGCGACGGCGCCGGCCCTTGTCGTCGTCCGGCAGGGTGGCGACCATCTCCAGGCCGATGGCCGATCCCATCACGACGATATGGATCAGACCCTCCGACGTTTCGGTGCGGCGAGCGAGAGCGACCGTGAGAGGGCCGACCGTGCCGTAAACGGCAATCTCCGCATACCGGGCCTCAGGCGTGAGCGTTTGGGCTTGCTCAGGGAAGGTGACGACGTCGGGCATGGTGCCTCCTCAGGCGGCGGGGCGGTTCAGGGCGGCGTAACTCGCCAGCACATGGCGACGATCGAGACCGGCGAGGCAATCGAGGGCGTGAAGAGCGGCCGGGATGGCAACCGGATCGCTCTCGGCCTGACGCAGAACTTCAGCGAGATCTGTACCCCGAGGGCCGGCTGAGAGGTGGACGACGGCGCGTAGGCAGCGAAGGCGGGCACGCCGTTCGGCCTCATCTAGGTCAGGCCTGAAAGGACCCCAAGCGTCGCGAGTGGGGATCACCGGCCGAACTCCCAGATCGGCACGCCAGTCGGCTGACCGGGCAACCTACGGTGCGTCGGATGCCCGAACCTGATTTCGGTAGCGGTGATGGCGCGGACGGCCCCGCCAACTCCCAAGACCTGACCGCCGAAAGCGTCGACCCGGACGATGCCGGCCTCGGGATGGACGCCGAAGAACCGGACAGCCGTCCAGCCCAGCGCCTCGGCCCGCTCGCCGAAGGTGTCCAGGAAGGCTTGGGCAAGCGCATAGACCCTGGCTCACTCGTCGGAACGATATTCCAAGCATCCCGGTTGCCCGCTGACGCCAGCGGCGTACTTCGGCACGCCATCGAGGCACCCACAGGCGATGGAGTAGCACCGGGCTGGCTCCGGGAATCTGGCGTAGCTCAGAACAGATCGTCTACGTTGGAGCTTGCCGCCGCGAACACCGCGATGTGCTGGCGATCGCCGGCGAGACGGTCGTGCGCAGCCGAGACGGTCGTGCGCAGCCAAGCCCTTATAACTCTAGCCCTTGCCGCCGGCGTGTGCGTCGCGCCTGTCCACGCGCAAAGCCAGGATGAGGAAGCCTTGGCTCTACTTCGAGTTGCCAACGCGCGGTCCGTGATCATCACTTTTGCGGCAAAACTACGCGGTCGATGGAACAACCGCGCTACGCCTCTCTTAGACCGCACTTGACGTGGCCACTAAGGTACTCGGTAAGGAACAGGCAAATGCTGCCTTCAAGGACGAGCTAGCGCGGCGCTACGCCGAGGTGAAAGAGGTCGGCGAGTAGAAGTGGTGCACTGAGCAGCGTGCAGCGTCCGCGGAGGACGAGCCCCGGATCTTCAAGAACTGAGGTGGAAAGCAGGCGCTTTTAGTCTGCCAAAGCGGCGATGATCGAGAGTGAGCCGGCGAGCATGACCGTGCTAGCGATAAGCAATGTGATCAGGAGCATGACGGAAGCCTCAGATACCAAACGTCGCAGCTTTCTCATGAACGCATATGGCCACGCTCGGTTGCGCTCAGCCGATTGCTGAGCATCAGCCGGCTTAGCCTTCGCTGTCACCCCCGGCATCTTCGTCGCCGGCGCTGAGGAGCCAGTCAGGGAGGATGGGAACGATCTCTCCAGCTACCTCGCCGGCGCTCTGTAGCGCTCTTTCCGCCTGCGCCTCAGACGTCTCACCCTGAACCTCGGCGAACGGCTCGCGCGCCAGCTGGTCGAGCTCCTCATCCGAGAGCTTCCTCTCCTGCTCAACCGGCATGGGCATACCCCCTAAAGCATCGGCTGCACGGCCCCGCCCCGATCGGCTCACAGGGCGGTCAAGCGTCCGATCTCACCAGCGGTCGAGCCGATACTCTACCCGGCCCATCAGCATCATGCCGCAGTTGGGTTAGGCGGTCGTCACCCTAGCGCGCTTTGAACTGTGCCGAAACAGGCCGCGCAGCGCCCGAAAGGGTAGTAGCACCAGCGTGGCGACGACGTGAGCGGCCATAACGATAACGACGGCCAGTAAGGCCAGCAGGGTGTTCAGCACGCGACGTACTCCAGACGGCTCGATACTCGGCGTCCCGCCTCCGCCATTGCTTTCAGGAGGCGCGCTGATCACGGCGGTACCGTGATGCGAAAACCTGTGATGCAGCCTTGTTCTTCAATGACGTGGTGGTACTCCACTCGTAATCCAACGCTGTGCCGTCCTCGCCGAAGCGCAATGCCTACCTCGTGGCCGTGCCGCAGAAGCGCCTCACGGTGCGGGTCTATGCGGTGCTGACAACCACACGGGATGAGGCGCTGGGGGCCATGGCGCGGAACGTCCCACCTAATGCGAATCTGGAGATTGTGGGCGGCCTGTCCCCGGCCCTGGCCGAGCGGCTGCGGCTCTAGCCAGGGGAACCGCTACAGGTGTGAGGCTTCAATCCCATTGCGAGGCCACGGCGACTGGGCGCTCACGTGTGCGAACCGCTTCAGACCACCTGCTTACTACCAAGTCAGGCATGCCGATGGACAACTTTTCTGAGATACCCCAGGATCCGTGGACGCAGGGCCCGGGACCGTGTCATGGATGTGCTTGGTCCGCACCCAGACGGTCATCGGCATCCTGCGAGGTTGACCGGTCCCATTCTGCCTAATTCGGACTGAGGCATGTCTCTGGGCCGACAACGGACATTGAGGGCTTCAGTTTTCCAGGCATCGCGCTTGGCCTGAACTGCGTCGATCGACCTATGTAGGTTCCTGGGATTGATCGCGGTTTCCGTCGACATGTCCCGAATCTCGGACAAATGCTGGCGCAACTCCGTGTTCTGCCTACTTTGCTACGCTGCTGTCGATGGTTGGCGCGTATGTTGTTGACGCCTCTGGAAAGGTGCAGCGAACTCTACTGCTGGCATCGGGCGACCAAAGAGATAGCCCTGCGCCTCCTGGCAGCCCTTCGAGATTAGGCGCCGGCGCTGCTCCTCTGTCTCGACGCCCTCTGCGATGACATCAAGACCGAAGCTGCGGCTGAGATTGATCACCGCCCGTACAACCGCAGCATCCTGCCGATCGGTGCATAGACCGTTCACGAAGCTACGGTCGATCTTCAGCCGCGTCAGTGGGAATCGCTTGAGCAGGCTAAGCGAGGCGTAGCCTGTGCCGTAGTCGTCAAACGCAATGCCAACGCCCATCGCGCGTAGTGCCTGCAGCGCAACGACCACTCCTGGATCGTGACGCAGGATAATGGTTTCGGTGATCTCCAGCTCCAGCGCATGGGCTGGCAGTTCAGTCTCGGCGAGCACGGCTTCGACCCGCTCAACTAAACCGCCCTCTCGAAATTGGGCCGCGCAGAGGTTAACCCCAATCCGAAACGGATGCAGGCCCTTTCGCCGCCAAGCCTGTGCTTGGGCGCAGGCGGTGTGCAGCACCCAGTTACCTACCCGAGCGGCATCAGGACCGTTGTCGAGCACCTCAAGGAAAGCGCCCGGCATGAGCAGGCCGAGCTCGGGATGTTGCCATCGGATCAGAGCCTCAGCACCGACGAGCGCGCCGCTGGATAGGTCTACTTGGGGTTGGTAATGCAGAACGAACTCACCGCGTTCGATGGCGTGACGCAGCCCCTCACGGCAGGCTCGCTCGCGCTGTGCGACCTCGCGCAGATCCGGCGTGAACAGATAGGCACGCCCGCGGCCTTCTATCTTTGCGCGGTAGAGAGCTGCATCGGCGCAGGCCAGTAGTTCGTCTTCTCGCACTCCATGGGAGGGGCTCAGCGCGACACCAACGCTGGCCCCGAGACGGACTACGATTTCCTCGATCCGGTATGGTTCGGAGAGGGCATCGATCGCCGCCGCCGCCATGGCATTCGCTACCAAGGGGTCCCCGACGTCTGGTAGCACGACCGCGAATTCATCTCCGCCATATCGTGCAGCCACACCCGTGGTACCGACGCAGATGCGCAGGCGCTCGGCCGCTAGTCGGAGCACGGCATCGCCCACGGCATGCCCGTGCGCATCATTGACTTCCTTGAAGCCATCGAGGTCGAGCATCAGCACCACCGTGGGGCACTCCTCCCGGACCGCAGCCGCGATCCGGTCGCGCAGCACGGCGCGGTTTGGCAGCTCCGTCAGGGGGTCGAGATGAGCGAGTCGGAACAAGCGTTCTTCGAACATATGCCGTTGACTAACGTCACGCACGATCGCCCCGAAGGCTGTGTGACCATTCTCGATCCAAGTGGACATGGACAGTTCGACGGAGAACTCGTGACCATCCTTGTGCTGGCCAATGAGTTCAACTGTACAGCCGATCAGTCTGGTCGCCGACCGACGCGCGATACTGCGTAAGTCACCCTCGTGGCCGCCATGCATTCGATCGGGCACCAAGATGGCGATAGGCTGCCCCAGAGCCTCAGCGGCCGTATGCCCGAACAAGCGCTCGGCAGCTGCGCTCCAGAAGCTCACCCGCCCTAGCGCGTCCGCGCAGATGATGGCGTCGGACGAGGTTTCGGCGATGTGCTCAAAGCGCGACTGCGTCGCACGCCGGGCCGCCTCGACGCGGCGCAGCTCCAGCCGATCGAGCACAAGGCGGGCAAGGCCGGTCAAGATCCCCCTATCTCTGCGTGTAAAAGCGCGGCGCGGCTTGGGACCGGCGAGACAGAGTGTACCGATGGCGTAACCGTCTCCAGTGCGTAGCGGCACGCCTGCGTAGAAACGGATGAATGGAGCGCCGGTGACCAAGGGGTTTTCGCGGAACCTAGAGTCCTTGGAGGCGTCGAGCACGACGAGGACGTCATCTTGAGCGATGGTCCTGGCGCAGAAGGCGATCTCGCGATTAGTCTCGCACAGAGTCAGGCCGGTCTTGGCATGTAAGACCTGCCGATCACGATCAACGAAGGAAACGAAGGCAGCCGGTGCGCCGAGCAGATGCGTAGCGAGTTCGACGATGTGGGCGATCGAAGGGTCTGGCTCTGCATCGAGAATGTCGTGCTCGAGCAGCACCCGCAGCCGAGCTTCCTCATCAGTCTGCACGGGTGAAGACGACACAAAAGTGCTCCAGATCGAATGGGCGGGGTACAGCGATTTTGGTGGAGGAGGTCGGCGTCAGGGCCGAGCGCTTCACTAATCTTCAGATCCAGATAAGCGCGGGCAGGGGCTACCGCGCTGCTCCCCCGGCGCTTGTTCACTCCCCAACCTCATCCAAATCGATTGGATCATGCGACTGCGCGCGCCGCCTCACGCACCTGGCGCGTCGCCACATCGACCTGCTCGCTCGCCCGGGCGACCGCCTCCATGCCACCGGCGATCGTCGCCACCCCATGTGCGGCTGTGTGCATGCTGCCCGACATCTCTCGTGTCACGGCAGACTGCTCTTCAACGGCCGCCGCGATTGCGGCCGAGACCTCGTCCAGACCCCGGATCGTGCCCTGGATCGAACCGATGGCATCGACCGCCTCCCGGGTCGCCGCCTGCGTCGCCGCGATCTGCCCGCGGATCTGATCGGTCGCTTTGGCGGTCTGCTCGGCCAGTGCCTTCACTTCGGTGGCTACCACCGCGAAGCCCTTGCCCGCTGCCCCGGCGCGCGCAGCCTCGATCGTGGCGTTCAGAGCCAGTAGGTTGGTCTGCGAGGCGATGCCCTGGATCATGGTCACGACGTCGCCGATCTGTGCCGCTTGCCCGCTCAGTCCCGCCACGATGCTTCCCGTGTGCCGGGCCTGCTCGACCGCCTCGCCGGCCATACGCGCGGCGTGGCTGACCTGTTGGCTGATCTCGCCGACCGAGGCTGAGAGTTCCTCCGCCCCCGAGGCCACACACTGGATGTCGTTCGAAACTTGTCCCACCGTGCCGGCTGCCTCCGCCGTCTGTCGGGTGACGTCCTCAACTCCAGAGCCGATCGCGTCGAGGTCCGCACCGATCGCCTGTTGCGCGTCCGTCCGGCGCTGCCGCTCCAGAACCTGCGCAGTCACATCGGTGGCGAACTTCACAACCTTGGTCACGCGCCCGTCCGTCCCTGTGATCGGATTGTAGGTCCCCTGAATCCAGACCTCCCGCCCGCCTTTGGCCACCCGCTTGAATTCACCGGCAGCGAACTCTCCCAGTCCCAGACGATCCCAGAACCCACGATAGGCCACGCAGGTCTGCACGGCGGCATCAACAAACATGCTGTGGTGGCGACCCACGATCTCATCGGGACGGTACCCGACGGTATCGAGAAAATTCGGGTTGGCCTCAAGGATCGTGCCGGTCGGATCGAAGGCGACTACCGCCTGCTAGCGATAGATCGGACGAGCGTCGGGCAGGGCAAGTGTGTCTCTCTATCTGTCAGGTGCGGTTGTCGCGGTG
>NZ_JAKSYL010000185.1:2500-115375 GCF_022829515.1 Methylobacterium sp. J-048
GAGAAGACCGGCCGACCGATCGTGTCCGGATCGAGCCCATAGGGATGGACGGAAGGATTGCCGCTCGCCATCCGATCCATATAACGCGCCGATGCCCGCCAGAAAGACTCCGCCTTCGGTAAAGAGCGCGCCTCGACGGCGTGCCGCAGGCGGAGCCGCCGGCTCCGCGACAGGCGCGGCCTCCAGCCGGCTCGGCGGCAGGATCGCCCCGGCTGCGACCGTCCCTATCGAGGCCGCGCCGGATGCCGTGAACGCGGCGACGCTCACCGAGATCTTCCGCCGCTTCCACGCGGCCGAGCCGGAGCCGAAGGGCGAGCTGCACTACGTCAACCCGTTCACGCTGCTGGTCGCCGTGGTCCTGTCGGCTCAGGCGACCGACCGCGGCGTCAACCTCGCCACCGGCCCGCTCTTCGCGGTGGCCGACACGCCCGAGAAGATGCTGGCGCTCGGCGAGGAGACGGTCCGCGGCTACATCCGGACGATCGGGCTGTTCAACACCAAGGCCAAGAACGTCGTAACGCTCTCGCGCATCCTGGTCGAGCGGCACGGCGGCGAAGTGCCGGCGAGCCTGGAGGCGCTCCAGGTGCTGCCCGGGGTGGGCGCCAAGACAGCCAGCGTCGTGCTGAACATCGCCTTCCAGGTGCCGCGGATCGCGGTCGACACCCATATCTTCCGGGTCTCGAATCGGATCCCGCTGTTCGTCGGCAGCACCACCGACAAGGTTCAGGCCGGGCTGGAGGCGATCGTGCCGGAGCCCTACCGGCTGCACGCCCATCACTGGCTGATCCTGCACGGACGCTACACCTGCAAGGCGCGCAGGCCCGAATGCCCGCGCTGCCTCATCGCGGATCTATGCCGATACCCGTCGAAGACCGCCGCGTGAACGGATAAGGCGCCGGGCCCGGAGGCACGTCCGGACCCGCGCCCGCAATCCCGCCCTGCGGGCTAACGCGTTGTGCTGGAAGCCCGGTTCGGCTAGTTTCAACGGCAGTAGCCGGGCCCTCGGGCAGAGGCCGTCCGGCTGCCCGACCTTCGTATCCGGTCGCCGCGCCGCGGATTCCTCACACTCGTCGCGCATCAGGAGCCTCGGCCCATGGACTTCCTCAAACCACGGTACACGCCTATGAACCGCCGCCGTCGCATCTACGAGGGCAAGGCGAAGGTCCTCTACGAGGGGCCCGAGCCCGGGACGCTCATCCAGCACTTCAAGGATGACGCAACGGCCTTCAACGCGAAGAAGCACGAGATCATCGACGGCAAGGGCGTGCTGAACAACCGGATCTCGGAATTCGTGTTCCAGCACCTCAACGACATCGGCGTGCCGACGCACTTCATCCGCCGGCTGAACATGCGCGAGCAGCTGATCCGGGAGGTCGAGATCATCCCGCTCGAGGTGGTGGTGCGCAACGTCGCGGCGGGCTCGCTGGCGACCCGGCTGGGCCTGGAGGAAGGCACCCAGCTGCCGCGCTCGATCATCGAGTTCTACTACAAGAACGATGCGCTCAATGACCCGATGGTGTCGGAGGAGCACATCACCGCGTTCGGCTGGGCGACGCCCCAGGAGATCGACGACATCATGGCGCTGGCGATCCGCGTCAACGACTTCCTGTCGGGTCTCTTCCTCGGGGTCGGCATCCGGCTCGTGGACTTCAAGATCGAGACCGGCCGCCTGTGGGAAGGCGACATGATGCGCATCGTCGTGGCCGACGAGATCTCCCCGGATTCCTGCCGGCTGTGGGACATCAAGTCATCGGACAAGCTCGACAAGGACCGGTTCCGCAAGGATCTCGGCGGCCTGATCGAGGCCTATACCGAAGTCGCCAAGCGGCTCGGGATCATGTCGGAGAACGAGAAGGTTCAGACCGGCGGCCCACGTCTGGTCCAGTAGGACGGCTCAGGCGGGCGGCCGGCGCACCATCACCGGTCTCGCTGCAGGAAAGCTCGCGCGCAGGCGTGCGTGGGTCGAGAGGTCCGGGTCGAAACCCGGGTGATAATGGGGGTCCTGCGCCAGCAGCGGCCCCCATCGCTTTTTGAGCGCCGCGATCTCGCGCTCGTGGCGGGCGCGGGCCTCCAGTGTCCAGCGTCGGCTCGCCGATTCGCGGTGATGCAGCACCGCCCCCGGCATCAGCAGGGTGCGGTGGCCGGCCGCGTTCAGGCGCAGGCACAGGTCGACATCGTTGAAATCGACCGCGAAGACCGCCGCGTCGAAGCCGCCGACCGCCCAGAATTTTTCCGTCTCGACCATCAGGCACGCGGCCGTGACCGCCGAGACTGCATGGGTGGCACGCAGGCCCGCCAAGTAGCCCGGCGCATCCCCCGGGAAGTGGCGATGCGCGTGGGTGACCAGGCCGCCGGTGCCGAGCACGATGCCCCCGTGCTGGATCCGCCCCTCGCCGTCGAGGAGTTTTGCGCCGACCGCGCCGATCTCCGGGCGCAGGGCCTCCCGGGCCATCCGGGCCAGCCAGTCGGACCGGAACGCCTCGACGTCGTTATTGACGAAGACCAGCAGCGCACCGCGGGCGCGGGCGGCGGCGGCGTTGTTCATGGCGGCGAAGTTGAACGGCCCGGGACAGGGCACGACGAGCCCCCTCCCCTCTCGCTCCAGCGCCTGGAGGAAGGCCAGCGTCTCCGGCTCGCGGCTGTCGTTATCGCAGACCAGGATCTCGAGATTCGGCCAGTCGGTGCAGGCGGCGAGGCTGTCGAGACAGGGGCGGAGCAGGTCGAGGCGGTCGCGGGTCGGCACAATCACGCTCACGAGCGGAAGCGGATCAGGCAGCGGGTGCTCGACCTGCAGCAGACCGCCCTCGCCTGACACGATGCGGCTTCCCCTCCGGCCTGTCCGGTCAAGATGGCGGCGCAGGGCGTCGCGAAGGCGGTGGCGCCCCCCCTCCCCTGCCGGCGAGACGCTATCGGCCGGGTCGCCGCGCCGGATCGTCAGGATCTCGGGCAAGTGGCCGATCGCGGAGGCGCCGTGACGCTCGGCGATCTGGAACGCGGCGTCGGCGGGACAGCTCGGCTGGATCTCCGGAGCGAGCGCCCCCGGCCGGCAGGCCAGTAGGGGGGCGAGGTAATCGACGGCGGCCAGCAGCTCGGGATCGAAGGCCGGCGGCAGCAGGGGCCAGACCGGACCGCGCGGGTGGTCCTGGATCAGTGCGTCGCCGTAGACGGCCTGGAGCCCGGGATCGGCCGCGAAGGCGGCGGCGATGCGCGTGGCTGCGCCGGCGACCAGGACGCCGTCGCCGAATATCCGGATGCCCTCGCCCGGAAGCGCCGGCGCCGCCGGGAAACGGGCGAGGATGGTTTCCGGCAGAGCGAGCCGGTGGTCGATGCCGATCAAAGCCGCCAGCTTTTGCCGGGCACGCAGGCGCCGGCCCTGAAGCCGGGCGAGCAGGATCTCTCCCGTCGCCCGAGGACGTCCCAGGAGGCGGCGCAGCGCACCGAGCAGCGCACGCCCGAAGCGGCGGGGGATCCCGAGATGCAGCATCTGCGCGAGGCCTGCGACAGGCTCGGTCATCGGCGCCGCGTCATTCGAGATCCTCGCCGAAGGTCGTGAGCGACAGGGCGGGATGGTAGTACGGATCGTGGCGGATCACGTCGCGCCAGCGTTCGGAGAACCGGGCGGCCTCCTGCTCGAACCGGGCGCGCTTGGCGCCGACCGAGGGGCCCCGGCTCACCGATTCGAGATGGGCCAGCGTGGCGACCGGGGTCCAGATTGTCGTCCAGCCGCGAGCGCCGAGGCGCAGACAGAAGTCGACATCGTTGAAATCCACCGGGAAGGCCTCGGCGTCGAAGCCGCCCACCGCCAGGTACTTGTCGCGCGCAACGGCGAGGCAGGCGGCGGTCACGGCCGAAACCTCGTGGGCCACGCGCAGGCGGCCGAGATGGCCCGGCGTGTCGCCGGGACGGCGGCGCAGGATGTGGCCGGCCCGCCCGCCGAGGCCGACCACGACCCCGGCATGCTGCAGGGTACCGTCCGCGTAGAGGAGCTTCGCGCCGACCGCCCCGACCTCCGGCCGGCTGGCCTGGCGGACCATGGCGTCGAGCCAGCCGGGTTCGAGCACGGCCACATCGTTGTTGAGCAGCACCACGACTGCGCCCGTGGCCGCGGCGACGCCGGCATTGACCATGGCGGCGAAGTTGAACGGTCGCGGATCGATCAGGATCCGGACCCGCGGGTCGCGCTTCAGGTCCTCGTAGTGCGCGAGAACGGCCGGATCGGTGGAGCCGTTGTCGACGATGATCAGTTCGAGATCGACATAGGCGGTCTCGTGCAGCACGCCCCGGCAGACCCGCTCGATCAGGTCGAGGCGGTCGCGCGACGGGATCACGATGCTGGCTTTCGGGCCGGGTTGCGGCAGCTTCCAGTCCAATTGGACGGCGCCGTTGCGGAAGGTGGCCCGGGCCGCGGCGGCCAGCTTCTCCAGGCGCGCATCGAGCGCCAGCGCGCGTGCCGGCGCATCGAGTGGATCGCCGGCCGTGCGGGCCAGGATGCGCGGGACATGGGCGCCGCGTGCCCCCGCAAAGATCGCGGCGCTCTCGATGGCCAGGGCCGTCTCGGCCATGGGGCCGAGCGGCCGGGGCGGCAGTCGCGACAGCAGGGCGTGCGAGAACAGCGCGGCGCGGCCGACATAGCCGGTCGCCAGAGCGAGGTCCGGGCTCCAATCCGGCTTGAGCCGCGGCTGGTCATCGGGGCCGAGCGCGTCGCCGTAGGCGAGATCCGCGCCCGCCAGGGCCGGTGCCAGCAACGCGAGCGCGTCGGGGGCCAGGATGTCGCCCGGCCGGAGCAGGCACAGGGCGTCGGATTGGGCGATCAGGTCGGCGGCGGTCGCGTGACCATCCCAGCGCCGGTGCTCGGCGCGGGAATCCGGCGATCCGGGAAGCGCGTCAGCCCAGGCGACGCCGACGGTCAGAGCCTGATAACTCTGCGCGTCCAGGGCCTCGAGCGTCGCGGCGAGCGGCGCCTCTTCGCCGGACTGGGCCAAAACGAGGCAGCGGATCCGCAGATCGGTCGGGGCGAGCCGCACTGGCCGGTCCCGCGATGCCGCCCAGGATCGGTACTGCGTCAGCGGCGTCACCGCGCAGGCGCCGCGCAGGGTATCGCGATAGCGCCGCTCGGATCCGCGGGCGCGTTCGTAGAGCGCCGAGACGAAGCGCCAGGGCCGGCGCACCAGGCACTGGGCCAGCACGGAGATCTCGCGCCGGGCCCCGACTCGCTCCAGCACGAAGCCGGGGCCGGCCGAGAGGCGGATATCCCGGGCATCGCTGGGGATCAGGCCGAGCCAGTGGGCGGAACCGTGCGAGGCGCCCGGCAGGATGAAATCCTGCCGGGCGCCGTCGACCCCGCGCAGGATCCGCAGGATTGGACGGCGCGGCGCTGCACTCGGATCGCCGGCATAGCTCAGCACGATCCAGCCGACCGGGTGGTCGGGCAGGACGAGGCGGCGATCGAAGACGGGGTCGTCGGCCGGCTCCAGACGGAACCGCGTCGCGCGGCCGAGCCAGGCCGCGCCGGGTCCGGCCTTGCCCGTCAGTGGGGTCGGATCGACGAGACGCGCCGCGGCATCACTGGGCAGCGTCGCCTCCGCTGGCGGGCTCCGCGGCGGCCGCCGGCTTCCTGCGCCGCGGCTTCGCGGCGGACTTCTCGCTGGCGCCCTTGCCGCCAGCGTTCTTGCCGCTGCCGACACCGACGGTGATGTCGTAATCCTCGGCTGCAGCCGGCGGGACCGTAAGTTCCTCGGCCACGATGGTGGTGAAGCCCTGCGCCTCGCCCGGGCCGACGACCACGCTGGAATGCTCGACGCGGCTCGCCACCACCTTGCCCTCGTGACGGATCTGGATCGTCACCGGCACGTCGAACCGGCCGGGGGCGCCCTTCGGGCCGAGCAGCACGTTGGCCTCAACCCCGACCTTGACGGTGACCGAGCCGTCCTGGCGCCGGGCGCATTCCCGGGCGAGGCGCCCGACCGAGAACTGGGTCCGTACGTCGCTTCCGGCCAGGATGCGATAGGCCGCGCCGTTCTCGGCCACCTCGACCGGCGGGCAATAGGGCGGTTCGAGGCTCTGGGGCTGCGACGGCGGTACGGTCGTACCGCCGAACTTGAACAGGTTGGAGAAGACGTTGCCGTCCTCGGCCCGGGCCGGGCTCGCGGACAGCGATCCGGCGAGGATCAGGCCGCACAGGCCCCGGAACAGGTCACGACCTCCGATCATCGCACGGCTCCCGAGCGCCAACGTCATTTCAAGCTGTCGAATCCGGTCGCAAACCCTTTCATCGAGAGCGGAATGCCGACGCCCTCTTCGGGCGTCTGGAACACGATGAAGGTCGCCTGCGTCCCGCCCTTGAACTGGCGGATCAGGCCGTCATCCATCACCACCTCGGCCACGCAACCGGTGGTGAGGCAGCGCACGAAGCCGGCCCGGCCGACATCGGTCTGGTCGATCTTCAGGCCGAGGCCGGAGGGGAGCAGCACGCCGAGCGGCGCCACCACGCGCAGCAGATAGCCGCGATTGTCGGCCGTCTTCAGGACGATCACCACCAGGGTGAGGTTCGGGCGGTCCTCCGCGGCCAGGTACTGCACCAGGGCGCATTGCTCGGCCTTCGCCCCGGCCGGCGTCTCGCAACGCAGCTGCCAGTCGTCGAAGGTCTTGCGCACCATGCCCTGGGCGGCGGCAGGCCCCGCCGATGCGAGTCCTGTCGCTGAGAGGGCGAGGGATACCGGCAGCGCGACGCGCCGGACCACGCGCCGAAAACGATCGAGCTTCGCGTGAAGCGGCACCACCGAACCCTTCGGAACGCCATCGCCGAGAACCGGCGCGGCCGTAAAATCGGGGGTGTTCCGACCATGCTCAACCCCGCGCTGTCAAGCGATGCCGGCTCCGGTGTTGCGCCTGGACGCTACCCGGGAGTTGCAGAACGTCCTAAATGAAGATCGCTTTTTCTCCAGCGCAGGATCCTGAAGCTGTGATGCGACCGCTTGCCCTCTCGGCCGCCTGCCTGCTGGCCACCCTCTCGCAGGCCGGGGCGCAGTCGCTCCCGGTCTCCGAGACCACCTACGTGGAACACTCCCTCAACCGCTCCGATACGCTGATCGTCGAGCATCCGCCGGTGGCGGTGAATCCGTATGGCGGCCGCAACGGTCAGGCCGCGATCGCCGGCTATTGCCGGGAGGGCGGCCTGGTCCGTCGGCGCGACACCTTCGGCAACCCGGTGATCATCCGGCAGCGCGAGGTCTGCGACAGCGTGGCGCCGCGCACCCTCGAACCCGGCCATGTCGATCCGCGGCCGGTCTGGCCGAGCGAGGCCGTGACCCGTCAGAAGGTCCTGCGCGCCAAGGGCTGACGCCGCTCAGCCGTAGCGGTGCAGGCTGGTGCCGTTGCGCTTCAGCCACGCCTCGGCCGCGTCGACATTCGGGCAGAGGCTGCGCAGCAGCGCCCAGTAGCGGGCCGAGTGGTTCATCTCGCGCAGGTGCGCCATCTCGTGGGCGACGAGGTAATCGAGCACCATCGGGGGCGCCAGGATCAGGCGCCACGAAAAATTCAGCTCGCCCCGGGCCGTGCAGGACCCCCAGCGGCTGCGGGTGTCCCGCAGGGTGATGCGCGCCGGCCTTTGGCCGAGCAGCGGCGCGTAGCGCTCCACCGCCTCGGCGAGATCCCGCCGCGCCTCGCGGGTCAGGTAGTCCCGGATCCGGCGCGGGACATGGGCGGGCTCGCAGGAGACCGAGATCACCGGCTCCCCGGCCTCGACCCGCACCGCGCCGCTGCGAGTATCGCGCAGATGCACGCGATGCGGCTCCCCGCGCAGGGGCAAGATCGCGTCCGGGACGAACAGGACACGCTCGGGCACGCGCGCCAGCCGCGCCGCGATCCAGCCGGCATGGCTGGTGGCGAAACGCTGCGCGGTGTTCACCGCGGTGCGGCTCGGCAGGGTGATCACGACCTCGCCGGTGGCGGCCGAGACCCGCAGGGTGATCCGGCGCGCGGTCGGGCGACGGCGCAGCGCGATCTGGAGGCTGGCTCCCTCGTGCTGGACCTCAAGGTGGTCGGGATCGGGGCGACGCAGCAGCGCGAACGACATGATTCCGTTCTAGCGGGCCCCGGACCGGGGCTCCAGATCCCGTCCCCGGGAATCGCTCCGGTTGAGCCGTGCGGGCCGGATGCGCGCCCGCGTCAGCCGGCGAGCGCCCGGGTCCAGATCTCGGTATCGGGCATCACGAGCAAGGCGGCGGCGGCCAGGGCGATCCCGTAGGGGATGCCGGTCTTGGCGTCGTGGAGATGCAGCGCGAAGGGCAGCCGGGCGACGCGCATCGGCAGCGGGTAGGCGCGCGCAGCCAGGATCGCCAAGGTCAGGGCGCCACCGAAGATCGAGGCCACCAGGAGATAATCGCCGAGGCCCTCGAAGCCGAGCCAGAGCGCGGTGGCGGCAGCCAGCTTGGCGTCGCCCCCGCCGATCACCCCGAAGGCGAACAGGGTGAAGGTGGCTGCCAGGACGACGGCGCCGGCGCCGAGATGAAGTCCGATCTCGGCACAATCCATCGGGCCGGTCAGGGCGAGCAGGGCGAAGCCGGCGACCAGGGCCAACGAGATCCGGTTCGGGATCAGCATCGTCAGCAGGTCGCTCGCGGCCGCGTAGGCCATCAGGAACGGAAACAGCACCAGCAGGCCGAAGCCCGTCGCGCCGAGACTCGCCGCGCCGAGATTTGCCGTACCGAAACTCGCGATCGCCGATCCTGCGCCAACCATCTCGGGTCCAACCCTATCCGTGCCCAGCCGGAAAGCGGCTCGGTATCGCGGCCGCTGCAGAACGGCAGATCCGGCCGGCCGAGACCCCATCGCTGAACGCGATGGAGCCTCGAACCTGCCGCAGATCCTGATCGTTCCTAAGAGTCGATCAGTTCAGGTTGCCGGAGATCGCGCTGAACTTGGCGGTGAGCGAGGTGCCGACGGTCTTCAGCGCGCCGATGATGACGACGGCGATCAGAGCGGCGATCATGCCGTACTCGATCGCGGTGGCGCCGGACTCGTCAGAGGCGAAACGCGAGAACAGGGTCTTCATGGGAGGCGATCCTTACGATCAAGAACTGGCGGCGTGAACGTTGTGAGATGACCGACGAAGATTTCTACGTCTCGATCGGCGGCATCTGCAGAGTGTCCGATACGCCTTGAAATTCGGTTAAATCGCGCCTCGATCAAAGTTCGGGCCGGATCCGCTGCGAGCTTAGTGAAGGATCAGTTTCGCCGCTGCCGAACATTGGTGCGGCTTTCTCATGCTTAGCGGTTCCTTCACCGATCCCGGGCTAGCGCTACAGCTTCAGGCGCCGCCTCGCGCAGGCGCCGGTCGCTTCCGAGAACTCCCGATGCGCCGCACCCTGTCGAATGGGGCCCGAGCCGGCCTCGTCCTCCTGCTGACGGGCGCCTCGGTCGCGGCCGGCCAGTTGGAGCCGCTGCCCATCGTCACCGTGCTGGTCGACAACGCCAAGGTCATCCGGCTGCCGGAGAAGACCGCGACCGTCATCGTCGGCAACCCGATCATCGCCGAGGTCACGCCGCAGAAGAACGGCGTGCTCGTGCTCACCGGCAAGAGCTTCGGCTCGACCAACCTGATCGCCCTCGATACGGCCGGCGAGATGATCGCCGAGACGATGATCCGGGTCGAAGCGTCGCGGAGCGCGACCATCACGGTCCAGCGCGGCATGGACCAGGAATCGTTGTCCTGCACGCCGAACTGCCAGCCCTCGGTTCAGCTCGGCGATGCGGCGAAGTACTTCGACACGCAGAGCAGCCAGGCCGATTCCCGGCGCAAGCTCGCCACCGGCGGCGGCGGCGCAGGGCCGCAACCGACGGAACGCTGAGGGCCGCGCTGAACCGACAGGCGGGATCGCGGACGCGACATCCCACGGATCCTGGTGCAGAATTCCGTCGGTGCGACCCGGCTCGATCCGGAGGGATCCTGCAAGGCGCCGTCAGGGAGAATTCTCGCCGATGCCCGGCATCACGCACAATCCGCCGCCGCCCGCCGTCGATCCCGACCTGCTCGCGGCGTTCCAGGACGTCGCCACGGCAACGATCAGCGATTGCCTCGACCGGATGCCGGTCCTGCTCGGCCTGCGTGCCTTCCACCGGCGGGGCCGGCTCCTGGGTACGGCCTTCACGGTCCGGGTGCGCGCCGGCGACAACCTCGCGATCCATCAGGCGCTGGAGCAGGTCCGTCGCGGAGACGTGATCGTGGTCGATGGCGGCGGCGACACCAGCCGGGCGCTGGTCGGCGACATCATGAAGGCGATCGCCGAGAGCCGGGGCGTGGCCGGCTTCGTGATCGACGGAGCGGTGCGCGATACCGACGCCTTCGCCGATTCGGATTTCCCCTGCTACGCCCGCGCCGCGACCCCGCGCGGTCCGTTCAAGACCGGGCCCGGCGCGATCAACCTGCCGGTGTCCATCGGCGGCTGGACCGTGAACCCGGGCGACGTGGTGGTGGGCGACCAGGACGGCGTCGTGACCTTCCCGCCCGCGCTCGCGCCGAGCCTGATCGAGGCCGTGCGCGCGCAGGCGGCCCGGGAAGCCGAGGTGCTCGCGCTGATCCGGGCGGGCCGGTACGACGGCCGCTACGCTCGGGAGGCGAAGGGCTGAGGATCTACCGGGACGACGCCTTGCGGATCAGGCTCCGCCCGTGGACGATGGCGCATGGAGTCCCAGACCCTCACCTACGCCATCGGCGACATCCACGGCTGCGCCGACCTGCTCGACACCCTGCTGGAACGGATCGCCGCCCATGCCGGGGACCGCGCCCATCGCCTGGTCTTCCTGGGCGACTATATCGACCGCGGCCCCGACAGCGCCGCGGTGCTGCGCACGGTCAGTCGCCTGAATTGGGCCGAACCCGAGCGTGTCACCTGCCTGATGGGCAACCACGAGCGCATGCTGCTCGATGCGTTGCTGACGCCGGAAGCCGCGAGGCACTGGCTCCATTACGGCGGCGAGGAGACGCTCGATTCGTTCGGCGCGCGGGATCTCGGCGGGCTGCCGCGCGATACCCTCGACTGGCTCGAGGCGCTGCCGACCCTGCACGGGGACGCGGCCCGCTGGTACGTCCATGCCGGCTTCCAGCCCGGCACCGCGCCGCCGGACTTGGACGTGCACGACCGCCTGTGGATCCGCGAGCCGTTCCTCGAGGGGGATCACGATTTCGGCCGGCACGTGGTCCACGGCCACACGCCGCAGCGGGACGGCCATCCGGAAATCCGCCGGTTCCGGACGAATCTCGACACCGCCGCGGTCTATGGCGGCGCACTCACGGCCGGCGTTTTCTCCGACGCGCAGGGGCCGGCGCTGGAGTTCCTGTCGGTGCCCGCCGCCTGAAGCCGAGCCCGGCTTACGAGGCGATCTTTTCGCGCACCCGGATGTCCGGGCTCGACGCGCCGCAGGTCGGCAGGCTCTCGACCGGGCCGTGGACCGCCGAAGTGCTCGACGACAGGTCGTGGTAGCAGATGCAGCCCTCGGCGAAATAATGATGCACCAGCGCCTTGCGCGAGTGGCGCAGGTCGTTGCGGGCCGATCCGCCGTGCAGGAGATTGGCGTGCCAGAACAGCACGTCGCCCTTGCGAGCCAGGAAGTGCTGCGGCGCGGCGCCGTGATCGGCGATCTCGCGCTTGATCGCGGACTCGTAGCGCTCCGCATAGGCCGCGTAGCCGCGCTCGCGGAAATCGTCCGTCGAGATGCCGACATCGTGGCTGAACAGGTACGGCAGGCGGTGGGTGCCAGAGTAATAGACCAGCGGCCCGCAATCGACGTGGATGTCCTCCATGGCGACCCAGCACGCGGCGAGGTAGCCGAGCGGGTAGGTGGTCATGTGGATCGAATCCGAGTGCTCGGATTGCTGGCTGCCCTTGTGCGAGGCGATGGTCTGGAACGGGATCGCCTGCCGGCCGAGCACCAGGCTGCTGAAATTGACCAGCACCGGATGCTTGAGCAGCTGGTCGAGCTCCTCGACCTTCAGGTGCGGGTTGAGGTAGCGGCCCGGATGGGGATCGTCCTCGGCCGCCTTCTCGGGCGCCAGGGTCAGGTCGCCCCGGGCGATCGCGGCCTCGTAGGCGGCCCAGGCCTCGTCGATCGTGTCCGGGTCGATCGCCCCGCGGGCGACGTAATAGCCGTGCTCGGCCCAGTACCGGCAGATCTCGGCCTGCCTCCCTGTGATCTCGCCCCGGGCGACCCGCCGCTCGATCGTGTCCAGCGCGTCGGGGCGGTCGAGCCAGGGGCTCGGACCCGATTCGGGGAAGTTTTCGGCCCGAAAGACCTTGATGCAGCCGATATCGACCGGGATGTCGGCATCGACTGCGTAGGATCGGGCCGGGGGACGCACAGGGGCGACCGGGAGCATCTCGTCGCGCCCGAGGGTGAGGTTGCGTGCCGCCGCGCCCCAGGTGCGCGCGATCGTCTTCGCCCGCGAGAATCCGTTCGCCACGTGCCGCCCCCTGGCCCCATCCCCTTTGGGTCGGAAAGGAAAGCGCGGAATGCGGTGTTACTGAGGCGGATTGTGGGGCCGGGGCATCAGGGATCCGATCGCGCCCACGAGCCAGCCGCCCATCAGGGCGAAGCCGCCGATGGGCGCGGCCATCGGGAAGAGCGCGTGCTGCAGCCAGGTGCGCACCGAGAGGTCGCCGCAGAACAGGATCAGGCCGAGGACGAGGAGGCCGGCGGCAACCCGCATCGGGCCGGGCCGCGCCAGACCGGCAGCGCCGAAGCCCACGAGCGCGAGGATCGCGGGGGCGTGGAACAGCAGGAACTGCGCCGCGGTCTTGAGCGAATCCGCCCCCGGGATGTGCGCCGCTGCGGCACTCAGCGCGACACCGAGCAGCCCCGCAAGGCAGGCCAGCGCCGCGAGCGCGCGGTCGAATCCCAAAAGCCTCACGCGCCGCGCTCGATCAGAAGCTTGGCGACGGCCGCACGCAGTTCGGGCACGCCGAGATCGTCCCGGCTGGAGGTCAGGATCACCTGCGGGAAGGCGGCCGGCCGCTTGGCCAGCCCCGCCTGGATGCCGGCGATCCGGCTCTCGACCTCGCCCTTCTTCAGGGAATCGCCCTTGGTGAGCACCACCTGGTAGCTCACAGCGGCCTTGTCGAGGCCGTCGAGCACGTCGGTGTCGATCGACTTGAAGCCGTGGCGGGCGTCGATCAGCATGAACACCCGGGCGAGATTGGCGCGGCCCTTGAGGTAGGCATGGATCAGCTGGGTCCAGGCTTCGACCTTGGCCTTCTCCACGGCCGCGTAACCGTAGCCCGGCATGTCGACGAGCGACAGGCGGTCGCCGATCCGGAAGAAGTTGAGCTGCTGGGTCCGCCCCGGCGTGTGCGACGTGCGCGCCAGGGTGTTGCGGCCGGTCAGCGCGTTGATCAGGCTCGACTTGCCGACATTCGAGCGGCCGGCGAACGCGATCTCGACGCCCTCCATGGGCGGGATGCGGTCGAGAACCTGGGCAGCCGCGTAGAAGTCGGCGGCGCCGGCAAACAGCAGGCGGCCGGCCTCCAGGAGGTCGGCCGCGTCGTCGTTGGTCTCGGTCACGGCGTTCCTTGTCAACCCTTGGTCAGCCCTTGGTGGTGGCCGCCGCCTTGGTGCCGCCGCGCCGGAACGTAGACCGCAGGTTGTCCCACAGTTCCACCTTCACGCCGTTGCGACGCATGATGACGTATTGCTGGGTCACCGACAGGGTGTTGTTCCAGGCCCAGTAGATCACCAGGCCCGCCGGGAACGAGCCCAGCATGAAGGTGAACACGATCGGCATGAAGGTGAAGATCTGCGCCTGGACCGGGTCCGGCGGCGCGGGGTTCATCTTCATCTGCACGAACATCGTGACGCCCATGATCAGCGGCCAGACGCCGAGATGGACGAAGTCCGGTGCCGGGAAGGGCAGCAGGCCGAACAGGTTGACGATGCTCGTCGGATCCGGCGCCGCGAGATCGTGGATCCAGCCGAAGAACGGCGCGTGGCGCATCTCGATGGTGATGAACAGCACCTTGTAGAGCGCGAAGAAGACCGGGATCTGGATCAGCACCGGCCAGCAGCCGGCGACCGGGTTGATCTTCTCCTTCTTGTACAGCTCCATCGTGGCCTGCTGCTGCTTCATCCGGTCGTCCTTGTACCGCTCCCGGATGGCGGCCATCTCGGGCTGCACGGCCTTCATCTTGGCCATCGAGACGTAGGAGCGGTTGGCGATCGGCAGAAACAGCAGCTTCAGGCAGAAGGTCACCACCAGGATCGAGACGCCGAAATTGCCGAACAGGTGGAAGAAGAAGTCCAGCGCCCGGAACATCGGCTTGGTGATGAAGAAGAACCAGCCCCAGTCGATCATCAGATCGAAGTGCTTGATGCCGAGGTCCTTCTCGTAGTTGTTGATCAGGTTCACTTCCTTGGCGCCGGCGAACAGGCGCTGGGTCGCGGTCGCCGAGGCGCCGGCCGCCAGGTTCACGGCATCGCCGCGCACGCTCGCCTGGTAGACGTTGGTGGCGCCGTCGGTGCGGTCGGTGAAGGCGCCGGTATAGGGCACGTCCTGGTCGCCGGGCATCACGGCGGCCGCCCAGTACTTGTCGGTGATGCCGACGAAGCCGCCGGTCACGCCGTTCCAGGCCTTGCCCTTGGTGTTGGCGCCGCCATAGGCGCCCTCCTTGGCGAGCTTGTCGTAGGTAAATTCCTGCAGGCCGTCGTTGCCGAGATAGCCGATCATGCCCTCGTGCAGGACGTAGTAGCCCTGGGTGTGCGGCTTACCCCAGCGGGAGACGAGGCTGTACGGGTAGAGCGTGACCGCGCCCGAGCCCTTGTTCTCGACCTCCTCGCGGACCGTGAACATGTACTTGTCGTCGACCGCGATGATCCGCTTGAAGACGAGGCCGGCGCCGTTGTCCCAGGTCAGGGTCACGGGCATGCCGGGGGAGAGGGTCTTGCCGTCGCTGGTCCAGAGGGTGTCGCTGCCGGGCAGCGGCCCGGCATTCGCGCCGACCCAGCCGAATTCGGCGTAATACGGCGTCTCGCTGCCGGCCGGGGAGAACAGCACGATCTCCGGGCTCTTCGGGTCCACGGTCTCGTGGTAGTTCTTCAGCGACACGTCGTCGACGCGGCCGCCCTTGAGGGCGATCGAGCCGCTGAGCGCCGGGGTCTCGATGCGGATGCGCGGCGAGCGGGTGAGCGCCGCCTCGCGGGAGACCGGGCCGCCCTGTCCGGGCACCGTGCCGGGCACGGGGGCTGCGGGCCCACCCTCCTTGGGCGAGGGCGACGGCACGCCATCCGGGGTCACGCCCGGCGGCTGCTGTTGCTGCTGTTGCGCGGCCTTGTTCTGCGCCTCGATCAGGCGCTGCTGCTCCACCCGCGGGCCAGCCACGAAGTACTGCCAGCCGAGCAGCACCAGCAGCGACAGGCCGATGGCCACGAACATGTTCGTCTTGTCATTGCCCATCGGGGACACCGCCGCACGCGTTCGGAGTGGCAACAGGAGCGGCGCCGGCCCCATCGGGTCGGCGCGCTTCCGCGATTCGAGGACCTCTCGCACGCTCCTGTGACGGATCGAAATCCGCTGCGCCCGAGGGTGCAGGTCGCGCGGGGGCTTGCCCCGCATCGCGCTGGAGAGGTGTGGTTTTGGCCGGTCGGCCGCCAGACTTGCCGCTGGACTTGCCGCCGGATCGATGGCCGGGCGGCCGCGGCGTGGCCGGGCGCGTCACGGTCGGGATCGCGCGCCGCAGATCCTCGGCCAAGGCCTCGAAGGCCGCGGTCAGGGCCGGGCGCCGGGCGATCAGCACGATGTCGGCCGGCAGTCGGGCAAATTCGGCCGGAAGATCGGACGCGACCAGGCTCACGGCCGCGCGCAGGCGCCGCCGGATGCGGTTGCGCTCGACCGCATGGCCGACGCGCTTAGTGATGGTGAAACCGAGCCGAAGGCCCTCCGCGGCCTGCGGATCCCGCAGGCGACCCTGGGCGGTCATGCGCTCGGTATGAAAGCGGCGGCCCTCGGCTGTCGCCAGGAAATCAGGCCGCCTCTTCAGCCGCTCGATCGTCGCCATCGATGGTTCGATCCCGGCCGATCTCATTGTTTGTGCCGCATGACGCGTTCGGAAAACCGGGTTCCACGTTTCCGCATCTATGCTCACGCCTCGCAGCGCGGCTGCCTGAGCAGGGCCGCGCCGGCGAGGATCCGCCGGATCAGGCCGAAAGCTTCTTGCGGCCGTGGGCGCGACGGCGGGCGATCACCTTGCGGCCACCGGCGGTGGCCATGCGCGCACGGAAACCGTGGCGACGCTTACGGACGAGCCTGCTCGGCTGATAAGTTCTCTTCATGGCACAGAGCCTTCAAAGGTCGTGGCGCGCTCGCGGGCGGCTGATGCCGCACCCGACCTTCACGCGTCCTGGTTGTCTGCAAACACGAAGGGCGCCCAGGCGGGGCGCCACGTCGCGAGTGGCGGGCTTATGGCGGATGGGTCCCGCGAAGTCAACGTTTCGCGGCCCCTCAATGACCCTCGAACTGCATCAACGCGCGGACCTCGACGCCCATGTCGCGCAGGCGCTGGGCGCCACCGATTACCGGCAGGTCGATGACGAAGCACGCGGCCACGATCTCGGCGCCGATCTTCTGGAGCAGGTTGACCGCGGCGGTAGCGGTGCCGCCCGTGGCGATCAGGTCGTCGACCAGCAGCACCTTGTCGCCAGGCTTCACCGCGTCGACGTGGATCTCGATCTCGTCGGTGCCGTATTCGAGCGCGTAGGCCATCGAGACGGTCTTGTGGGGCAGCTTGCCCTTCTTGCGGATCGGCACGAACCCGCAGGACAGCTGGTGCGCGATCGCCCCGCCCAGGATGAAGCCCCGCGCCTCGATCCCGGCCACCTGATCGATTCGCCCCCCGGCATAGGGATGGACCAGCGCATCCACCGCCCGCCGGAAGGCACGCGGGTCGCTGAGCAGCGTGGTGATATCGCGGAAGATGATGCCGGGCTTCGGGTAGTCGGGAATCGAGCGGATCGATTCCTTCAGCGCGACGTGGCGGCGGGCTTCCATGGGTTCGGGCCTTCCGTGGGGGACGGCGCGCTTAAAGCAGAAGCCCCGGCCCCTGACCAGTTTCGAGGATTCTCGCGTCGGATTAGGCCGCCTGGACCTTCTTGAGCAGGGCGAGCAGCTCCCGGTGCAGCACCTCGTTGCCGGAGGCCACCGAGCGGGCGGCCAGGGGCTCGGCCGCCCCGTCCGCCGAAGTGACGTAGCCGCCGGCCTCGCGCACCAGGATCACGCCCGCGGCGAAATCGTAGGTCTGGAGATCGCGCTCCCAGTAGCCGTCGAGGCGCCCGCAGGCGACGTAGGCGAGATCGAGGGCGGCCGAGCCCATCCGCCTCGTGCCGCCGGCCACCGCCATCACAGCGCCGAGCTCGCGCAGCAGGCGCGGATGGCTGCCGCGGCCGAGATAGGGCGTGCCGTAGCCCACCAGGGCGTCCGCCATGTCCTGCCGGCCGGAGACCCGGAGGCGGCGGTTGTTGAGATAGGCGCCCTTGCCGCGCTCGGCGACGAACAGCTCGTCCTTGACCGGGTCGAAGATCACGCCGGCCACGATCTGGCCCTCGCGCTCGAGCCCGACCGAGATCGCGAAATGCGGCACCCCGTGCAAAAAATTCGAGGTGCCGTCGAGGGGGTCGACGTGCCAGGTGTGGCTCTTGTCGGTGCCCTCGATGATGCCGTTCTCCTCCAGCACCAAGCCGTAGCCGGGCCGCGCCTTCATCAGGGCATCGCGCAGGGTCTCCTCGGCCTTCCGGTCCGCGGCGGAGACGAAGTCGCCCGGGCCCTTGCGCGAGACCTGGAGGTTCTCGACCTCGCCGAAATCGCGGCGCAGGCCGCGGGCGGCCTTGCGCACGGCGTCGACCATCACGGTCATGAGCGGAGAGGAGATCATTTGTTTCGCGACTTTGCGGGGATGGATGCTGGCGCCGTGGTTACAGGCCGGCGCGGGAAAAGACGAGCCTTGAGGCGGACAGGATCCGAATCGGGCTGCGTGACGCGATGCGCGCGTTTTCCGAAGCGTGCTTGTTGCGAACATTCAATAATCGAAACAAGCATCTCCGATCATCATGACCCAACCGGGCACCTTTCGTGAGATTCATCCGGATTTTCCAACCCCATACCAACATATTTCGTTTGCGTTTTAATTTTTAAATATTTTAAAATAGTGCAAAAGATGCGTTTTAATCTATAGTTTATACTTAAAGGTGCTCCTTTCATGCGTTGCCCTCAAAGACTGTTTTTGCTATCTGCCGCGCGAACTCCGATAGACGCCGGGCAGCCCGATGGCACCCCATCCGAGCGAATGGGAGCAGATCCGCGCCGCGGTCCATCAAGCCGCGCAAGGCGTTCTTGGTTTAGCCGCGCTGCGGCTCACCGATATCGACGCCGCAGCCTTGCGCGCCGCCGATGGCTGGGGTGCGCAAGACCGGTCCATCGACTGGAATTGGCGCGCCCTCGCGCGTCGGTCCGAGCATCAGGTTCGCACAGCGATCTGGCACGAAGACCAGCTCTGCGGGCTGATGTGCGGCTCGGCCGGCGAGACCGCCGTGATGCTGCGCTACCTTGAGGGCGCTCCGTCTCCGACCCACCGTCTGAAGGGACGCGTGGCCGATATCGGTGTGGCGACGGCCGAGATCTACGCCCGCGCGATCGGCGCGCCGGTTCTGCTGCTGAACGACCCGATCCCGCCGCTCGTCGCCCGCTTCAGCGCGGATCCGGGATATAGCTGGATGACAGAGACCGCATTCCAAGGCTATTTTGGACGCAAGGTGATGCCATGAGCGCGCAGCGACCCGGCGTGTCTGGGAGAGGCAGGAAAACGAGCCGTAGCCTTCTGGTACGGTCCGCCGTGACTGGCCGGTTCAAGGCGGTACGCGACAAGCCTCGCCTGCCCGAACCGGCCTCCGAACCCTCGGCGATTCCCAACGGCGGCCTCGCCTCAGCTCTGGAGCGGCTGAAGGCGCTGCCGCCGGATGCCTGCGCATGGGTACGTGAGATGGCTCCCCTTCCAGCCGATGTGCCGGAAATCATCGGGCCTCGGCCGAAGGGTGATCAGAAGCCAAGCGAGCCGTAGAGACGGTGTTAGAGACGCGCGCTCTTGCGACGAACCGGAGCCATTTCGCCGCAAGAGCGCGCGAAAACCCTATTCCGCCGCCTCGACGAACACAGTCCCGGCCCGCGGCAGGTCCAGGGTCTCCCAGGTCTCGGCCAGGGCCGCGGCGAGGCGGGCGATGTGGGCCGCGTCGTGGAACGGCGACGGGGTGATGCGCAGGCGCTCGGTGCCGCGCGGGACCGTCGGGTAGTTGATCGGCTGGATGTAGATGGCGTGGCGCTCCAGCAGGTGGTCGGCCGCCGCCTTGCACAGCTCCGCGTCGCCGACCATCACCGGAACGATATGCGTCTCGGTCTCCAGAACCGGCAGGCCAGCCTCGGTGAGCGCCGCCTTGGTGGCGGCCGCCTGGGCCTGGTGCGCTTCGCGCTCGGCCTGTGAGCGCTTCAGGTAGCGCACCGAGGCCCGGGCGGCCGCGGCCACCGCCGGCGGCAGCGCCGTGGTGAAGATGAAGCCGGGGGCGAAGCTGCGCACCGCGTCGCAGATCGCCGCCGAGGCGGTGATGTAGCCGCCGACGCAGCCGAAGCCCTTCGCCAGGGTTCCCTCGATCACGTCGACCCGGTGCATCACGCCGTCGCGTTCAGAGATGCCGCCGCCGCGCGGCCCGTACAGGCCGACCGCGTGGACCTCGTCGAGATAAGTCATGGCCCCGTAGCTATCGGCGAGGTCGCAGATCTTCCCGATCGGCGCGATGTCGCCGTCCATCGAGTAGACCGACTCGAACACGATCAGCTTCGGCCGGTCGCCGGCCGCGCGGAGCAGCTCCTCGAGGTGCTGGAGGTCGTTATGGCGAAAGATCTTCTTGTCGCAGCCGGAATGGCGCACGCCCTCGATCATCGAGTTGTGATTGAAGGCGTCGGACAGGATCAGGCAGTCCGGGATCAGCTTGGCGATCGTCGAGATGCCCGCCTGGTTCGAGACGTAACCCGAGGTGAAGACGAGGCCGGCCTCCTTGCCGTGCAGGTCGGCGAGCTCGCGCTCCAGATCGACCAGCGGCGAGTTGTTGCCGGCGATGTTGCGCGTGCCGCCCGCCCCGACGCCGCAGCGCGCGGCGGTATCGGTCATGGCGGACACAACCTCCTTGTGCTGCCCCATGCCGAGATAGTCGTTGGAGCACCACACGGTGATCTCGGTGGTCTTGCCGTCGGGCTTGCGCCACTTGGCGGTGGGGAACCGGCCGGAGATGCGCTCGATATCGGCGAAGACCCGGTAGCGCCGCTCGCCGTGGAGCTGGTCCAGGGCCCCCCGGAAATACCGCTCATAGCCAGAGCCGGCGCGCGTCGAGCCCGCTTGGGCGAGCATCGTGCTGGGCATCCGGGTGACGGTCATCGAGCGTCCTTCGCGTGTTCGGCCGTGCGGGCGGTGGCGGTGCGGCGCCTCTGTCCCGCGATCGAGGTACGGCCTCGGTCCAGTCCTTTGCGTGAGGGGCGCAAGATACGCGCGGATCTGGAACTGGTTCAAGGTAAGGTTCCGACATCGCTGCCCTGCGCCCGTTGAGAGGCGGGGACGAACTCGCTAGCCTGGTAGGAGGCTTCATCCCACCCGAACACGGCTCCAGATCCTTGAGCACCCGCCTGTCTTCATGCCGAATGGCCTGCCCTGGTGCGGGATCGCTTGCCTCAAGCCTGCGGCGACGAAGGGCCGCGCGATGAGCGAGAGCAAGGATGCGCGTGCCGAGCGCCTGAAGGCCGCGCTCCGCGAGAATCTGCGGCGGCGCAAGGCCCAGGGCCGCGGCCGGGCCGAAACCGGGCCGGTGCCCGACGCGGACGAGCACGCCCCGGACGAGACCGATTCCCACGGTCCAGATTCCGACAAATCCGGTCTATAGGAGACGGCCAAGCCTGGGCGCCGCGGCGTCCATCAGGAGAACGGCCGGCCGCGCGCCAGGGAGGTGCGCCGCCCGAGGATACATGATGGACCGCATTCACATCACCGGCGGCGCGCCCCTCAACGGCGTGATCCCGATCTCGGGCGCCAAGAACGCGGCGCTGCCGCTGATGATCGCGAGCCTGCTCACCGGCGAGACGCTGGAGCTGATCAACGTCCCCCGGCTCGCCGACATCTCCGCCCTGACGCGGATCCTCGGCAATCACGGCGTCGACCACATGGTGGTCGGCAAGCGCCCGGGACAGACCACCGAGACCGGCCAGACCATCCGGCTCACCGCCTCGAACGTCATCGATACCACCGCCCCCTACGACCTGGTCTCGACCATGCGGGCGAGCTTCTGGGTGGTGGCGCCCCTGCTCGCCCGGTTCGGCGAGGCCAAGGTCTCGCTGCCGGGCGGCTGCGCCATCGGCACCCGGCCGGTCGACCTGCTGATCATGGCCCTGGAGAAGCTCGGGGCCGAGATCGAGATCGACGCCGGCTACGTGGTCGCCAAGACCAAGAACGGCCTGCGCGGGGCCGAGATCAATTTCCCCAAGGTCACGGTCGGCGGTACGCATGTGGCCCTGATGGCGGCCTCGCTCGCCTACGGCACCACGGTGATCGAGAACGCCGCCCGCGAGCCCGAGGTGGTCGACCTCGCCGAATGCCTGAACAAGATGGGCGCCAAGATCCGCGGCGCCGGCACGCCCCGGATCGAGATCGAAGGCGTCGCCCGGCTGAACGGCGCCCGCCACGCGGTGCTGCCCGACCGGATCGAGACCGGCACCTACGCCATGGCGGTGGCGATGACCGGCGGCGACGTGATCCTCAAGGACACCCGGGCCGAGCTGCTGCACTCGGCGCTGGACGTGCTGTCGACCACGGGGGCCGAGATCAGCCAGGTCGAGGGCGGCATCCGGGTGCGCCGCAACGGCGCCGGCATCGCGGCGGTCGACGTGACCACCGACCCGTTCCCGGGCTTCCCCACCGACCTGCAGGCGCAGTTCATGGCGCTGATGACGCTAGCCAAAGGCCAGTCGCATATCCGCGAGACGATCTTCGAGAACCGGTTCATGCACGTGCAGGAGCTGGCCCGCCTCGGCGCGAAGATCCGGCTCGAAGGCGACCTCGCCATCGTCGAGGGCGTCGAGCGGCTCAAGGGCGCGCCCGTGATGGCGACCGATCTGCGCGCCTCGGTCTCCCTGGTGATCGCCGGCCTCGCCGCCGAAGGCGAGACCCAGATCAACCGGGTCTACCACCTCGACCGCGGCTTCGAGGCCTTGGAAGCGAAGCTCGGGCGTTGCGGCGCGCAGATCGAGCGGGTGCGGGCCTGAAGCAAATCTGATTTGGGTTGAACGATGTTTCGCCACATCGGAAAGTATTGTTCCCAATATGGGAACATGCTAATGGCGCAAGTGGGAATGTCGTGGCGCGCTCTGCCCTCGTAGCTTTCTGGACGCGGTATCCCCGATCGGAGGTGCCGCTGCGGACTTGGTATGGTCAGGTCACGAAGGCTACGTGGGCAGGCCCGGCCGACATCAAACGCATGTTCGGCAATACGGCAGATTTCATTGGCGACAACCGAATCATCTTCGATATCGGCGGCAATAAGTATCGATTGATCGCCAGAGTGTCGTACACCTACAAAGCGTGCCAGATAAAATTTGTCGGCACGCACGCCGAATATGATGCCGTTGATCCGCTCACGGTGGAGATCGGATGATGCAGATCGAAACGGACGCCGTTCGAGAGATGGTTTCGGTTAACGATGTCAGGCCAATTCGCACGGCCGACGATCACCGTTGGGCGCTTGCGGAAGTCGATCGCTACTTTACCAACGAGCCCGCCGTCGGGACCCTGGACGGTGACCGGTTCGAGGTTCTCCTCACCCTGATCGCGGCCTACGAAGAGCGGGTCTTTCCAATCGCGGCGGCCGATCCGGTCGAGATCCTGCACGCTGCCATCACCGATATGGGCCGCTCTCAGGCGGAGCTGGCGCGTCTTCTCGGCTCGCGAGCGCGCGCCTCGGAGATCCTGAGCCGGAAACGGCCCCTGAACCTCGGGCAGATCCGCGCCATCAGCGAGGCCTGGCACCTGCCGATCGCGCTGCTGGCGGCGCCGTATCGTCTTGATCACGACGCCGCCTGAGCCCCTCTCAGCCGCCGATCTGCCCGCGCTTGAACCCGAAGCCCGGTATCTCGCAGCCGCAGGGCGCGTTGTATGGGCCGAGACGAGTCGGGCAATCGCCTCGTGCCGTGACGCAGAGGCTGCCGCTGCGCCACCGCCGGTCGTAGCGGGGCCGATCGTAATCGTCGTCCGGTGGCGGAGGCGGCGGGGGCGGCCGACGCGGACGGTCGTAATCGTCGTAGGGCGGCGGTGGAGGCGGAGGCCGGCGGTGCCAATCGTCCTCCGGTGGTGGTGGGGGCGGAGGCCGGCGTCGGCGGTCGTACTCGTAGCGATCCGGCCCGGGGCGGCCATAGATGTAGACATCCGCGTCCGGGCCGACCTGCGCGCGCACCGGGAGGGCGACCAGCGGTGCCAGGGTCAGGGCGGCCAGGGCCGCGAGCGGGATCCGTTTCACCATCGTCGTCCTGCCTCGAATCGTCGCCTCGGTCGTCCGGCCCTCCTCACGGAGCCCGGACGTCCCTGTTTGGGCGCGCTCGCTTGCGCCGAACCGGTGTCCCGTTCGGCCTTGCGTGCGCCAGCGTGAAGCGGATGAACCGTCGCTGGGACGACCATCCCGGCCCCGGCCGTTGCCCGAACCGGGTCTGGCCGCTACCTACGCCCTGCCGCGAGGCCGCCGCCGTCGCTGTCCGCCCGCGCCCAGCTATCCCCGAGGATCCTTTCATGGAGCTGCTCAAGCTCGCCGCCCTCGATACCGAGGACCTGACCGTGATCTCCGCGCACCTCCAGGACGCGATCCTGCGGCCGGAGGATCTGACCTACCTGGCGGGTGAGCATCGTTTCCTGATGGTCGTGCGGCGCTTCGACTGGACCCCGGACGTCCCTCCGCGGCGGCGCCTGGCCGGCGTGCATGTCGAGCGGGTCCTGAGCGTGAAGACCCGCGGCCTGGCCCCGGGAGACGCGATGCCGATGAGCCTGCTCGCCCTTACCTTCGAGGCGACCGACCCGCCGTCCGGCCATATCGACATGGTGTTTTCCGGCGGCGCAGCGGTGCGGCTGGAGGTCGAGTGCATCGAGGTCCGGATGAAGGATCTCGGCCCAGTCTGGGAGGCGGTCGCCCGCCCCGGCCACGAACTCGATGGAACGACCGCGCCCGGCCCGGCGGCCTGAGACAGACGAAAGACACCCGATGGTCCGGCTCGACAGCCAAGCTCCGAATTTCGCCGCCGATTTCGCGCGGCTGCTGACCCTGAAGCGCGAGATCGCCGAGGACGTGGACGAGGCGGTGCGCGGCATCATCGCTGATGTCGTCGCCCGCGGTGACGCAGCCCTGGTCGAGTTCACCCGCCGCTTCGACCGGCTTGGGCCGGATTTCTCCGCCGACGCCCTGCGGATCACCGAGGCGGAGATCGACGCGGCCGTGGCTGCCTGCCCGGCCGAGGCCCTGGACGCCCTGCGCCTCGCGGCCGAGCGGATCGAGGCGTTCCACGCGCAGCAGAAGCCGCAGGATCACCGGGCGACCGACGCGCTCGGCGTCACCGCCGGCTGGCGCTGGACCGCGCTGGAATCGGTCGGCCTCTACGTGCCGGGCGGAACGGCGAGCTATCCCTCGTCGGTCCTGATGAACGCGGTGCCGGCCCGGGTGGCGGGGGTGCCGCGGATCGTCATGGTGGTGCCGACGCCGGACAACACCCTCAACCCCCTGGTGCTGGCGGCCGCCCGGCTCTCCGGGGTCCACGAGGTCTACCGCGTCGGCGGCGCCCAGGCGGTGGCGGCTTTGGCCTACGGCACCGCCAGCATCGCCCCGGTCGCCAAGATCGTCGGTCCGGGCAATGCCTGGGTGGCGGCGGCCAAGCGCCGGGTGTTCGGCCAGGTCGGGATCGACATGATCGCCGGTCCCTCCGAGGTGCTGATCCTGGCCGACGGCCACGCCAACCCCGACTGGATCGCCGCCGACCTCCTGGCCCAGGCCGAGCACGACACCGCCGCCCAGGCGGTGCTGATCACCGACAGCGCCGAGCTGGCCGAGGCCGCGGAGGCTGCCGTCGAGCGGGCGCTCACCACCCTGCCCCGGGCCGAGATCGCCCGGGCGAGCTGGCGCGATTACGGCGCGATCATCCGGGTGCGGGATTTCGACGAGGCGGTGCCGCTGGTCGACCGGCTCGCCCCCGAGCACCTCGAGATCGAGACCCAGGATGCCGAGGCGCTTTCGGGCAAGATCCGCAATGCCGGCGCGATCTTCCTGGGGTCGCACACGCCGGAGGCGATCGGCGATTACGTCGGCGGCCCGAACCACGTTCTGCCAACCGCCCGCTCGGCGCGGTTCTCCTCCGGGCTCGGGGTCCTGGATTTCATGAAACGGACGACGATCCTCGCCTGTACCCCGGAGAGCTTGCGGGCGCTCGGCCCGGCAGCGATAACGCTCGGCCGGTCGGAGGGTCTGGAGGGTCATGCCCGCTCCGTCGCGATCCGGTTGAACCTGTGAGGTCTTGGGGATGGCCGAGAAGCAGCGCGGGCCGAACCGCCTCGCCAAGGTGAGCCTGGACGAGGCGTCCATCGCCCGCGGCAACCCGGATCAGGAGCACGAGCGGGCGATCGCGCTGTTCGACATCCTGGAGGACAATTCCTTCACGATCCCGGGCCGGGAAGGGCCCTACATGCTCACGCTCGGCCTCGTCGAGAACAAGCTGTCCTTCGCGATCAGCACGGTGGACGGCGAGCCGGTGATGACGCACCTCCTGTCGCTGACGCCGTTCCGGCGGGTGATCCGCGACTACGAGATGATCTGCGAGAGCTACTACAACGCGATCCGCACCGCCTCGCCGTCGCAGATCGAGGCGATCGACATGGGTCGGCGCGGCCTGCACAACGAGGCGTCCGACACGCTCAAGCAGCGCCTCGACGGCAAGGTCGACCTCGACCACGACACGGCGCGCCGCCTGTTCACCCTGATCTTCGCCCTGCACTGGAAAGGCTAGGGCGCCTTCCGGCCCCGAGCGGCGATGGCTGAGCCTTTTCCCGAGACCACCCCGAAGAAACGGCGGGTCCAGTCGGTCCTGTTCATGTGCAACTTCAACGCCGTGCGCTCGGCCGCGGCCGAGGCGATCGCGCGCGCCTATTTCGGCAAGTCGACCTACGTGCAATCGGCCGGCGTGCGCTCGGGCGAGCCCACCGACCCGTTCATGATCGCGGCGCTCGACGAGGTCGGCATCGACGCGACCCGGCACCGCCCCCGCACCATCGAGCAGCTGGAGGATTGGGAGGGTCTGAACTTCGACCTGATCATCACCCTCTCGCCGGAGGCCCACCACCGCGCCCTCGCCCTGACCCACACGATCGCGGCCGATGTCGAGTACTGGCCGACGCCGGACCCGACCCTGCTGCAGGACGCCTCCCGCGAGCAGCGCCTGGACGCCTACCGGGACGTGCGCGACGGGCTCACCCGGCGGATCAAGGCGCGGCTGAAGACGTAGAGCATCATCCCGAAAGGTGGTCGCCGGCTTTCGGTAAACGATGATGCTCTCGCGGGGCCACGCGCTCGACCCGAGACAGCAGGCAGCCCGGCCGCGCGGTGTGGACGTTGACGAAGGCCGTGCGCGGGTCGTCCAGGGCACGCAGCAGCGGGGCATCGACCTCGGCGCCGGGACAGACATGGCCGAGGTCGTACAGGCAGAAATCCTCCGCGTCGTAGGCCCGGACCGACACCAGGGTGTTGGCGCGGATGATCGGGGCGACGACATCCGCGGTGTCGAACCCCGGGCAGGTCTGTCCGTGCAGAAAAATCGGGCTCGGGGTCCAGTAGATGCCGCGGGGGCGCCCGAGATCGTAAGATCCGAGCAGCATCGGTTCACCGGGCTCGGCGCAGCGTAGGCAGCGCCGACAGGGGAACCCGGTCGCGCTGGTCGCCGCGACGCGCCGCACGGGATTGTCGAAATCGTCGCGTCCGCTGCGGCGGAAGCGCTCCGCGACGGCGTCGGTGATCGGAACGCAGCGATATCGGGGCATTCGGCTCTCCCTGTTCCCGGCACCGTGCCGGCGGACCGAGGAGGAAAGCGTCCTGTTCCTTGCTTCGGAATCCCCGGTCTGTCTGCTGGTCGGGACCCGGAACATTTAGCAACGGATTGTAACAGCGGCTCTTCCGCAGGGTTCGAGAAAGTTTTAGCCCAATCCTCGGCTTGATATGAGTCTGCAACAGGGCTCGATTTTTCGGAAACAACTCCATGTTGAAACGAATTTATTTGCCAGCTTGCTTATATGCCCTCGGATCCATCGGAAGTTCGGCCCACGCACAATGGAGTCCGATCGGGAGCTTGCTTGACGTCCCCGTCACGCAGAATTGTTCGATCACTGGGGGGAACATTGCTCTTGCTAGAATTGACGGAATGTTCCTGTGTTCTCGCCGAGCTGAATTGGTAAATGCTCAAGTGCCGGACGCGAGCCATTTCTATTTGGTGCACGAATACGGGCTTCTCGCGGTCCGTACCAGCTCCCCGCGGCTTGCAGATTGCTGGGCAGCCCATCAACTGAGAACAGCACACAAGGGGACCTATTACGTCAAGCAATGGATTACACACTGGAAGAACTACGGAACTGTTTTGGCCAGTTTCGGCACCCCTGAACAAATAATTTCCAATGTTCGAGCCTGTTGCGGCTGCGGCGTATAGGCGTTTTCCGGCAGGCAATCTCAATTCAGGGCGCCGTTCACGTCGGGATCCGGCGCCACACCCCCTACTGCCGACCAGCGAGACCCGGAACGCGGCGTCCTCGGTGAGATGGGGAGCCGTGCGCGCGGCACGGATCCGGAATGGCGGCCGCGGCAATCGGGCGGGAGCATTGGATCCGAACAGGATCGGACGCTCCCGGGATGGACTGCCGGCAACGTTGCAGACATTTCGGTACCCGGTGTCACTGCCGGGCAATCCGCTGCTCCGCACGAGATTTTATATTTCCATGATCCAGATATAGATAAGACGAGGAGCCGGGCATTGGAATAGCGTTATGTTAAAACTACGATCTTTTATTATAATCGCATCTTTAACCACATTATATTGCGCGCCCGCCAGCGCACAATGGAGCCCGATCGGGAGCTTATTGAATGTTCCCGTCACAAACGATTGTCATCAGACCTTGGGGGATGTTGCGTTAGCCAAGCCCGATGGCCTGTTCCTGTGCCCAACGCGGGCGGACCTGATCGATTCCCAGGTCAAGGATGCCAGTCACTTTTATGTCGTCCGCGAATACGGTCTTCTGGCGATCCGAAAGAACTCGGATCGGCTGGCGGATTGCTGGGCGGCGCATCAGCTCGCCGGCGCGCCCAAGGGACGGCATTACCTCAAGCAATGGATCATACACTGGACCAATTACGGCACGACCCGTCCGAGCATCGGAACGCCCGCACAGCGGATCGCCAATGTCCGAGCGTGCTGCGCCTGCGGGATCTAGAGGCTCAGGATTTGATCACACGCATACCCGGTGCGTCGACGCGTCACCCTCTGCTGCCGACCAGCCACGCCCGGATGCGGCCGGCAAGCCTCGGCCGGGCGCGGGCGACATCGTCATCGTCCAGGAGTGGGGAGCGTGCCAGGGCCGCGAGATAGGCGTCCTCGGCGCCGCGGCAGGCTTGGAACGCCGCATCCGCAGCCAGATCGGGATCCGTAAGCGCGGCTTGGATCTGGAAATTGCGGCTGAGGCAAACGCGCCAGCTCTCATGACGCACCTCGGTCTCGCCGGCGGCACGAGCCGGTCCGGAGACGAGCAACATCGTCGCGAGGAGCAGGGGCGATGCGAGGGAAGCAGGCGACATGGATCGGGCACTCGGTCCTTGGACAGAGTGGCGCCGACAGGGTTAGCAAACGGTTAAGGACCGGCCTGCAACGAGCGTCGGACCGCGCGCGATCAGCGGTTGGCGGTGGTGACCGGCGAGGTGACGCCGCCGAGGGAGACCCAGGCCGTGGCGTCCTGGCTCTCGCGCTTGATGAACACGTAGCCGGTCTTGTGCCACGGCACGATCGCGTTGGTCTTGTTGTCGAGGACCATGTCGCCGCGGTCGGTGATCAGGGTGAGCACCGCGTGGCCCTCGCCCTTCTCGTCGATCACCACGGTCATGCGCATCGCCCGCCGGGGCAGGCCGGCTTCCGCCAGCAGGTGGCGCTTGAGCAGCTGGAAATCCTCGCAATCGCCGATGCCGTCTTCGGCGAGGTCCCAGCGGTCGGCGACGTGGAGATGCTCCATATCGGTCTTCGGCTCGATCGACTTGTTCACCCGGCGGTTGACCGAGACGATCGTCGCCCAGATCGCCGGGGTCAGGCTGATGCGGGCCGGCTCGCTCCGGTCGACGGCGCATTCCGCCGCATAGGACTGGCAGAACGTCACCCAGGCCGCGATCGGGCGGGCCGCCCCCTGGGGCTCGGCCCCGAGCTGGGGGGACGGCAGGCTTGCGAAGGTCTGAGCCTGCACCGCACCGGCACCGAGCCCGGCGAAGGACAGTGCCGCCCAGGCCAACCCGGCCAGGATCCGACGGCGGCGGGAAACCCGACGCGGCGCGGAGTTGGCGACCGAACCCTGCACCTTGGAAGCCGCGAACCGCATCGCCGTGACCCAACCGTTAAGCTCTCGTTAACGAAAGCTCTCACGCCGGGGGGCCGGCGGCAATCGGCGGATTAACAAAAGGTTAATGCTGTGCGCAACGCGGATGACGTAGGAATATCCCGGCCTGTGGCGCCGACGCCTCCGGGGGCTCCGGCGTCACGCGAAATCGTGAACGTTCTCAGCGGTGTTCGGGTGAGACGGCTGCCGTCGGTCGGGCGCTGCGTCCGCGAAAATCTGTGGGTGGCCGGATAACAACGCGGGCCAGGGTATGCACTGAGATCCGCCCGACTGAGGGCTTGGCGGTCCCGGCGACGGCGATGGACGGGTCGGGGCGCCACCGCCCCCGGCCACCGAGCGGGTCCGGGAGAGGATCGGTTCGCGGTCGGTGCCGGAGGGCTCGCCCGCGATCACGGGCCACCGCCTTTGCCGCATGCGCCGTCTTCGTCCTCGCCGCGTCAGGCGCTCGGCGGGGTATCGACCGGACTCAGCCGTGCGAAACCGGGCATATCGAAATCAATGAGCCGCTACTTCCAAGATCGACAGCAGATCGATCAGCGACCGCTCGGACCTCATACTTGGAAAAAGTCTCCCGGTGGGCGGAGGCCTTGCCAGCAGCTCTCGATCCGGCGTGGGGAGATCGCCGCGATGGCGGTTCGCATGGCGTCCCGGGGCAGCTATGCTGAGTCGCCATGGCTTGACAGCCCGTAAGGAGTGTCCGTGCGCGCGACCGCCCCCCTCACCCTCACCCTGTTTCTGGCCTTGATGCTACGCCCCGCGCTTGCGGCACCGGATGAGGCCGTTTTCGCAGCGGTCAAGGCTCAGAGCGACCCGTATCGCGAGACGCTGAAGGGGTTGGTCGACGTCGATACCGGAACCGGCCAGGTGCCCGGCCTCGCCAAGGTGGAGGCGAACCTTCGGGGACGGCTCGAAGCGCTCGGCTTCTCGGTGGAAGCGCGTCGCGCGCCGGCGCTGGGCGGCAACACCCTGGTCGCGACCAAGCCGGGCAAAGGCCAGCGGCAGATCATGATGCTGGTGCACTACGACACCGTGTTCGGCGAGGGCGACGCCGCCAAGCGGCCTTACACCGAGCGCGACGGTCGCGCCTACGGGCCGGGCGTCGCCGATGCGAAGGGCGGCGTGGCGATGGTCCTGCATACCGTCGCCGCGCTGGAAACGCTGCGTTTCGACGGCTACGGCACCCTGACGGTCGTGTTCAATCCCGACGAGGAGCGCGGATCACCCGGTTCGCGGGATGAGATCGGCAAGATTGCACGCGGCCAGGACGTCGTCCTCTCGTTCGAACCCTCCTTCGATCAGGCCGGCGTGGACGCCGTCACGGTGGCGACCAAGGGCATCAACTACGCGACCTTGACGGTGAAAGGCCGCGCCTCGCATGCCGGTGGGGCGCCGGAGGCCGGACGCAACGCGGTGGTCGAACTCGCCCACCAGATCCTGCAGCTCCAGGACCTCGGCGACGCGGGCAAGGGCACGAGCCTGCACTGGACCACCGTCCAGGGTGGCACGAAGCCGAACATCATCCCCGACGCGGCGAAGGCGGAGGGCGACATGCGCTACTTCGTGCCGAGCGAGTATGACCGCATCCTGAAGCAGGCCCGGACGATCACCGAGCGACACCGCGTCCCGGACACCGACGTGCGCTTCGACCTCGCCAAGGGCCGGCCGCCGCTGCCGCACAACCCGGCCACGCAGGAACTCGGCGCGCGTGCCCGTGCGATCTACGCCGAGATGGGCGCGGACCTGAAGCTCGCCGAAATCGGAGGCGGCACGGATGCGGGCTACGCCTTCCAGCCGGACAGCCCGGGCAAACCTGCGATCCTGGAATCCCTCGGCATCGTCGGCGGCCGCTACCATAGCGCCGATGAATTCGCAGTGCTGGCGAGCATCACGCCACGCCTCTATCTCGCCACCCGCCTCGTCATGGAGGCGTCGAAGGCAGACGCCGCGAAATAAATAGGCCCTGTCCCGCTCCCGGCTTGGAGCACCCACCGCCGAAGCAGGCACCAGTTCGGCGGCGGGCGCGTTGGATTCAGGACGTCGAGGCGTGACCTGCATCTGGGCATTGCCTCAATCGAAGCGCCCCGTGACGCCCCGTTGCGTCGCTCGGTTGTGCACGACATACTCCCCGCAAGACTTTGAAGAGCGGACGCAAAGCCCGCCAAGGGGGTGTCAGGGGGGGTGGAACGTGGCTCGAGGGACGGGGGGACGCCGCCATCTGTGCGGCATCTGGACGGCCTGGACGGAGGCGGCTTCGGCATCCGACGCGGTCGCCGACATCGCGCGGGCGATCGGCACCCTTGCCCTGTCCCAGATCGTCGCGTTCTTCTCCGCCGACTACGATCCCGAAATCCTGGCCGGCGCTATGGCGACCCGATTCCCCGGCGTCCCGGTGGCGGGCTGCTCGATGTCGGGGGGCATCGCCCCGGCCGGCGGGCTCGACCGCGGCCTCGTGGTCATCGCCTTCCCGGCCGAGCGCTTCCGAATCGTGTCGACGGTGCTCGACGCCATCGACCATCTCGATGTCGAGCGCACCGCCTCGGCCGTGCGGGCCCTGCGCCGGACCCTCGACCCGGTTGACCCGTGCCGCGAAGCCGGTGCACGGGCCGCCGGCGGTCGCTTCGCGCTGTCGCTGATCGACGGTCTCGCCAACGCGGAGGAGACCGTCGTCTCGGCGATCGCGTGGGCGCTGGACGGCATCCCGATCGTCGGCGGCTCGGCGGGCGACGACCTGCGCTTCCGGGACGCGGTGCTGCTGCATGGCGGCCGGATCCACCGCAAGGCGGCGGTGCTCGTGCTGGTCGAGACCGACTTCCCGTTCGAGATCTTCAAGAGCGACAATTTCGAGCCGACCCGGACCAAGTTCGTGGTCACCGCCTCGGACAGCGAGCGGCGTACGATCCACGAACTCAACGCCGAGCCAGCGGCGCGGGAATACGCCATGGCGATCGGCCTTGACCCCGAGGGCCTGTCGCCGATGAGCTTCGCCGCCTACCCGCTCGCCGTGAAAGTCGGCGGCGAGTATTACTGCCGCTCGATCCGCCGCATGAACGAGGATGGGTCGCTCAGTTTCTTCTGCGCCATCGACGAGGGTGTGGTGCTGACGCTCGCCGAGCCGCGCGACATCGTCGCCTCGACCCGGACGGAGCTGGCGCGCCTCGACACGGCGGTCGGCGGCGTCGACCTGATCATCGGCTTCGAATGCGTGCTGCGCCGGCTCGATGCCGAGAGCCGGCAGGTGGGCCACGGCATCGCCGACCTGTACCGCCGCTACAACGTCGTCGGCTTCGAGACCTTCGGCGAGCAGTACCGGGCGATGCACCTCAACCAGACCTTCACCGGCATCGCCATCGGCAAGGGGCTCTCCGCGAGCGCCGTCACCGCATCATGACTCTGCACCCGAGCGGACTCGAGACCGACGCGTCCCTGCGCCGGCGGATCGAGAAGCTGGAGCGGATCAACGCCGCGCTCATGTCCCATGTCGAGCGCAGCATGGACCAGCGCGGCAGCGCCTACTCGCTGTTCCAGACCGCGATCATGCTGGAGGGCCGCGTCCGCACCCGCACCGAGGAGCTGACCGGGCTGATGCACCGCCTGGAGCGCTCCAACGAGGCGCTGGCGGCGGCCAAGGAGGAGGCCGAGACCGCCAACCGCTCCAAGACCCGGTTCCTGGCGGCGGCGAGCCACGACCTGCTGCAGCCGGTGAACGCGGCCCGCCTGTCGATCTCGGCCCTGGACGACCTGCCGCTGCTGCCCGAGGCGCGCACCATCGCGGGCCAGGTCGAGCGGGGCCTGCAGACCATCGAGGACCTGATCAAGACGCTTCTCGACATCTCCAAGCTCGATGCCGGCATCGTCCGGCCGCAGATGCAGCCGGTGTTTTTGCCCGACCTGCTGGCGGAGCTGGCCGAGAGCTTCAAGCCGTTCGCCGCGCGCAAGGGCCTGCGGCTCGCGGTGCGCTGCCCGGACCTCACGGTCACCAGCGACGTGATGCTGCTCCAGCGCATCCTCCAGAACCTGATCTCGAACGCCGTCCGCTACACCGGCGCCGGCGGCATCGTGCTGGCGGCGCGCCGACGCGCCGGCGGGGTCCGGGTCGACGTGACCGATACCGGCTGCGGCATCGCTGCCGAGGAGCGCGACCTCGTCTTCGAAGAATTCTTCCGGGGCGGCGCCCGGACCGGCAGCGCGGAGGAGCCGGGCCTCGGCCTCGGCCTGTCGATCGTTCGCCGCATGGCCCAGGCCCTGGACCATCCCCTCTCCCTGGCCTCCCGGCCCGGTCACGGCACCCGGGTGACCCTGGGCCTGCCGCTGAGCCGGATCCCGGCCACCACGGCACCTCCAGCGCCGGTGGCGACCCGGCTCTCGGGCGCCCATGTCCTCTTGGTCGAGAACGATGCCTCCACGGCCGACGCCATGGCGCGCCTGCTGCAGAACTGGGATGCCCGGGTCTCGACGTTCCGCGATCTCGCCGGCGTGCGCGGAGCGGTCGAGGCCGGTGCCGCGCCGCCCGACATCCTGGTGCTCGACTACCATCTCGACGACGGCGCCTGCGGCCTCGACGTGGCCGCCTATCTCCGCGGACGGTCCGCGCGTCCGCTCCCGGTGATCGTCACCACCGCCGACCATTCCGAGGCGATCGAGGCCCGGGTGGCGGCGGCCGGCGCCGAGCTGGTCCACAAGCCGATCAAGCCGGCGCAGCTCCGCTCGCTCCTGACCTACATGCTGGCCTGACGAACAATCCCGCCCGCGCCGTGACATAGAACACGCCGCGCCCCTCGACGCTGTGCTGCGCCTGCGCGAGAGGAAGCCGGCATCCGCGCGGCATCCCACGCCCGGATCGTCCCACGCAATCGACGTCGCCGGCCCGCCGGGACGTCGCAGGAGCGCGCGCGCATGGCGCAGGTCCCGGCCGGTACAGGCGCCCCCGCCCAGCGTGACGGCCTGCCGCCGCGCGAGCGGGTCCTGGCGATGGCAGCGATCGGGCTCGCCATGACCATGGCGGTCCTCGACGGGGCGATCGTCAACGTGGCGCTACCGGTGATGGCCAAGGACTTGGCGGTGAAGCCGGCCGACGCGATCTTCGTGGTCAACGCCTACCAGATCGCCGTGACCGCGAGCCTGCTGCCGTTCGCGTCGCTGGGCGACATCTTCGGGTTCCGGCGGGTCTACCTGCCGGGGCTCGCCGTGTTCGTGGCCGCCTCGTTGGCCTGCGCGGTGGCGCCGAGCCTGCCCATGCTCATCGTCGGGCGCATCGTCCAGGGGCTCGGCGCCGCGGCGATCATGAGCGTCAATATCGGCTTCGTGCGCTTCATCTACCCGCACCGGATGATCGGTCAGGGGGTCGCCAACGTCGCCCTGGTGGTGGCCGTGGCCTCGGCCGCGGGGCCGACCGTGGCGGCCGCGATCCTGTCGGTGGCGACCTGGCCCTGGCTGTTCTTGGTCAACGTCCCGGTGGGGCTGCTCGCCCTGGCGGTGGCCTCGCGGACCCTGCCGGTGACCCCGGCGAGCGGACGGCGCTTCGATCTGGTGAGCGCCGTGCTCAACGCGCTGACCTTCGGCCTGCTGATCATCGGCATCGATGGGCTCGGCGACCCGGACGGCCAGGCTATCGCCGTCGCCGAACTGGTGGGCGCCCTGGTGATCGGCGCCGTGTTCGTGCGCCGCCAGATCCGGCTGCCGGCGCCGTTGCTGCCGGTGGACCTGTTGCGGATCCCCGCCTTCGCCCTGTCGATGGCGACTTCGGTGGCCTCGTTCTCCGCCCAGATGGTGTCCTACGTCGCGCTGCCGTTCTACTTCCAGGACGTGCTGCACCTCTCCAGCACCCAGACCGGCTTCCTGCTCACCCCCTGGCCGATCGCGGTGGCCGCGATGGCGCCGGTCTCCGGACGCCTGGCCGACCGCTACCCGCCGGGCCTGCTGGGCGGCATCGGGCTGGCGATGCTGGCCGCCGGCCTCGTCTGCGTGACGCTGCTGCCGGAGGCGCCCGCCACCCTCGATATCGTCTGGCGCCTGACCCTGTGCGGGCTCGGCTTCGGCCTGTTTCAGTCGCCCAACAACAAGGTGATCGTCACCTCGGCGCCGCGGGAGCGCGCCGGCGGCGCCAGCGGGATGCAATCGACCGCCCGCCTCACCGGGCAGTCCCTGGGCGCGGCTCTCGTGGCGGTGATCTTCGGGCTGACCCACGGGCTTGGGGCCGAGCGGGCCGTCACCCTGTCGCTCTCCTGTGCGGTGGCGCTCGCGGCGCTCGGCGGCTGCGCCAGCGTCCTGCGGCGCGGTAAGGGCGGTTAGGCGGGCCCGGCATGCCACCGACCGGCGTGGCGAGCGTTGGCGGAGATCGATACCCGCACGATCCACGCCCCGGAGTCTCCGCCCATGGACCTCGACCTCACCGGCAAGAAGGCCCTCGTCACCGGCTCGACCGGCGGCATCGGCTACGCCATTGCCAAGGAACTCTGCGACCTCGGCGCCGAGGTCGGCATCAACGGCCGCACTGCGGAGCGCGTCGAGGCGGCGCTGACCAAGCTGCGCGGCGAGACCAAGGCCGGACGCGCCTTCGCGGCAGTGGGCGATGTGGCCAGCGCGGAGGGCGTCGATGCCCTCGTCCGGGCGCTGCCGACGGTCGACATCCTGATCAACAACACCGGGATCTTCGAGCCGAAGCCGTTCTTCGAGATCCCGGACACGGATTGGCAGCGCTTCTACGACGTGAACGTCATGAGTGGCGTGCGCCTGTCGCGCGCCTACGCCCCGGCCATGGCTGAGCGCGGATGGGGCCGGGTCATCTTCATCTCCAGCGAGTCCGGCATCAACACGCCGACCGAGATGGTCCATTACGGGATGACCAAGACCGCGCAGCTCGCGATCTCGCGCGGCCTCGCCCAGACGGTCGCCGGCACCGGCGTGACGGTCAACAGCGTGCTGCCCGGGCCGACCCTGTCGGAGGGCGTCGCGGAGTTCATGAGGCAGATGGCCGGAGGCGCGGCCGATGCCGACCTCGACGCGATGGGCCGGGCCTTCGTGGCGGAGCATCGCCCGTCGTCGCTAATCAAACGCCTTGCGACGGTGGAGGAGGTGGCCAACCTCGTCGCCTATCTCTGCAGCCCGGCAGCGAGCGCCACGACGGGCGCTGCGCTGCGGGTGGATGGCGGTGTCCTACAGGGTCTCGCATAGACCGCCTCGGACGAAGCGGTCATCGGCTCGGAGCCGGCAGGCCCCGGTCGATACGGAGCCGGCGGTCCGGCGGGATCACCGGACACGGCACCAGTGCGCATCTCGCCGAAACTGAGACCCGTTCGGCACGAGCGCACGTTGACGACTGAGAGCCGAGCCCGACCGCAACGCGATTGGGAACGGCTCCAGGCAATCAGGACTTGAGGTGCGCCGCGAGATGCTTGTTCATCTCGAACATCGAGCACTTATCCTTGCCGAAGACCTTCTTGAGCTTGTCGTCGGCGAGGATCTCGCGCTTGTTCTCAGGGTTCTGCAAGTTGTGCTTCTTGATGTATTCCCACACCTTGCTGACCACCTCGCCGCGGGCCAGGGCGGCCGTGCCGACGATCGCGCCGAGTTCAGCGGACGGCTTCAGCGGCTGCTGCAGGGCGTTCGGCTTCGCACCGGCGGCTTTCGCGGCGACGGGCTTGGCGGCTTTCGCGGGCGCGGCCTTGGCGGCCTTGGGCTCGTCGGTCTTGGCCGCCTTCGGCGCAGCCTTCTCAGTCTTCGTGGCCATAAACTTCCTCCGGTTCTCGGGCCGCAGGCCGGGGCATGAGCGCCCCACGGCCGAGCCAGCATAGCAGCAACTAAGCGGTGCTGCCGCCGTTCCAAGGGGAAATCGCCTTCGCGGAGCCCTCATCCACAGGGCAGACCCGGAAATCCGCCCCCGAACCGGCCGCTCTGCGCCGCCGCGAAGAACATTTCGTCGGACCCGCGCCGCCGAAACCTGCTCTTAACGATCCGGCGCGAGAAATACAGTCATGTTTACCCCGGTTCTCGCGCTCGCGCTGTTGCTCGCCACCGGGCTCGTGCTCGGTCTTGGTCTCGGTATCCGAGCCGAACCCGATGCGGCCGACCTGGAACCGGGCCGCGGGTTGATTTGAGAGCTGGCGGGATTGCCGCGCAGAGCCGTCCGACGCATCGGCGCGGACCCATGATCGATCCCATCACCTCGTAGAGCACCGCGCACGCCGTCCAGGTAACGTTGGGTCCGGCCTTCCTGCGGTCGGGGCTTGCGACACGACCTGGCCTTCGGCGTTGAGAGTCTGCCGGCGCGCCGCTCGGTGTGGAGGCGGATCAACCGGCGCCGGGTCAATGCCGGGACGCGCGCGGATCTCCCGGATGGCGGAACCCGCTTCCGTCCCGGCGTTTAGTCAGCAGGGCCGAAGGCACGTCCGGCCCGGTCCGCGTAAACTCGGGAGTCACCATGCCGACGGATCTGCCCACCGAGCGTCCCGTGAGAAAGACGGGCACCCTGGAGCTCGATCCCACCGGCGAGGGCATCGCCATCGACGAGACCGCCCGCTTGATCGCCTCGAACAAGGTCGAGGGCACGGCCGTCTATGACCGCGAAGGGAAGCACCTCGGGGCCGTGCACAACTTCATGGTCGATAAGGTCACCGGGCAGGTCGCCTACGCGGTCCTGGCCTTCGGGGGCTTCCTCGGCCTCGGCGAGATCCACCACCCCCTTCCCTGGAAGGCGTTGACCTACAGCACCGAACTCGGCGGCTACGTGGTCGACATCGACCCGGGTGATCTCGCCGGCGCCCCGAGCCACGGCCCGGGCGAGGACGCCTTCGCCGACCCGAACTATCGCGGGAAGATCGAAGATTATTACGGGGTGCGCGCGCCGACGGCGTGAACTCGTCGGCGGTTGCTAAGCGCGCCCTTCCTCCCCCCTCTGCGGGGGAGGGAGAGCCGCAGTGTTTCCCGTGTATTCTGCCGACCTCGATGTGTGATGCCGCTAACCCGTGCGGGAGAGGGTTGGGGTGAGGGGTCAGGTCTGACCGGAAAGGTCGCATCTCTCACCATGTCCCTCTCCCGCATGGAAGAGGGGACCCGCGCCCGTCACGCGTAACGCCGCCGCGCCTTCCCCCGGATACCGCCCTTAGAACTTCCCGCCGAGACCGACGCTGCCGCCGGGCGACAGCATCGGACCCATGGAGCTGCTGCCGGAGCCGCTCGAGGCGTTGCCGCCCTCGATATCCTCGCGCCGGATCCGACGCTCGCTGGCACTGGCGGATTGCGTCGCGCCGCCGGCGGTCCGGGGGATCGCGAGCTGCTTCGTCGGCGTGGTCTGGGGCGGCGGACCGTCCGCATCGGCCGCCGCGTTGCGCGGCTCGCGGTTGGGCAGGGACCCGCGCAGCGAGGGCGGCAGCCCGACATCGGAGGCCGGCATCACGCCGCCCCCGCCACCGAGCGCCTGACAGCCGGCCACCAAGCCGGCCAGGGCGGCGCCGAGCGCGAGGCCGCGCGCAGCGGCGCGTCCCGACGAGGTGAGGGTCGACATCGTGTGGTCCTCGCAAGGGGCCGCATGGGTCTCTGCGGCGCACATGGGTTTCTGGTCCGGTGTCTACGCTGGGGTTGCGGCGAAAACCAGACATCCGTCCGGCGGCGCGGAACTTGCGGCCGGGCTGCGACGATCCATAACTTCGCCCAGGTCCTGCGACAGGGTGCTGTCCGCAGGCGGGGTCGCGCCGGCGGCGGGCCCGGGATCCGGCCGATACGGTCGGGGTCGTGCCGGCGCGTCGGCTGGACCCCGCCCTTCCTCAGAGGACGTAGCGTGTTCAGAACCTCCCGGATGATCGCGGCCGTGACGCTCGCCCTGTGGGCGTCCGGCGTTGCGGCGCAAGCCCCGTCCATCCGGGGCGACGGCGCATCCGGCCAAGTTCCGCCTCCGAGCCCGCCGGCCGCCCAGCCAGCCCCGGGCGCGACCACGGGAACGGCACCCGCGGTAGCGCCTCCCGCCCCCGCCCCCGCGCCGCAGGCGCCCCCGACGAACGCCGCGCAACAACAGCAGCAGGGGACCCCGGCCACCGTCCTCGACACCCAGGATTACGAGAGCCTGCTCGGGCGCAGCGTGCGCAGCGCCGGCGGCGACGAACTGGGGCGCGTGATCGACATCATCATCGACAAGGACGGGCATCCACGGGCCGCGATCATCGATTTCGGCGGCTTCCTCGGCGTCGGCACCCGCAAGATCGCCGTGGATTGGCGTGCCCTGCGCTTCACCGCCGACGGCAACAAGGAGCGCAAGCTCTCCGTCGCGCTGAGCCGCAACCAGGTCCGCGTGTCGCCGGAATACAAGGCCGGCGAGCCGATCGTCGTGCTCGGCCCGGCCAGCCCGGCCGCCCCCACGCCGGAGGGCGATCAGGCCATCACCGCGGCACCGCCGGCCGGCGGCCCTGCCGCGCCTGCTCCCACGGCCACCGCACCGACGGCTCTCGCCCCCGCGAGCGGGGCCGCCGCCCCGTCAGCCGTTCCCGCCACCCCTCCGGAAAAGGCTCCGGATAAGTGACGGTGGCCCGATTGAAGGCCAGACCCGCCATTTCCCCCCGCGAGCGCGAGGTGTCCCGGCCGGATCCGCGGTCGCGCCCCGCCCGCCTGAAGGACCAGACGGCCGAGGTCTCGCCGCGCGAGCCCGCGCGGGCCGCCGCGGAGGCCGTGCCGGTGGACCGAACGCTCTCGGCGGTCAGCCGCCACGGCCTCGACGCCTTCGCGTTCTTCGTGGCCAACCTGCAGACCGGGTTCGGGCCGTTCCTGGCCGTCTACTTCTCGCAGGCGAAGTGGACCCAGTCCGATATCGGCTTCGCCCTCACGGTGGGGAGCCTCGTCGCCCTGCTGGGGCAGGTGCCGGGCGGCGGCTTCGTCGACGTGGTCCGCTCGAAGCGCTTCGCCGCCGCGGTGGCGGTAGTCGGCATCTCGGGCAGCGCCTTCGCGCTGGCGGTCTGGCCGAGCTTCCCGGTGGTGCTGCTGGCGATGGCGGTCCATTCGGGGGCGAGCTGCGTGCTGACCCCGGCGATCGCGGCGATCAGCATCGGGCTGGTCGGCCGCGCCCGGGCGGGCGAGCGCCTCGGCCGCAACGCGAGCTTCGCGGCCGTCGGCAACGCGCTCGGCGCCGCCGGCATGGGTGCGATCGGCTATTACCTGTCGAACGGGGCGGTGTTCTACCTGACGGCGGCCCTGGTGGTGCCGACGATCATCGCGCTCAGCCGCATCCGCGCCCAGGAGATCGACGCCAACGTGTTCCGGGAGCCGGCCTCGGCGCAGACGCCGGGCGCCTCCGGGAAGGACGGGGTCCGGGCGCTGCTGACCAATCGCGGGCTCCTGTGCTTCTCGGCCTGCATGGTCCTGTTCTTCCTGGCCAACGCGGCGATGCTGCCGCTGGTCGGCAGCGTGCTGACCCTGCGGGCGAGCGAGACCGCGACCGCCCTGATCGCCGCCTGCATCATGGTCCCGCAGGCGGTGCTCGCCATCAGCGCCCCCGCGGTCGGCCGGGCCGCCGAGCGGTTCGGCCGCTATCCGGTCCTGCTCCTCGGCTTCGGCGCCCTGCCGGTGCGCGGCCTGATGCTCGCCTACACGACCAACCCGTACGGCCTGGTCGCCATCCAGGTGCTGGACGGGATCTCCGCCTCGGTGCTCGGCGTGATGGTTCCGCTCGTGGTCTCGGATCTCACCCGCGGCACGGGACGTTTCAACCTGGCGCTCGGCGCGGTCGGCACCGCGATGGGCGTGGGCGCCGCCCTCTCGACCTCGCTCGCCGGGATCATGGCGGACCGCCTGGGCAGCCACAGCGCCTTCTTGGGGCTGGCCTTCATGGGATTTGCCGCCTTCATGCTGGTGGCGCTGATCATGCCCGAGACGCGCCAGCCGGTGGAGGACGCGTGATCCGCGGCACCAGATTCGCTTGTCTGTATCCGCGCCGCTCAAGCGGCGTTCAGGTTTGACAGATAAAACCGCGCGGGAGGTGCGGGCCGGTGCAACATATGGCAACGCTGTCGCGTTGCCGCTGCGGGTTCGACTGCGCCCGCGTTGCACTCCGCCTCAGCCCGCACCCGCCAGTGCCGCGTGAATACGGAATGGTCACCGCGATGGAAGAGCTGCACCAATACGCTGAGAGGCCCTTCGCCTTCGTCGGGCGATACCTCCGGCGCCGCTGGGTGCCCCACCTGGTGATCCTGATCTCCGTGCTCGGCGCGGTCGGGTTCTCGGTCTCGACCGATTACGCCCTCAAGGGCGTGGTCGACGCGCTGACCAAGGGACCTGGCCCGGGCAACACCGTGGTCTGGGGGGCGCTCGCCGTCCTGATCGGCTTCATCGCGGCCGACAACATGCTCTGGCGCGTGGCGGCGCTGACCGGAGCCTTCACCTTCGTGGGCGTCACTGGCGACATCCGCCGGGACCTGTTCCGGCACATGACCGGGCATTCGCCGACCTTCTTCTCCGACCGGCAGCCAGGCACCCTGGCCTCGCGCATCACGGCGACCTCGAACGCGATCTTCACGGTCGAGAACATGTTCGTGTTCAACGTGATGCCGCCCACCGTCGCGGCCTTCGGATCGATTGCCTACATCGCTACGGTCAACACCACCATGGCGGCGATCCTGGCCGGCGTCTTCGCCGCCGTGGTCGTGCTGATGTTCAAGATGGCCGCCGCCGGCAAGCCGCTGCACCATGACTTCGCCGCGAAGGCGGCCTCGGTGGACGGCGAGATGGTCGACCTCGTCGGCAACATGTCCCTCGTGCGCGCCTTCTCGGGCTTCAAGCGCGAGGGCCAGCGCTTCGAAGGCACCATCGCCACCGAGATGCGCGCCCGGCGCTCGTCGCTGCTCTACCTCGAGAAGCTGCGCATCGTGCACGCGGTGCTCACCGTGCTGGCGGTGTTCGGCCTGCTCTACTGGGCGATCCAGATGTGGGAAGCCGGCCAGGCGACCAACGGCCAGGTGGTGCTGGTCTGCACGCTCGGCATCCGCATCCTGGCGGCCACCCGCGACCTCGCCGTGGCCCTGGTCGACGCGACCCAGCACACCGCCCGCCTCGCCGAGGCCCTGCACACCCTGCTCCAGCCGCACGACCTCGTGGACCATCCGGAGGCGAAGCCGCTCGCCGGCCAGGGCGCCAAGATCGAGTTCGACCATGTCGCCTTCAACTACCCGGACGGGCGCCCGGTCTTCACCGATTTCGATCTGGTGATCGAGCCGGGCCAGCGGGTCGGCCTCGTCGGCAAGTCGGGCGGCGGCAAGTCGACCCTGTTCTCGCTGCTGCAGCGCTTCTACGACGTGAAGAGCGGCGAGATCCGCATCAACGGCCAGACCATCGAGCGGGTCACCCAGGAATCCCTGCGCGAGGCGATCACGGTCGTCCCGCAGGATGTGTCGATGTTCCACCGCTCCCTGCGCGAGAACATCCGCTACGGCCGGCCGGAGGCCACCGACGAGGAGGTCTGGCAGGCCGCCGAGGCGGCGCGCTGCACCGAGTTCATCCAGGCCCTGCCGGAGGGCTTCGACACGATGGTCGGCGACCGCGGCGTCAAGCTCTCGGGCGGCCAGCGCCAGCGCATCGCCATCGCCCGCGCGATCCTGAAGAACTCTCCGATCCTTCTGCTCGACGAGGCGACCTCGGCGCTCGACGCGGAATCCGAGCAGGCGATCCGCCAGGCGCTCGCCAACCTGATGAAGGGCCGGACCGTCATCGCCATCGCCCATCGCCTGTCGACCTTGCAGGATTTCGACCGGATCGTCGTGCTGGAGGGCGGCCGCATCATCCAAGACGGCTCGCCCGACAACCTGACCCATCTCGACGGCTTCTTCCGCGAGCTGATGAAGAAGGAATCGATGTCGATGTCCCTGGCCGCCGCCTGAGCCGGGCGCCCGGGGTAAGCCGGCCGTGCCCGATCTCGACAGCGTCGTCCGGGAGATCTCGGAGGAGATGGCGCAGCGCTCCGACCGGGGCGCGGTCGCCGACTACATTCCCGAGCTCGCCCACGTGGATCCGAACCAGTTCGGCATCGCGGTGATCGATGCCGAGGGCCGGGTCACGACCAGCGGCGATAGCGAGACGCCGTTCTCGATCCAGAGCGTATCGAAGGTGTTCACGCTCACCCTGGCGCTCGGCATGGTTGGCGACCGGCTGTGGAAGCGGGTCGGGCGCGAGCCCTCGGGCAACCCGTTCAATTCCATCGTCCAGCTGGAGCGCGAGCGCGGCGTGCCGCGCAACCCGTTCATCAACGCCGGCGCCATCGCGGTCACCGACGTGATCCTCTCGGGCCACGAGCCCCGGGAGGCGCTGGGCGAGATCCTACGGTTCATGCAGTTCCTGGCCCAGGATCCGACCATCACCATCGACGAGCGGGTGGCGGCCTCGGAGAAGCGCACGGGCTTCCGCAACACCGCGCTCGCCAACTACATGAAGTCCTTCGGCGTCATCGAGAACCCGGTCGACTACACGCTCGGCGTCTACTTCCATCACTGCGCCATCGCGATGACCTGCCGCCAGCTCGCCACGGCCGGCCGGTTCCTGGCCCATAACGGCCGCAACCCCTCGACCGGCCACAATGTCGTCTCGGCCGAGCGGGCCCGCCGCATCAACGCGATCATGCTGACTTGCGGCCACTACGACGGCTCGGGCGAGTTCGCCTACCGGGTCGGCCTGCCGGGCAAGAGCGGCGTCGGCGGCAGCATCCTGGCGGTGGCGCCCGGCAAGGCCTCGATCGCGGTCTGGTCGCCGGGCCTCGACGCCGCGGGCAATTCCCATCTCGGCCGCGTCGCCCTGGAACGCCTGACCCAGCGCATGGGCTGGTCGGTATTCGGGGCCTGACCAACTACCTTGCGCAGCGTCGCCTTCCGCGGCACTGCGCCAACGTGGTGCTGCGGCGCCTGAGGCAGGACCCGGCACATGACGACGAGTACGGCGGCGCGGACGTCGGGTAGTGATCTTGATCCCGGCGCCATCCTGGCCCGCCTAGACCGGCTGCCGCCGACGCGCACGGTCTGGCGCTTCGTGGCTTTGCTCGGCCTCGGCTTCTTCTTCGAACTCTACGACCTGCTGTTCACCGGCTACGTCGCCCCGGGCCTCGTGAAGGCCGGGATCCTCACGCCGACGACCCCCGGGCTGTTCGGCGCGAGCGGCGTGGCGAGCTTCGTGGCGGCCCTGTTCACCGGGCTGTTCATCGGCACCCTGGTCTGCGGCTGGCTCGCCGACCGGTTCGGCCGCCGGGCGATCTTCACGTGGTCGCTCCTGTCCTACACCGCCGCCAACGTCGTGATGGCCTGCCAGACTGAGGCGTTCGGGCTCAATTTCTGGCGGCTGATCGCCGGGATCGGCCTCGGCCTGGAGATGGTGACCATCGGCAGCTACCTCTCGGAGCTGGTGCCGAAGGCGATCCGCGGCCGCGCCTTCGCCCTGTGCCAGGGCATCGGCTTCACCGCGGTGCCGGTGGTGGCGTTCCTGTCCTACCTGCTGATCCCGACGGCGCCGCTGGGGATCGACGGCTGGCGCTGGGTCGTGCTGATCGGCGCCACCGCTGCGATCGGGGTCTGGTGGCTGCGCGCGGGCCTTCCGGAGAGCCCGCGCTGGCTGGTCGAGCGCGGGCGGCTCGCGGAGGCCGACGCGGTCCTGCGGCGCCTCGAAGGCCAAGTCGCCGCCGAGTACGGCCGGCCCCTGCCGACGCCCGCGGCACCGGAGCCGGTGCAGCGGCGCGGCGCCTACGGCGACCTGTGGGTGCCGCCCTATCGGCGCCGGGCTCTGATGATGGCCGGCTTCAACGTGTTCCAGACGGTCGGCTTCTACGGCTTCGCCAACTGGGTGCCGACGCTGCTGGTGGCCCAGGGCATCACCATCACGTCGAGCCTCGCCTACACGGCGCTGATCGCGCTCGCCGCCCCGGTCGGGCCGCTGATCGGGCTCGCCATCGCCGACCGGTTCGAGCGCAAGCACGTCATCGTGGCCGCCGCGCTGGTCTACATCGCCTGCGGGCTGGCCTTCGCGCGGACCCGGGACGTGTCGGTGATCGTCGCGCTCGGGATCGGCCTGACGCTGGCCTCCAACGTGATGTCCTACAGCTTCCACGCCTACCAGGCCGAGCTGTTCCCCACCGGTATCCGGGCGCGGGCCGTGGGCTTCGTCTATTCGTGGAGCCGCTTCTCGGCGATTTTTACCGGGTTCGTCATCGCGTTCGTGCTGCGCGAGGCCGGCACCCCGGGGGTGTTTTTGTTCATCTCCGCGGCGATGCTGGCCGCCGGGCTGCTGGTCGGGCTTCTCGGGCCGCGTACCCGCGACGTGGCTCTGGAGAAGATCGCGGGGTGAGGCGCGGTCTGCGCGAGCCCGAATCGTGTTAGCCTGACCGCATGGTCGCACAGCCGAAGCCCCGGATGACGGTCGACGAGTTCCTGGTCTGGGCCGAAGGCCAGCCGGGACGCTACGAGCTGGTCGAAGGCCAAGTTGTCGCGATGTCGCCGGAGCGGGTTCGGCACGCGGAGGTCAAGGCCTCGGCCTATCTCGCGCTCCGATCCGCCCTGAACCGGACTCAGCTCCCCTGTCGGGCGCTGCCGGACGGGATGAGCGTCCGCATCGACGACACGACGGTCTTCGAGCCCGACGCCCTCGTTTATTGTGGGGCGCGTGCGGACCCGGATGCGATCGAGATCCCCAATCCCATCCTCGTTGTCGAGGTTTTGTCGCCCAGCACCGTCACTGTGGATTCCGGCCGCAAACTTTCGGGCTATTTCAGCGTCGCCAGCGTATCGCATTACTTGATGATCGACCCGGTCAAACGCCTCGTGATCCACCATGCGCGCGGTGCCGGCGGGCTGATCGCGACCCGGATCGCCAGCGACGGCGCCCTCGACCTGACCCCGCCCGGAATGAGCCTGTCCGTCGCCGAGCTGTTCGCCGATCTCCCGCCCCCCGCAGACCCCGCGGCTTGATCCGATCCGGGGCGGATGTCACAGCGGCGCAAACGCGAATCAGGACGCCCGGATGACCACACCCCTCGATCTCCTCGTGCTCGGCAACGCCATCGTCGACGTGATCGCCCGCACGGACGACGCCTTCCTCGCCGCCCAGGGCGTGACCAAGGGCGCGATGCAGCTGATCGACGAGGAGCGGGCGGAGGCTTTGTTCGCCGCGATGGGTCCGGCCACGATCGTCTCGGGCGGCTCCGGGGCGAACACCGCGGTGGGCGCAGCCCTGCTCGGCGCCAAGACCGGCTTCGTCGGCAAGGTCCGGAACGACGAGCTCGGCGGCCTGTTCGGCCACGACCTCAAGGCCACGGGCGTCGGCTTCACGGTGCCGCCGGCCAGCGAGGGGCCGGCCACGGCCCGCTGCTTCGTGCTGGTGACGCCGGACGGCGAGCGGACGATGAGCACCTATCTCGGCGCCTGCCAGGGGCTGAAGCCCGAGGACGTGGACCGGGCGCTCGTCGCCTCGGCCCGGGTGGTCTACCTCGAAGGCTACCTGTGGGATCCGCCCGCCGCCAAGGAGGCGTTCCGCAAGGCGGTCCAGATCGCCCACCAGGCCGGCAACGCGGTGGCGCTGACCCTGTCGGACGCGTTCTGCGTCGGCCGCTACCGGGACGAGTTCCTGGGGCTGGTGCGCGACGGCAGCGTCGACATCCTGTTCGCCAATATCGGCGAGCTCCAGAGCCTCTACCAGACCGACGATCCCGAGGCCGCCGTGGCCGCGCTCCGCGACGAGCGCAACGCCCGCGGCCGGCACCTGCTCGGCCTGGTCACCCGCTCGTCCGAGGGCGCCCTGGTGGTGCAGGGCGGCGAGGTCCGCTCCGTCGAGGCGAGCCCGGTGCGCGAGGTGCTCGACACCACCGGGGCCGGCGACCTGTTCGCCGCCGGGTTCCTGGCCGGCCATGCCCGCGGCCTCGACCACGTCACCAGCGCCCGCCTCGGCGCGCTGGCGGCCGCCGAGGTGATCCAGCATATCGGCGCCCGCCCCCAGGCCGACCTCGTCAACCTGGCCAAGGCGCGCAAGCTGCTCTGAGCGGCCGTCCTCAGGCCGCCCGCACCGTCGCGAGGAAGTGGGTCACTTCGCTCCGGAGATGCTCGGACCGGAGCGACAGCTCGGAGGCCGAGCTGAGCACCTGATTGGCCGCCGCCCCGGTCTCGTTGGCGGCGCCCGCGACCCCGGAGATGCTGCTCGTCACCTCGCCGGCGCTCGAGGCCGCCTGGGTGACGTTGCGGGCGATCTCCTGGGTCGCGGCCCCCTGCTCCTCGACGGCGGCGGCGATCAGGGTCGCCACCGCGCTGATCTCCTGGATCCGCCCGCCGATGCGGCCGATCGCCGAGACCGCGTCGTCGGTGGAGGCCTGGATCCGCCCGATATGGCCGCTGATCTCGTCGGTGGCCTTCGCAGTCTGGCTCGCTAGTTCCTTCACTTCCGCGGCGACCACGGCGAAGCCGCGCCCGGCCTCGCCGGCCCGGGCGGCCTCGATCGTGGCGTTGAGCGCCAGCAGGTTGGTCTGCCCGGCGATGGTCGTGATCATCGTCACCACGTCGCCGATCCGGGAGGCCGCGCCGCTCAGCTCCTGCACAAGGTGGGCGGTCGAGGCGGCATCCTCGACGGCGGCCTGGGTCAGCGCGGCGGCATTCGAGACCTGGCGGCCGATCTCACGGACGGAGCTTTCGAGTTCCTCCGCGGCCGAGGCGGCGGTGTTGACGTTGGTGGCGGCCAGCTCGGCCGCGCTCGCGACCCGCAGGGATTGGTTGGCGGCGCCCGAGGCCGTGCTGGTCATGGTGGTGGCCGTGGCCTGCAGCGCCGCGGCGGCCCCCGAGACCGTCCCGATGATGCCGCCCACGGCGCCCTCGAAGGCGTCGGCGATCTGGCGCATGCCGGTCTTGCGCTGCGCCTCGGCCTCGGCCCGCGCCCGGGCCGATTCCAGCTCCAGCGTCCGAGCCCGGATCAGGCCGTCCTTGAAGACCTGCACGGACGCCGCCATGGCACCGATCTCGTCGTGCCGTTCGGCATAGGGAACGGCGACGGACAGGTCCTGCGCGGCCAGGCGCGCCATGATTTCGGTCATGGTCCGGATCGGGCGGGCGACGCCCCGGAGGATCACCCAGAGTGCGGTGGCCGTTGCGACCAAGCCGGCAGCCAGCAGGGCGGCCGTCACGGTCCAGGCCGTCGTGTAGGCGTCCTCGGCGCGCTGCGTCGCGGCCTGCGTGCCCGCGGCATTGACCTTGGCAAGGTCCGACAGCGCCCCGAAGGCGTTCACCAGGGGCGTGCGGGCCGGCGCGATGGCGTCGCGGGCGGCGTTGCGGTCGCCGCGCTTGAGGGCCGCCACGATGGGTTCACGGGCGGCGAGATAGGCCTGCCACCGCGCCTCGAACGCGGTCCACAGCGCGGTCTCGTCGGAAGACCCGACATGGGATCGGTACTGCTTGAATTTCTCCGGGATGATCGCATCCATCTCGGTGAATTCGGCGTCGAGGTCGCGGTTTTCGGCGCTGTCCTCCGCGATGACCTTGCGGATCGTCGTGGTGTGGTACCGGAGCGCCAGGAACTGCAGCTCGTCCAGCTCGTGATTCTTCACGTTCCAGACATCCCGCATCGCCCGGGCCGATTCGTGAACCTCCTTGATACTCGCAATGTTGGAAAGCGAATTTGCAATCAGAAGAACGAAGCCAACAAATGACATCAAAAACAAACGGACCGTTATACTGCGCCCCCACTGCATTTCATCCTCCATCTCACGCCAATGCGTCGAACATTAGCGCGCCAGGATGACAATAAGATTTTAAAGTTCGCCGACTCATCTGAGAAATAAGCCCGCGATCGGCAGAAGAACATAAAAACATCTTCGCACCGTTCGCGTTAAAGCAGGATTTTATCCGCTTGCCCCAATCTGTCGTTGCCCCCTGCCGATGCGGCGCCCCCGCCGGATCACGGCCGGAGCAGCACCTTCCCCACCGCGGCCCGGCTCGTCAGCAGGCCGAACGCCTCCGGAAACTCGGCCAGCGCGTAGGTGCCGTGGACCTGCGCGGTGAGCTTGCCCTCGGCGACCCAGTCCAGCAGCCGGCGCTGATCGGCCCGGTGCGCCTCCGGCTCGCGGTCGAGGAAGGCGCCCCAGTGGACGCCCTGCACGTCGAGCTCCTTCAGCAGCATCAGGTTGAGCGGCAGCCGCGGGATGCCGCCGGCGGCGAAACCGATCACGAGGTAGCGGCCGCGCCAAGCCAGGGCCCGCAGGGCGGGTTCGGCGTAATCGCCGCCGACCGCGTCGTAGACCACGTCGACCCCGCCGCCGCTGATCCGGCGCAGATCGTCCTTGAGGGTCGCGGGATCGTAGACGAGCGTCGCCTCGGCGCCGTGGGCGCGGGCGACCGCGAGCTTCTCCTCCGAGGAGGCGCAGGCGATTACCCGGGCGCCCATCAGCCGGCCGAGCTCCACCGCGGCGAGGCCGACGCCGCCCGAGGCGCCCAGAACCGCGAGCCAGTCGCCCGGCTTCACCTGCGCCCGGTTGGCCAGCGCGTGCAGCGAGGTGCCGTACGTGATGGTGAGCCCCGCGGCCTGCGTGTCCGGCACCGCGTCCGGCACGGGGGTCAGTTTGGCGGCGTCGATGGCGATCAGCTCCGCGCAGCAGCCGTGGCCGGCATGGACGATCACCCGGTCGCCGATCGCGACCCCCGAGGCCCCCTCCCCCAGCGCCTCGACCACGCCGACGCCCTCGCCGCCCGGCGAGAACGGCAGCGGCGGCTTCACCTGATAGCGCCCGGCCACGATCAGCGTGTCGAAGAAGTTGAGCGCGGCGAGCCGGATCCGCACCAGGGCCTGCCCGGGGCCCGGCACCGGATCGGGGCGGTCCACGATCTCCAGATGCTCCGGCCCCTCGAGCCTCGTGCACAGCAGCGCCCGCATCCTGTCCTCCCGGTTGGTGTGTTTGTCTCTGTTCAGGCCAAGGTTCAGGCTGAGACCGGCGGCGCGGTCAAGCCGTCCCGATCATCTCGCGGATGCGGGCGCCCAGCACCTCGACCCCGAACGGCTTGGTGATCACCTGCATGCCGGGGGCGAGCGGGCCGTTGCCCAGCACCGCGTGCTCCGCGTAGCCGGTGATGAACAGCACCTTGAGGCCCGGGCGCGTCGCCCGGCCGGCCTCGGCCATCTGACGTCCGTTCAGGCCGCCTGGCAGCCCGACATCGCTGACCAGCAGGTCGATGCGCACGTCGGATTGCAGCACCTTGAGTCCGGCGGTGCTGTCGGCCGCCTCGATTGCGGTGTAGCCCAGATCCTCCAGCACCTCGGTGACAAGCATGCGCACAGTCGGCTCGTCGTCGACCACCAGCACCGTCTCCCCCGGCGCCGCCCGGGCCGGGGCCCCGGGTGCGGCGTGCGGATCCTCCTCCAGAGCGGCGCCGCGGTGACGGGGCAGGTAGAGGCAGACGGTGGTGCCTTGGCCCAGTTCGGAGGCGATCCGCACCTGGCCGCCCGATTGCTGGGCGAAGCCGTAGATCATCGACAGGCCGAGGCCGGTGCCCTGCCCGATCGGCTTGGTGGTGAAGAACGGCTCGAACACCTTGCCGACGATCTCCGGCGCCATGCCGGTGCCGGTATCGGTGACGCGCAGCACGAGGTACTGGCCCGCCGGCAGGTCCTGGCGCCGGGCGGCGCGGGCGTCGAGCCGGGTGTTGGCGGTCGCGATGGTGATGCGGCCGCCGTCCGGCATCGCGTCCCGGGCGTTGATGCACAGGTTGAGCAGCGCGTTCTCGAGCTGGGGCGGATCGACCAGGGCCGGCCACAGGCCGGCCTCGGTCACCACCGCGACGGTCACGGCGGGGCCGACCGTGCGCCGGATCAGCTCCTCCAGGCCGGCCACCAGACGGTTCACGTCGGTCGGCTTCGGGTCGAGGGTCTGCCGGCGCGAGAACGCGAGCAGGCGGTGGGTCAGGGCGGCGGCACGCTTGGACGCGCCTTGGGCGGCGTTGATGTAGCGGTCCACATCCATGAGGCGGCCTTGGGCGAGCCGGGTCTGGATCAGCTCCAGCGAGCCGGAGATGCCGGCCAGCAGGTTGTTGAAGTCGTGGGCGATGCCGCCTGTGAGCTGCCCGACCGCCTCCATCTTCTGCGACTGGCGCAGGGCCTCCTCGGCGGCCTGCAGCGCCTCGGCGCGCTCGCGCTCGGCGGTGAAGTCGCGCCCGACCGCGTTGATCACCCCGTCGCCGGGGCGCGCCGCCCAGGTGATCCAGCGATAGCTGCCGTCCCGGTGGCGATAGCGGTTGTCGAAGCGGGCTTGGCTGCGCCCCTCGGCCAGTTGCCGGCCGCCCTCGGCGCTACGGTCGAGATCGTCCGGATGGACGAAGCGCATCAGGTTGGTGCCGACGAGCTCGTCGGCGCGCCAGCCCAGCAGTTCCGTCCAGGCCGGGTTCACCGCGGTGATCGTCCCGTCGAACAGGCAGCGCAGCATCATGTCGGACGAGAGGGTCCACAGGGCGTTGCGGTCGGCGGTGCGCTCCTCGACCTGCTGGGCCAGGGAGGCGTTGAGGTCGCGCAGCTCCGCGAGCGCGGTCTCCAGCCGGGCCTGGCTCTCCGTGAGGGCGGCATCGGCCAGGACGCGGCCGGTGGTCTCGTTGGTGAGGATGAACAGGCCGGCGACCTTGCCGTCCGCGCCGAGAACCCGCGAATACGAGAAGGTCCACCACGTGTCCTGCGCGCCCCGGTCGGTGTCGAGCCGCCACGGCAGGTCGATGAACCGTTCAGGCCGGCCGTCCATGGCAGCGTCGATGATCGGCTTGGCCTGCGCCCAGCCATCGGCCCAGACCTCGTCGAACCGCGCGCCCGTGGCCCAGGGCAGCCGCGGCCCGAGCAGGGGAAAGTACGTGTCGTTGAAGAAGAAATGGAGATCCGGCCCCCAGGCCAGGATCATCGATTCCGGCGAGTTGAGCACCAGCGACAGGGCGGCGCGAAACTCCGCCGGCCAGGTTTCCGGGGGGCCGAGGGGGTGGCCGGACCAGTCGCGCGCGCGGATCATGCGCGCGGCCTCGCCGCCGCCGGAGAGGAAGGCCAGGGGGTCGGTCACGGGGCGATGGTGATCTGCATCATGGCTGACGCCGCGTATGACCGTCTTCGCTCGCTCTTCCAAGGCTATCAAGCCTAAATAGAAGATCGATCGTCATGCCCCACGCTCAGCGCTTCCATCTGATCGAAGACAATGACGCGGCCCGCGCAGCCGCGGAACAGTTGTTCGCGATCGTCCGCGGCACACTCGAGCCGGTCCTGCCGGCCGCGACGGAGATCCTTCACATCGGCGCCACCGCCATACCGGGCTGCTTGACCAAAGGGGATCTCGATATCGCCGCGCGTGTCGAGAGGGCGGACTTCACTGCCGCTGAGAGCTGCCTCGCGGCACGATTCACGCGCAACGACGGTTCAGTCCGCACCGATGACTTCGCGGCTTTCGAGGATGCCAGCCGGACGCCGCATCTCGGGATTCAGCTTACCGTCAAAGGCGGCCCTATCGATGTCTTCCACCGTTTCGCCATGGCCCTGCGCGCCGATCCCGAACTGGTGGCCCGCTACAATGCGCTGAAGCGCGCCCACCACGATCACCCGATGACGCCGTACCGCGCAGGCAAGGACGCGTTCATCAGCGACGTTCTGCGATCCTGCCCATCGCCGCCGCATTCGCGGCACGAGGACGGTTGAGCGCCCCGGATCACGCCGGCGGACGGCCTCAATGCGCCTCCTGCCAGTTCCCAGCCGCCTTCGCCTCGACCACCAACGGCACGCGCAGCGTCAGAGCCGGCGCCGGTGCCTCCTCCATCACACTGGCAATAATCGGGATCGCCCGGTCGACCTCGTCTTCGGCGGCCTCAAAAACCAGCTCGTCGTGCACCTGCAGCAGCATGCTGACCTTGAGTTTTTGGGCGGTGAGCGCGCCCTCGATCCGGGTCATGGCCCGGCGGATGATGTCGGCGGCCGAGCCCTGGATCGGGGCGTTGATCGCCTGGCGCTCGACGCTGGCGCGCTCGGACGGGTTGTTGGAGCGGATCTGCGGGTAGTGGCAGACCCGGCCGAACAGCGTCGTGACGTAGCCCTTGTCCCGGCAGATCTTTTTGGTGGTGTCGATGTAGTCGCGGATGCCCGGGAACTGCTCGAAATACTGCTTGATGAACGCCGACGCCTCCTCCCGGCCGATGCCGAGCCGGTCGGCCAGCCCGAAGGCCGAGATGCCGTAGATGATGCCGAAATTGATGGTCTTGGCCCGGCGCCGCAGGTCCGGGGTCATTTCCTTGAGCGCCACGCCGAACATCGCCGAGGCGGTCGCCGCGTGGATGTCGATGCCGTCCTCGAACGCTTTGCGCAGCTCCGGGATGTCGGCCATGTGGGCGAGGAGCCGCAATTCGATCTGCGAGTAATCCGCCGAGATCAGCCGGTTGCCCGGCGCGGCCACGAAGGCGCGGCGGATGCGGCGGCCCTCCTCGGTGCGGATCGGGATATTCTGGAGGTTCGGCTCGGAGGAGGACAGGCGGCCCGTCGTGGTCGCCGCCAGCGAGAACGAGGTGTGGACCCGGGCGGTCTCCCGGTCGGCATGGGTCTGGAGCGAATCCGTGTAGGTGGATTTCAGCTTCGAGAGCTGGCGCCACTCCAGGATTTTTTTCGGCAGAGGATGCCCGGCCTGGGCGAGTTCTTCGAGCAGGGTCGCGGGTGTCGCCCACTGGCCCGAGGGCGTCTTCTTCGCCCCCGGCAGGCCCATTTTTCCAAAGAGAATGTCGCCGATCTGCTTGGGCGAGCCCACCGAAAATTTCTCGCCGGCATCCTCCTGGATCTCCTCCTCCAGGCGGACCAGGATCTGCGAGAAATCGCCCGAGAGCCGGCTCAGCATCTCGCGGTCGACCCGGATGCCGCGCTGCTCCATCCGGGCGATCACCGGCAGGAGCGGCCGCTCCAGGGTCTCGTAGACGGCGACCCGGTGCTCGGCGACGAGGCGGGGCTTCATCATCCGCCACAGGCGCAGGGTGACGTCCGCGTCCTCGGCCGCGTAGGCCGTGGCCTTGTCGATGGCGACCCGGTCGAAGCTGACCTTGTTGCGGCCGGTGCCGGCCACATCTGAGAACGTGATCGGCTGGTGGCCGAGATGGCGGCGGGCCAGCTCGTCCATGCCGTGGCCGCCCTTGCCGGCGTCGAGCACATAGGAGATCAGCATCGTGTCGTCGAACGGCGCGATCTCGATGCCGTAGCGGGCGAGCACGACCCAATCGTATTTCAGGTTCTGGCCGACCTTCAGCACCCCGGGATTCTCGAGGAGCGGCTTCAGCCGGGCGATGGCCTGGTCCAGCGGGATTTGGCCCGGCACCGGCTCGGCCACGTCGGAGGCCGCCGCGCCCTCGCCGAACAGGTCGGTGGCATCGGCCTGGATCTTCGCGGCCTGGATATGGGCCAGCGGGATGTAGCAGGCCCGGCCGGTGGCGGTGGACAGCGAGACGCCGACGAGCCCGGCCTTGTGCGCGTCGAGCGCATCGGTTTCGGTATCGACCGCGACCACCCCGGCGTCTTCAGCCTCGGCGATCCAGACGTCGAGCTGCTCCAGGGACGCGACGGTCTCGTAGGCGGCGGTGTCGAACGGCGCCACCGCCTCCGCGGCCCGGGCGGCGACCACGTTGCCCGGCGTCGCCTCGATCGGCGCCCGGGGCTTGGCCGGCGCATCCGGCAGGTCGAGATCGGCGAAGGGGTCGACCTCGCCGCCCTCGGGTGGGGCGGCGCCCGGCGGCCGCTCGGCCCCGGCCGCCGCGGTCTCCGGGTCCGGCGGCACGGAATCGCCGAAGAACGGCACCGCGTCGCTGCCGCCGGCGGCGTTGCCGTAGCCGTGGGGCTTCGCGCCCGGCAGCAGCGCCGGATCCGGCTTCACCGCTTCGGGGTCGACATGCAGCATCTGGGCGATGCGGCGTGTCAGGGTGTTGAACTCCATCGCCTTCAGGAAGCCGACGAGCTTCTGCGGGTCGGGCTCGGGGACGCGCAGGTCGTCCAGATCGACCGGGACCGGCACGTCCTCCACCAGGGCCACCAGCTTGCGCGACAGCTGGGCCTGCTCGACATTGGCCAGCAGGGTCTCGCGGCGCTTGGGCTGCTTGATCTCGCCGGCCCGCTCCAGCAGCGCCTCGAGGCTGCCGAACTCCTTGATGAGCGCCGCGGCGGTCTTCAGGCCGATGCCGGGCACGCCCGGGACGTTGTCGGAGGTGTCGCCGATCAGGGCCAGCGCGTCGCCGATCTGGTTGGGCTGCAGCCCCTCCCACTTGGCGATGATCGCCTCAACATCGAGGTTGCGCTCCGGCCGGTAGCCGGCCTTGCCCTTGGCGCCGGATTCGAAATCGTAGAACCGGACCAGCGGCCCGACCAGCTGCATCAGGTCCTTGTCGGACGAGACGATGATGACCCCCGCGCCCCTTGCCTCAGCCTGCCGCGTGTAGGTGGCGATCAGGTCGTCGGCCTCGTAGCGGATCAGCTCCACCGCGTGCAGGCCGAAGGCCCGCACGGCGTCGCGCATCAGCGGCATCTGGCGCTTGAGGTCGTCCGGCGCGTCGGGGCGATGGCCCTTGTAGTCCGGGAACATCTCCTTGCGGAACGAGCCTTCGGACTTGTCGAAGATGATGCCGAGATGGGTCGGCATGATGCCGGCCGCGCCCTCCTGCAGGAACTGGGCGATCTTCGTGCAGAACAGCCGCACGGCGCCGGTGGGCAGCCCGTCCGAGGGACGCGAATTGTACTTCTGGTCCTGGTTGATCGACTGGAAATAGGCCCGGAAGATGAACGACGAGCCGTCGACCAGGATCACCTGATCGCCCGGGCCGACTTTTTTGGGACTTGCAGCGGCGGTCTCGACGGTCATGGGCGCAGGCGTCTCGGGGCGATCAGGGCTCGGGCACGCGGTCCAGCTCGGCCCGGCAGGCCGCGACGAGGTTGGCCAAGCGCTCGTGAACGGTCCGCCAGACGTTGTCCAGCATGACCCGGTGATAGCCATGACGGTAGACGTTGCCCGCGTCCGCGATGTCGCGCCACGGTACGTTCGGGTGGCGGCCTCGCATCTCATCTGTGAAACGGCGGCTTGCTTCCGAGATGATCTCCAGGCAGCGGACCACAGCGTAGTTGGTGCGCAGGTCTGCCTCGAACGCCTCGAAGGTCATCCCCGCAACGAAATGCTCGGCGGACCGAGCGTTGGCGATGATGTCCTCGCAGGCGTCGAGCGCCCGCTCAGAAGGCGGGAACGGCATCGTGCTCAGCCCTCTCCCGGACGCGCTCCTTGAGGCTCTGGCGGTCTGCCACGTCGACCGGGACCGGGAATAGGTCGTCGATGAACCGGCACAGGCCCACGTAGGCGAACAGATCGCGTACCTGCTCCGGGTCGATCTCGATCATCACGTCGAGGTCGCTGTCGGCCCGGGCCTCGCCGCGGGCCACGGAGCCGAACAGGGCCGCGTGCCGGACGCCGCGGCGACGCAACTCGGTCTCGTTGGCGCGCAGGATGGCGAGGGCGGCGTGGCTGTCCATGGCGGAGGGGCCGGGCGAATGCGATTGGTGGCAGGTTAACAGAAACCAAGAGATAGGGCTTCGGTGTCGCCGCCCACATCCCCACCGGATTGGCGAGGATCGGCAACGAGTCCCACCTCGCCTTTTGCGGCCTTACTGTGCGGCTCGATCGCATCGCTGATCATGCTATGGATAAGCACAACGCCTTCCGAGCCATGATGGCCTGATCGAGGGCGAAACTGTCGTTCCGTGTCCTGGGGACTGCTGTCGAGACGCGCGGACAGCAGACGTCGGCGACCGGCTCCCTCTCGCCCCCCCGAGCGCCTACCGCCCCGATGGCTGCGGCTCCAGGCGTATCGTCAGCTTGTGGCCGGTCGCCTGCGCGTAGCGCTCCAGGGTGCGTGTCGAAGGCTTGGTCTTGCCGCTCTCCAGTCGGGACACGACACTCTCGGTCGTCCCCATGCGGGTTGCGACCTCGGCCTGGCTCAGCTTCGCATGGGTCCGAGCCGCGATCAGCGCCGAGACCAGCCCGAACTCCTCATCGAGTGCGTCATAGGCTTCGCGGTAGGCGGGATCGTCCGCCATGCGCTTCGTGTGCAGATCGCCTGCCTTGATCGTGCTCATCGCACCTCCTTGGCCCGCTGCCGGGCGAGTTCGAGTTCGCGTCGTGGGGTCTTCTGGGTCTTCTTCACGAACACCCGCACGATCACGACGCGCTGCGCCGTTACCGTCACGTAGATGGCGCGGGCGATGCCGTCCTTACCGGTGATCCGAAATTCCCAAAGTCCGTGGCCGAGCGGCTTGCTCCAATCCCGCGGGAGGTTCTGCAATCCGTGGGCTTCGATCACCTGGATCATGCGGGCGAGCCGTGCCTGCATATCTACGGGCAGCTCAGCCTCTTCCTCAGCCGCAGACGACAGATATTCCACGCGCCACATATCCAAACTTAGCAAAAATGCTAAGCCCAGTCAAAGTTGGAAGCTGGTAAGCTGTTCGTCGTCATCCGAGCGATCGGCGACGTCTTCGCGGATCAGATGGAGTTGGCGAAGGCCGACGCGTAGATCGACCAGGCGTTCCTGCTCTGTCACGCAGCACAGGCCAAATGATCCATCCGCTCATTTTTACATCGTTACACGATAGGAGCCTGATTTATCGTGCGCCTTGCAGCACGGGGCGAGCGGGATCGAAAAATCTGCCCCGGCCAGCCGATCACGCGGCCAGTTCGCGCCCGATCTCCTCCACCCGGCGCAGGTCGTCCACAAACGCCGCGTAGGCCTCCGCCTTGGCCTCGTCGGGCAGGCGCAGCAGGTAGGATGGGTGAACCGTGATGAAGCCCTGGAAGCGGTTGTCCAGCCGGTCGAACCGGAACGGGCCCCGCGCCCGGGTGATCGGGACCGCCTTGCCGGTGAGCGCCAGCACCGCGGTGGCGCCGAGGGCGACCACCAGCTTCGGGGCCACGAAGTCGAGTTCCCGGTCGAGCCACCAGCGGTAGTGGCTGACCTCCCCGGCCGTGGGCTTCTGGTGGATGCGGCGCTTGCCGCGCTCCTCGAACTTGAAATGCTTGACGGCGTTCGTGAGGTAACTCGCCCCGCGATCGACCCCGGCCTCCGCCATGGCCCGCGAGAGCAACTGGCCCGCCGGCCCGACGAAGGGCCGGCCCTGCCGGTCTTCCTGGTCGCCCGGCTGCTCGCCCACGAAGGCGATGGTGGCGCCGACCGGCCCCTCGCCGAGGACCGCCTGCGTGGCGCCCGGCACCAGCGGCTCGGTCCGCTTGATGATCGCGTTCAGCTCAGCGAGGGTCTTCGGATCCTGGTCGGCCATGGCGGCGACGGCGCGGGCGGGCTCGCGGCGTGTGGGCAAGGTCGGCTCCCTCTCGATCATGGCTTCGGTGCGCCCCGCCGCCGCCCGGACCAGGGCGGGGATCGCGGCGGTCTCGGGCATGTTGCGCCAGTACTTCTTGGGCATCTCCGCCCGCATGGCCTTGAGGTTGGTGCGGGCCGGGTTGAACGTGCTCTCGTAATAGGTCTGCCAGCCGGCCTCGAAGCCGTCGCCTTCGGGGAGCGCGGCCCGGTCTCCGGGCGGCCCGTAGGTCAGGGTGTCGGTATCCCAATGCGCCGAGCCGTCCGGGGTCAGGATCGACCAGCGCATGCCGCGAAAGCGCGCGACGAAGAACGGCGCGGCCGCCTCCAGGATGTGGTGGTCGGGCTCGAACCACGCCACGAAATGCTCGCCGCCCGAATCCTCGGCGCGGCGGAAGCGCAGGAACGCGTGCATCTTGTGCAAGTCGCGCCCGATCGCCTTCGCCATCCGGTGCAGGCGGTGGACCAGGGGATCGCTGCCGACCTCCATCAGGTGCCGCTCACCCCGGCAGACCCGCCAGATCAGGGCGTAGAGCAGGCCGTAGCGCTCGGGATCACGATGGGGAATCACCTGGGGGATCAGGCCGGCGACGGCTTTTGGCAGGGCGAGCGGCGCGCTCGGAGCCAGGACCGTCTCGGCGCCGAACAGGCCGGGCGAGTCGGTCACCGACCACGTCACCGCCTCCGGGGGAACACCCTGTGCCACCAAGCGCCGCACCGCATCGCGAAACCCGGTAAGATCGGCGCCCGGGCGCAGCATGACGCTCTGGGGCCGACGCGCATCCCCTCCCCCCTCTGCGGGGGAGGGTGGGCCTCGCGTCAGCGAGGGTCGGGAAAGGAGAGCCTGGCTTCCGGAGGTGGTGGAGCAGACCTGTGGGCCGGAGCTTTCTCCTGCACCGTCACTCCTCTCTCCCGATCCGCTTCGCGGGCCGCCCTCCCCCGCAGAGGGGGGAGGGAATGCACGGAGGCCGCTCATCAGAACAAGCTCAGCTGCCGGGCCGGCTCGACCAGGCGTTCGCGCAGGTCGAGCCGGTCGGTGAGCCCCACCGGGCGATGGTCGGCGGCGATCAGGAACGGGCGGGCGCGCTTCAGCCCGGAGGTCAGCCGGGCGACGTCATCGAGGCGCAGGGTCGCGTGGCGGCGCGCCTTGACGATCTTGTCGACCGCCCTGGCCCCGAGGCCCGGCACCCGCAGCAGCCATTCCCGGTCGGCCTTGTTGACGTCGACGGGAAATTTCTCGCGGTGCTTGAGCGCCCAGGCGAGCTTCGGATCGATGTCGAGGGCGAGCATGCCGCCTTCGGAGGCGTCGGCGACCTCGTCGGGGGTGAATTCGTAGTACCGCAGCAGCCAGTCGGCCTGGTACAGCCGGTGCTCCCGCTGGAGGGGCGGCGGCTTCGGCGGCAGGATCGCCGACCCGTCCGGGATCGGGCTGAAGGCTGAGTAATAGACCCGCTTCAGGCCGACGCTGCCGTAGAGATGCGCGCTCTTGCGGATCAGCGCCTCGTCGGTGGTGGCGTCGGCGCCGACGATCACCTGGGTCGAGTGGCCGGCCGGGGAGAAGCGCCGCTTCTCGGCCTTCGCCTGGACGATGCGCTCGCCGATCTGCGCCATGGCGTTCTGGATCGCGGCGCCGTCCTTCTCGGGGGCGAGCCGCTCCAGGCTCGCCTCGGTGGGCAGCTCGACGTTGATCGAGAGCCGGTCGGCGTAGAGGCCGGCCTCCTCGATCAGCCAGGGGCTCGCCTCCGGGATCGACTTGAGATGGATGTAGCCAGCAAAGCCGTGATCGCGCCGGAGCGACTTCGCCACCCGGGTCAGCAGCTCCATCGTGTGGTCGGGCGACTTGATGATGCCCGACGACAGGAACAGGCCCTCGATGTAGTTGCGCCGGTAGAAGTTGAGGGTGAGGTTCACGACCTCCTCGACGGTGAACTTCGCGCGCCGGACGTTCGAGGATCGCCGGTTGATGCAATAGGCGCAGTCGAACAGGCACCAGTTGGTCAGCAGGATCTTCAGCAGCGAGACGCAGCGCCCGTCCGGCGTGTAGGCGTGGCAGATGCCGGCCCCGGTGGTGGAGCCGAGCCCATCCTTCCCGGCCGCGCGCTTCGGCGCCGCCGAGGAGGCGCAGGAGGCGTCGTACTTGGCGGCATCCGCGAGGATGCGCACTTTCTTGGCCAGCGTCTCGTCCATCGAACAGACAATGAACGAGAGGCCCGAAGAGGCAAGGCCGACCCGCGCCCGGCCCCCGTCCGCGATGCCGCACCCCGGCGTAAACTGCATTTCGAGCACGATTCCGTTGAGGAGGCACCCATGCAAGACACGTCGCAATCAACGGATCGCCCTGATCCCGGCTACACGCCGGACGACTGGAATGCAGTCTGCGACAATCCCGTGATGACCGACGCCGAACTGGCAGAGTTGCAGCCGGCAAGCGCGGTGCCCGAGGTCTTCCGACTGCTACCGAAGCGTGGCCAGCTGAGAGCTGAAACGGCCCAAGGCGCGGGCCTGACGGATCAATCCGGCTCGTCCGGGTCGGCATCGACCACCCGGCGCGCGAGGTCATAGGAAAAACCGGCCCGGGCCAGGGCGCCAAGGTCGCGGTCACGATGGAGCGCCCGCGTGTCGGGCCGGCGATGCGTGCCGAGACGCCGCCGCTTGGCGTAGGCCAGCGCCGCCTGCAGCTCGATATCGGCGGCCTCCGCGTCGGGAACCGCCTCGCGCTCGGCCCGCATGGCCGCCTCGACCACGTCGCGGGGCACGCCCTTGGCCGCGAGCTTCGCCGCCGCGCCCCGGCTGGACGTGCCGCGCCGGCGCAAGGTTGCGAGGCGGGCGTCGGCGAAGCGCACGTCGTCCACCAGACCGGCCGAGACCGCCCGCGCCACGGTGGCGTCGATCATCTCGGCGAAGGGGGCCGGATCCTCCCCGCGCAGCCGAGCCCGCTTGTCGACCCGCCGCGCCAGGGTCCGGCGCAGCATCTCGGTCGAGGCGCTGTAGCGTTCGAGGTAGTAGAGCGCGACCCGCTGCAGCCAGGGGGCGCTGACCGGGCCGGGCGGCCGACGCTCCGCATTGCGGGTTCCTGGCCCGGATTCTGCAACGTTTGGTGGTTTCACCGGTTCTTCACGATCTCGACAGGTTTGCGTTCCATGACGTGGGGATGGAACGCGCGCAACGCGACAGGCTCGGCCATGGTCCGGAGCAAAGTCCTTCGCCCGATCTCACCCACGGCCCGGGGCGGCGACGCCTGCACGCCGCGGCGACGATCCTGATGCGCCGCGAGTGGCTCCTCGTTCTGGTAGCCCTCGGGCTGGCCGCGGTCGCGGCCGGCATCGTCTATCTGTCGCGCCCGACCACCCTCACGGTGGCGGTCGGCCCTCAGGACGGGGCCGAGGCCGCCCTGATCGAGGCCTATGCCAACGCCCTCGACCGAAGCCGTGAGGATGTCCGCCTCAAGGTCGTCCGATACGGCGACGTGCGCGACAGCGCCCTGGCGCTCCAGCGCAACCGGGCCGACCTCGCGGTGGTGCGGCCGGACGTGTTCCTGCCCGAGAATGGCCTGACCCTGGCGATCCTGCACGACGAGGCCCTGGTGATCGCGGCGCCCGAGGGGTCCGACATCGACGATGTTCCGGCCCTCGCCCGCAAGCGCCTCGGCATCGTCGTGCGCCACGGCGCCGACCTGCCGTTCCTGACCAACCTGCTGTCCTTCTACGATCTTCTGCCCGATAGCCCGACGACCGATGCGCAGGATGCCGCTCCCGCGGCCGAGTCGGAGATCGCGACCGGCCACGTCCAAGTGGTGCCGCTGAAGATCGGCGAGGTCACGGCGGCGCTTGCGGACAAGCGCGTCGACGCGGTGGCGGTGATCGCGAGCCCCGCTTCGAAGACCACGGGGGCCGTGGTGCGCGCCATCGAGCTCGGCTCCCCCGACCGCAAGATCGGCTTCGTATCGATCCCCGACGGGGACGCGATCCTGCAGCGCTTCCCCGAATTGCAGGCGGTCACGATCCCGGCCGGCACCTTCGGCGGCCGCCCGAAGCGCCCGGACGAGGATGTCCGCACCGTCGGCGCCTCCTATCGTCTGATGGCGCGGGGCTCGGTCAGCCGGGTCGCGATCGCCTCGGCGACGCAGCACCTGTTCGAGTGGCGCTCGCGGCTCGCCGCCGCGGCCCCGGCCGCCAAGCTGATGAAGGCGCCGGATTTCGACACCACGGTCGCGGCGACCTCGGCGCGGCTGCCGAACCACCCCGGCGCGGTGGACTATTTTGAGCGCGAGCAGCAGACCTTCCTCGATCGCTACGAGGATTACATCTACCTGCTCGCCTTCTTCGGCGGCACGATCGGCTCCGGCATCGCCTGGATCGGGCAGCGGCTGGCGCGCAAGCGCCGGGAGCGCATCGACATCGTGCTCGACCGCCTGCTCGACATCATGCGCGAGGTGCGCGCCGCCACCAGCACGGCCGAGCTCGATGAAATCGCGATCGAGACCGACGGGCTCGTGGCCGACGTCGTCTGCTACGCCCGGGAGCGCAGCATCGACGCCCGGACGGTGAGCGCGCTGATCCTGGCGGTGGACGGCGTCCACGCGGCCATCGCCGATGCCAGACGGCGGGCGGAGGGTTCGGCGCCCGGCGGCTTGACCGCCCGATCGCGCACCGGCCGGCTGCTGGCCCTCAACCTGCCGGCCGCGGAGTGACGGTGTCCGTCCGCGCCGAAGCAGCGGACCGTCGAAGCGCGGCGCGTGCCCACCGGGACGGCGGCACAGGCACCCTCCGGGCGACGCGTGGGCGTCGGGGCAAGAGGAGCGGCTGTGCGTGGCGCATCACCGCACGGCTGGCGGCGTAGGCATATCATGCTAACGGGGGGCATGTTCGATCCCGTCGCCGCCCTCGAAACGGTTCTCGAAAATCTCGACCGCGAAGCCCGCGAGCCGACTAAGCTGCGCGCCGCCCTCGTGCCCGAGCTGCGCCGGGTCATCGAGGAGGGCCACCGCGCCGCGGAGGCGCAACTGCTCGAGGATCGCAACGGGCTCCGCTGCGCACAGGCCCTGTCGGATCTGACCGACGCCGTGGTGCGGACGATCCACGATGCCGTGGTGCGCCAGCTCTACCCCAACGACAACCCGTCGACCGGCGAGCAGCTCGCCGTGGTCGCCACCGGCGGCTACGGCCGGGGCACGATGGCGCCCGGCTCCGACATCGATCTGCTGTTCCTGCTCCCCTACAAGCAGACCGCGTGGTCGGAGAGCGTCGTCGAGGCGATGCTCTACGTCCTGTGGGACCTGAAGCTGAAGGTCGGCCACGCCACCCGCTCCGTGGAGGAATGTCTCCGCGAGGCCAAGGCCGACATGACGATCCGCACGGCGCTCCTGGAGGCGCGCTACCTGTTCGGCACGCGTATCCTGTTCGAGGAGTTGGTGACGCGCTTCGACGCCGAGCTGGTGGTCGGCTCGGCCGCCGAGTTCGTGGACGCCAAGCTGCGCGAGCGGGACGCCCGGGTCTCGAAGGCCGGCTCCTCGCGCTACCTCGTGGAGCCCAACGTCAAGGACGGCAAGGGCGGGTTGCGCGACCTGAACACGCTGTTCTGGATCGCCAAATACACCTACCGGGTACGCGACCAGATGGAGCTGGTCGGCGCCGGCCTGTTCACCCAGGAGGAATACGCGCTGTTCGAGCGCTGCGACGAGTTCCTGTGGCGGGTCCGCTGCCACATGCACTTCGTCACCAAGCGGTCGGAGGAGCGGCTGTCCTTCGGCCTGCAGCCGCGGATCGCCGAGCGCTTCGGCTACGAGGCGCGCGGCGGCCTGTCCGGGGTCGAGCGCTTCATGAAGGCCTATTTCCGCGTCGCCAAGGATGTCGGCGACCTCACCGCCATCGTCTGCGCCGAGCTGGAGGCGCGCCACGCCAAGCGCACGCCGGTGCTCGACCGCTGGATCGGCCGGTTCCGCGACCGGTTCCGCGCCACCGCCATTGAGGCCGAGGATTTCTGGATCGATCACGGCCGGGTGAACCTGCGCGCCGAGGACGCGTTCGAACGCGATCCGGTCAACCTGATCCGCCTGTTCTGGCTGGCCGACCGGCACAACCTGGCGATCCACCCGGACGCCAAGCGGCTGGCGAACCGGTCGCGACGCCTGATCACCCCGACCCTGCGCGCGGACACCGAGGCCAACCGGCTGTTCCTCGACATCCTGACCTCGCGCAACGCCCCCGAGGAGGCCCTGCGCGAGATGAACGAGGCCGGCGTGCTCGGCCGGTTCATCCCGGATTTCGGCCGCATCGTCGCGATGATGCAGTTCAACATGTACCACCACTTCACGGTGGACGAGCACCTGCTGCGCACCGTCGGCATCTTGGCGGCCATCGAGTCGGGCCGCGTCGAGGAAGCCTATCCGCTGGTCTCGCGCCTGATCCACACCGTCCACAACCGCACGGCGCTGTACGTGGCGATCCTGCTGCACGACATCGCCAAGGGCCGGCCCGAGGACCACTCGATCGCCGGGGCCGCGATCGCCGAGAAACTCTGCCCGCGCTTCGGCCTCACTGAGGCCGAGACCGAGACCGTGACCTGGCTGGTCGAGCATCACCTGCTAATGTCGATGACTGCGCAGAGCCGCGACCTCTCGGACGCGAAAACGATCGAGCGCTTCGCCTCGGTGGTGCAGAGCCTGGAGCGGCTGAAGCTCCTGACCATCCTGACGGTGGCCGACATCAGCGCGGTCGGCCCCGGCGTCTGGACCGCCTGGAAGGGTACCCTGGTCCGCACCCTCTACGACGAGACCGAGGTGTTCCTCTCGGGCGGCCATTCCGAGATCGCCCGCACCGACCGGGTGCGCCTCGTCCAGATGAGCCTGCGCGAGCAGCTGCCCGGCTGGGGATCGGACGAGTTCGACGCCTACGCGGGGCGCCATGGCCAGGCCTACTGGCTGAAGGTCGACAGCCCGCGCCAGCTCAAGAACGCCGTCTTCCTGCGCGACGTGCTCAGCGAGGGCCGCACCAGCGCCACCGACGTGGCCCTCGATCCGGTGCGCGGGGTGACCGAGATCACGATCTACTCGCCGGACCATCCGCGCCTGCTCGCGATCGTCACCGGGGCCTGTGCGGCGGCCGGCAGCAACATCGTCGACGCGCAGATCTTCACCACGACGGACGGCTTCGCCCTCGACACGATCTTCATCTCCCGGGCGTTCGAGCGCGACGAGGATGAATTGCGCCGGAGCAAGCGCATCACGGCGGCGATCGAGCGCTCCCTGAAGGGCGAGATCCGCATCGCCGACCTCGTGGCCGACAAGCACCCGCCGACCAGCGCCCGGGCCAAGACCTTCCTGGTGCCGCCGGATGTCGGGATCGACAACGCCCTGTCGTCCCGCGAGACCGTCGTGGAGGTGACCGGTCTCGACCGGCCCGGCCTGCTCTACGAGCTTACCACGGCGTTCGGCCGGCTGTCGCTCAACATCACCTCGGCGCATGTCGCCACCTTCGGCGAACGCGCGGTCGACGTCTTCTACGTCACCGACCTCACCGGCACGCGGGTGACGCAGCCCGACCGGCAGGCTGCGATCCGCAAGGCGATGCTGGACGTGTTCGCGGGCGACGTCGCCGCCCTCAAGGCGGAGGGCCTGGAGGCCCTGGTCGCCGCACCGCCGCCGCGCGAGGCGTGAGCGTACGGGTTGATTTCGGCGGCCCCGGGTCAGATATCAGCGCCGAATTCGAATCTCCTCACCCATCCTTGCCGACGACTGAAACGCGATGACGAGCAACGACATGTCCCAGGACGACCAGCGCCAGACCACGGTCGAGGCCGGTGCCAGCGCGGCCCAGGAGACCGCGTCGGGCGGCAAGCCCGCCGAGGCGACGTCCGTCGATCCGGTCGCCGAGGCCCTGGCCCTGCTGACCGCCGAGCGCGACGAGCTGAAGGACCGGACGCTGCGCACGCTCGCCGAGATGGAGAACCTGCGCCGCCGGACCGAGCGGGAGATCGCGGATGCCCGCGCCTATGCGGTCACCAACTTCGCCCGCGACGTGCTCAACGTGGCCGACAACATCCACCGCGCCCTCGACAGCATCCCGGCCGACGCGAAGGCCGCGGCGGACGGCGCCTTCAAGGGGCTGATCGACGGGATCGAGCTGACCGAGCGCGACCTGGTCAAGACCCTGGAGCGCCACGGGGTGAAGCCGGTCGAGCCGCAGGGCCAGAAGTTCGACCCGAACCGGCACCAGGCCATGTTCGAGGTGCCGAACCCGGACGTCCCCGCCGGGACCGTCGTGCAAGTCGTGCAGACCGGCTACGTGATCGGCGAGCGGGTGCTGCGTCCTGCCCTGGTCGGCGTCGCCAAGGGCGGCCCCAAGGCGGCGGCCAGCCCGGCCGACGCGGCCTGATCAGCGCATCTGCGCCGAGGCGTCCTCACAGGGCAGCGCGGTCGCGAAATCCGCGATGAACCGCGCCGTCTGTTGGGTCTCGAGGGGGGCGTGCGGGTCGCGGGCGACCAGACCCGCCTCGACCTGAAGGCGGCGGTTGCAGGCGCAGGCCGGCAGCAGGCCCGAGGCCGGTTGCGGCCAGCAGGCGTCGTGGTGCGCACAGGCGCGGTCGAGCGCGTCGATCGGCGCGTAGCCGGGGCCGCGATTCCCCGGCCCGCAGAAATTGCCGTAGATCAGGAGCGCGCCCCGCCCGGATGGCCCGGGCGGCACGATCTCCTGCGCGCTGGGGGCGCCGGCAGCGAGACCGAGGGCGAACAGGGCCGTCGCGATGGGAGTCAGGCGGGGAGCGTTCACGGCCGATCCTGCGTCGGGGATGCCTTCAGAGGCCGCGCGGCGAAGACCGACGCGGCATCCGGCCTTCGCATCCCCGCCTGCCGCGGATCTCGACCGCCAGACGGATTCGCGAAGCCGAACGCCGTGCATTGCGACCCAGCGGCACGATACCGTCAAGATCGATCGCTGTGAATATTGACTAGAATCCGTAATTTACACCAGCGCGGACCAGTGCGAATCCCGAATCCTGTTTGCCGGCACCATAATACGCTGGAACGCTGGCGTTGTAGTATGTCGATCCGGTGAACCCGCGGCCGAGATGGAGGTAGAGCGCCTCCACCTTGGCGGAGAGTTTTTCGGTGAAGGCGTATTCGATGCCGCCACCGGCGGCATAGCCGGTCCGGTCGGTTCCGGGCAGGGTGCCCGGGTAGGCCGCGGCATAAGACGCGCGCGAGCCGCCGCCATACGCGAAGCCGCCGGTCCCGTAGATCAGCACCCGGTCGAAGGCGTAGCCGAGCCGGCCGCGTACCGTGCCGAAATAATCGAGGCTCGGCCGGACGCTGTAATACGGGGTCGCGCCGAGATAGGCCGCGTTCGCCTTGGACGCGGACATGCCCTGGATGTCCGCCTCGACGCCGAGCACGAAGCCGGATCCGGGTGTCAGCTGGTAGTTGTAGCCGATCTGCCCGCCGCCCGCGAAGCCGCCGGAGCGGTTGCCCCCGGTCACGGCGCCGTAGGTCGGGTCGGTGAAGCCGCCGCTGCCGGTCCGGAATGCGTAGCCGGCGTTGAGGCCGGCGTAGAGCCCCGTCCAGGTGAAAGCCGGCGGCACGGGCAGCGGCGGGGGCGGCGCGCGGCGTGGCAGGTCGGCGGCCTGGGCGCCGAACGCCGCGCAGGCGATTGCGGCACCGGAGAGCACGGCGCGGATCGAATTCGTCATGGGGAACTCGTTGTCGAGGGCAGCGAAGCCGCCGGGATTCAGAGGGCCAGGAGCAGCAGGCCGACGACGGTGACGGAGAGGATGAGGCAGAGCGCGAGATCGAGGATCGGCGCGCCGCCGCAATGGGACGCCTGCCGGGAACGATCATCCACCGCCGGGACCAGGGCGCTCACGACCGAACCTCCGCGGGCAGAAGATTCAGCGCGGCGGTCTTCTGCAGTCTCGTGAGCCTGCGGGCACCGGACGGTGCCGCCGCCCCGTCCTGGGGGGTGACGGGAGCGGCGGCCTGCGACGCCTTCGTCTCGCCGACACGGTGGACCGTGTCCGCGGCGGCGATGCCGAGGGCGGGCAGTGCGAGCGCGGTGAGGAGGCAGGCGATGCGCCTCAGCCGCGGCATGGGATCGGTCGGGCGGGACCGGTGGGGCGTCGCCTCGGGAAGCGTGAGGGGCGGCAGCGCTTCGGCGACCAGTCTGCGCATCTTGGCACTCATCGTCCCAGGCTCCGTTGACGACGTGGGAAATTTGACCACGCATTTGAGGTACGTGTGCAAAATTCCCACGTCAACCGGAAATCGACGGCGCGGAGTGTGGATGCGCACGCCGTGGGATTGTCTCCCACGACACATCAGCTAACGATGCCGCCATGTCCGAGAGTACCGACACGAAACCGGAGGGCGCCAGCCTGCATGCGCCGCTCGCGCGGCTGCTGCGGCCGCTGGTGCGCCTGCTCGTGGCGCGCGGCATCACCTTCCCGGCGCTCACCGACCTGCTGCGCGAGCTCTACGTGAACGTCGCCGAATACGACTTCGCCCTGCCCGGCAAGGAGCAGACCGACAGCCGCGTCTCCCTGCTCACCGGCATCCACCGCAAGGAGGTCCGGCGCCTGCGCGGGGCCGGGGCGCCGGTGAGCGCCGTACCGGCCGTGGTCTCACGCACCAGCCGGATCATCGCCCGCTGGATCGCCGACCCGGCCTTCACGGATCCGCAGGGCCAGCCGCTGCCGCTGCCGCGGACGGCCGATGCGGGCGCGCCGTCCTTCGAGGTCCTGGTCTCCGGGGTGACCCGCGACCTGCGCCCCCGGGCGGTGCTCGACGAGTGGCTCGACCGCGGGCTCGCCTTCCTGGATGCGCAGGACCGGATCGTGCTGGCGGAAGCCGCCTACGTACCGCGCGGGGACGGTTCGGCCGAACCGCAGCTCTATTATTTCGGCCGCAACCTCCACGACCACATCGCGGCGAGCGTCGCCAACATCGTCGGCGACACGCCGCGCTTCCTGGAGCGGGCCGTGCATTACGACGGGCTGTCCAAGGAGCTGGCGGTCAAGCTGGAAGCGCGGGCGCGCGAGATCGCCATGGAGGCCCTGCAGCAGGCCAACCGGGAGGCGCATGCCGCCTGCCAGACCGATCCCGGCGGCGACCACCGCTGGAATTTCGGCCTCTATGTCTACGCCGAGGCCGCACCGCCGGCCCGGCCCGCGGACGGGCGCTGAGAGGCCGGCCGGTGCGCTTCTCGCCAAACCGCCGGTTCGTCCTGCGCCTGCTCGCGGGCGCCGCCACCCTGCTGCCGGGCACCGCCCGGCCGCAGGAGAATCCGCGCGACCAGGGCATCGGCGGCACCGGCATGAAGATGATCGAGGAGCCGAAGGACGGCCCCCTCGGCGAGGGCGACCGCGGCATCGGCGGCACCGGCGTGATCGGCACGATCCGCCGCTTCGGCTCGATCGTCGTCAACGACCTGCGCATCGCCTATCCGCCGGAGGTCGCGGTGCGGATCGACGGGGAACCCGCCAAGGCGGCGGACCTGAAGATCGGCCAGGTCGTGCACGTCGTCGCCCGGCCGGAACGGGGCGGCCTCGGCACACGCCGCATCGACGTCACCAGCGAGGTGGTCGGCAAGGTGGAATCGGTCACCCCGGGGCGGATGATCGTGCTCGGCCAGCGGGTCGATACCGCGAGCCTCGCGGGCGACTGGCCGGCGGGCAGCCGGGTGGCGGTCAGCGGCCTGCGCCGGCCGGACGGCGTGATCGTGGCGAGCCTGATCGAGCCGCGGATCTCTGGGCCCGACCGCGTCGCCGGGCCGGTGCGCCGCGATTCCGGCGGCGGCCTCGCCATCGGCGGCCTGCGCCTGAAGGGCGCCGACGCCCTGCCCCCGGGGCAGCGGGCCCTGGTGACCGGCGCGACGGAAGCCGGCGTTCTGAGCGTGACCAACGCCGCCCAGGTCGGATTGCCGTTCCCGCCGGGCCTCAAGCGGGTGTCGATCGAGGCCTATATCGGCCGTGCCGGCGCCGGCCTCGATCTGGGCTCGGGCCTCGCGGTGTCGGGCTATGCGGGGCTGCGGGTGCCGCACCAGGGCAGTGTGCGCGGCGTGCTCACCGCCGACCTCGCCCCGGACGGCGTGCTCACCCTGGAGCGGCTGCGGGTCGAGGACCGGATCGCCCCGGAGCCCGCCCGGCCGGACGCCCCCCGGTTCGAGCGGGAGCGCGACCGTCTGGACCTGCAGAAGCTGCCCGACCTGCCGGAGATGCCCGGCCGCCTCGGCGCCGAGCCCGGCGGTCGACAGGGCCCATTCGGCGGAATCGGCGGCGGCCACGGCCCGACGATCGACACCCGCCCCGGTGCGGGCGGCATCCCGGGCGCGGACGGCCCCGGCGGGTTCGGCGCGCCGCGCGGCGGTCCCTTCGGAGGCGCACCAGGCGGCCCCGGCACATTCCCGGGCGCACCGGGAGGCGGTCCCGGGGGCTTGAGTGGGCCTGGAGGTTTCGGTGCACCTGGCGGCGGCCCCGGAGGCACGGGCGGCTTCGGGGGGCCACCTGGCGGCGGTCGGCGCTAGAAGCGCGCTTAGCCCCCCGCCTCCCGTGCGAGCAGATCCCGCTTGCGGGCGACGCCCCAGCGGTAGCCCGACAGGGAGCCGTCCGAGCGGACCACCCGGTGGCACGGGATCGCCACCGCCAGGTGGTTCGCCCCGCAGGCCTGGGCGACCGCCCGCATGGCGGTGGGCGCCCCGATGGCGCGGGCGATATCGGCGTAGGTCGCGGTCGTGCCCACCGGGATCGCCCGCAGGGCCGCCCAGACGCGCTGCTGGAACGCGGTGCCGCGGATGTCGAGGGGCAGGTCGAGGCCGGTGCCCGGCGCCTCGACCAGACCGATCACCTGCGCCATCCAGGCCTCGAAATCCGGGTCGCCCCCCTCGATCTCCGCCCCCGGGAACCGATCCTGCAGGTCGCGGACCAGGGGCTCGGGCTCGTCGCCGAGCAGGATCGCGCAGAGCCCCGCCTCGGTCGCGGCCACCAGGATCGCGCCGAGCGAGCAGGCGCCGACGCCGAACTTGATGCGGATGCCGGTGCCGCCCTTGCGGTAGGCGGCCGGCGCCATGCCGAGACGGGTGGCGGCATCCGCGTAGAACCGGCTCGCAGTGGCGTAGCCGGCCTCGTACAGCGCCTCCGTCACGCTAGCCGCCTTGGGCAGGCCGGCGGCGACAGCCTCGGCCCGGCGGCCAGCCACGTAGGCCTTCGGGGTGACGCCGGTGGCGGCCTTGAACACCCGGTGGAAATGGTAGGGGCTCAGGCCCGCGGCCCGGGCGAGGTCGGCGAGCGGCGGCATGGTCTCGGCGGACTCGATCAGCCGGCAGGCCCGGGCGACGGCCTCGGCCCGGCGCTCGGTCAAACCGGGCGCGTTCGGCTGGCAGCGTCGGCAGGGCCGGAAGCCCGCTGCCTCGGCCTCCGCGCAGGTGGCGTGGAAGGTGACGTTCTCGGGCCGGGCCGCCCGGGAGGGGCAGCTCGGGCGGCAATACACGCCGGTGGTGCGGACCGCGTAGACGAAGCGGCCATCCGCCCGCCCATCGCGGGCGGCGAGCGCCGCCCAGCGCGCGGTGTTTTCGGACTCGGCGGTCGAGAACGCGGTCATGGCCGCACCACTATGCGGCGCGGCGGGCGCGTTGGGGAGGGGCTTGGCGGAGACGGACATGACGGGACCTGCCGGCTACGTATATCGGATGTCCGTCACCCTGCCGTCCCGCGGCCGCGGCCGCATCCCGCGCCTTGCTGCCGAATTCCCGATCCCTTCCTGAGTGCGTCATGGCGTCGAGCAACACCGATCACATCCATGTCGGGCGGGACGGCTGGCTGTTCCTGAAGACCGGCACGAACGACATCCTCGGGCAGTTCGAGCGGCCGGAGGAGACCACCGACCTGATCTGGGCCTGGCGCAGCCTCGTGGCGACCCGGGAGCGGCGGCTGCGGGCGCTCGGCATCCGCTACCGCCACGTGGTCGCGCCGGACAAGCTGCTGATCTACGACAACCACCTCGACGGCCTCGCCATCGCGCCGTCCGCCTCACCGGCCTACCGGCTGCTCCACGCCGAGCCGCCGCTCGGCAGCCCCTGGCGACGGGGCCTCACCGGCCTCTACGCGGATTGGCGGCGGCGCAAGCGCTGGCGGGAGACCTGCATCGACCTGGTCACGCCGATGCGCGCCGCTCGGGACACGACCGACCTCTATTGCCGGACCGACACCCATTGGAGTTTCGACGGCTGCTACCTGGCCTATGCCGAGATCTGCCGGGCCTTCGGGGCGGAGCCGCGGGCGGATCTCCGCGACCGGCCCTTCACGGAAATCGACCATGACGGCGACCTCGGCAGCGCGTTCGACCCGCCCCGCCGGGCGCCGTCACGGGCCTACCGGATCCAGCAGGATGCCGTGCGGACCTATGCCAGCCCGATCGTCGCGGCGCGCGAGAAGGCGGGCCTGCTGCACACGCTCCATGTCGGCGCCAACGTCGTCTATGGCAACGCCACGGCGAGCGACCCGCGCCGGCTGGCTTTGTTCGGCGACTCGTTCTCGCACGTCATGCCGTACATGCTGACGATCCTGCTCGCGGAGACCTTCCGCGAGGTGCATTTCGTCTGGAACACGTCGCTCGACTGGACCTATATCGACCGGGCCAAGCCGGACCTGGTCCTGACCGAGGTGGCCGAGCGGTTCATGGCCCAGCTGCCCGACGACGGCTTCTCGCTCGATGCCTACGTGCAGGAGCGGTTCGGCGCCGAGCTGGCAGGCATTTAGCCTTCGAGCTTCGCCATCAGCGCCTCGGACAGGGCGAAGTTGACGTAGACGTGCTGCACATCGTCCTGGTCCTCGATCACCTCGACCAAGCGGATCAGCTTCTCGCCGGTCTCGTCGTCGACATCGATCGTGTTCTGCGCCTTCCAGACCAGGCCGGTGCGGGTCGGCTCGCCGAACCGGGCCTCCAGGGCCTTGGCGACCTCGCCGTAGGATTCTTGAGCGCAGACGACCTCGTGGCCGTCCTCGCCGGAGCTGACGTCGTCGGCCCCGGCCTCGATCGCCGCCTCCAGCATCGTATCGGCATCGGCGACGCTCGCCGGGAAGCCGATCACGCCGACGCGGTCGAACATGAACGCCACGGCGCCGGTCTCGGCGAGGCTGCCGCCGGACTTGGTGAAGGCCGAGCGCACGTCCGAGGCGGTGCGGTTGCGGTTGTCGGTCTGCGCCTCGACGATCAGCGCGGCGCCGCCGGGGCCGTAGCCCTCGTAGCGGATGTCCTCGTAGTTCTCGCCATCCGCCCCGGCCGCCTTCTTGATGGCGCGCTCGATATTGTCCTTGGGCATGTTCTCGGCCCGGGCCGCGATGATCGCCGCGCGCAGGCGCGGGTTCATGGCCGGGTCGGGCGTGCCGAGCTTGGCCGCCACGGTGATCTCGCGGGCGAGCTTGCCGAACACCTTCGAGCGGACCGCGTCCACCCGGCCCTTCCGGTGCATGATGTTCTTGAACTGCGAATGGCCTGCCATGTTGCGTGAGACTTTGTTCGTTGGCGAGGGCGGAGATCCGGGACCCCGCCGTCGCGGCTGTGAGGTCGCCGCGTTATAGGCCGCCGGCTTCCGACGAAGCAACGCGGCCGCCGATCGTCGCGCTGACGGAAAGTTTGCCGTCACTGGGCGTTGGCTGGGGACATGTCAGCTGGAAACCCGATGCCGAGCCGGACCGAACACGACGCAGGCGTGACGCCGGCCCAGGCCGCCGACCGGCGCTGGCTCAAGCTCGGAATCGCTACGCTCCTCGGAATGGCCGCCGGCACGATGCTGTTAGCCACCGAGGCGCAGGGCCGACCGGCGGCGCGGCGGCCGCGCGCAGGCTCGTAAGACCGTGTCGCGCCTCAGGCCGCCCGGACGGTCGCCAGGAAGCGCCCGACCTCGGCGGTGAGCTGCTCGGACTGGCGCGACAGCTCTGAGGCCGAGCCCAGGACCTCGCCCGCCGCCGCCCCGGTCTTCTCCGCCGCCCCGGCCACGCCCGTGATCGTGCGCGTCACCTCGCCGGTGCCGGAGGCCGCCTGCCCGACATTGCGGACGATCTCCTGGGTGGCCGCGTCCTGCTCCTCGACCGCCGCCGCGATCGAGGCGGACACGGTGCTGATCTCCCGGATGCGAGCGGCGATCTGCCCGATCGCCGACACGGCCTCGCCCGTCGCACCCTGCACCTGACCAATCTGATGGCCGATCTCGTCGGTGGCCTTGGCGGTCTGGTCGGCCAGCGCCTTCACTTCCGCGGCCACCACGGCGAAGCCCTTCCCGGCGTCACCGGCCCGGGCAGCCTCGATGGTGGCGTTGAGGGCCAGCAGGTTGGTCTGCGCGGCGATGCCCGAGATCATCCCGACCACCTCGCCGATCTTGGCCACGCTCGCGGTCAGGGCGTTCACGAGCGCGGCTGTCTGATCCGCCTCGCCGACCGCGGCCCGCGCCAGATCGGCCGAGCCCGAGACCTGCCGGCCGATCTCCTGCACCGAGGCGCCCAGCTCCTCGGCCGCGGCCGCCACGGTGCCGACATTGGATGCGGCCTGCTCGGCGGCGGCCGCCACCGTGGTCGACCGCTCCGCGGTGTCGGCCGCGGTGGACGCCATGGTCTGCGCCGTGGCCTGCAACGCCCCGGCCGAGGCCGAGACCGTGCCGACGATCCCGCTGGTCGCCTGCTCGAACGCGTCGGCCATCTGGTGCATCGCGGCCAGGCGCTGCGCCTCAGCGAGCCGCCGGGCCTCGACCGTTTCCGCCTCCAGGGCCTGCGTCCGGATCAGGTTGTCCTTGAACACCTGCACGGCCCCGGCCATGGACCCGAGTTCGTCCGTCTCCCGCGTGCCCGGCACGGGGGTGTCGATCGCGCCCTCGGCGAGTCGCCGCATGGTCCCGGCCAACCCGAGGATCCGCCGCACGACACGGAACTGCACGATCAGGATCGCCGCCACGGCGAGACCGGCCACCAGCACGATGGCCACGATGGCGAGGATGAGATCCCGGCGGGCTTCGGCGGCCGCGGCCCGAGTCTTGTCGACCGCGGAGGCGATGACCGCGATCGCCGCGTCCGACACCGCTTTCTGGCCGGTGACGACCCCGGTATCCCACTCCGCGTTCGGGACCGAAATTTTACGCCCTTCCGACACGGCGGCGACGATGGCCTGCCGGTTCTCGGCCATGCGCCCGCCAAAATAGATGGTGTTGGCCCTGTCATACACCTCTCGCACGGCGGCATCGAAGCCGCCGATCTTAATGGTGCGCGCGGCGATCTGCCAGGCCGTGAGAGCCTGCGTGTCGGCCATGTTCAGCTGCATCCATTCCGCGGGCGTGGCGGCACGGCCGCCCGCCAGGAGCGCGCTCACGAGAGCGGCACCGCGGCCACTGCTCGTCCGCGTGAGCCAGATCGCCGCCCGGGCGTCGAGGAAGCTGCCGAAGGCGAAGTCGAGGGCCTGAATCTGCTTCTCGGTCGCATCGGAGGCCGTTTCCAGTGCAATCAGGAAGCGACCGCCGAATTCGTCCAGCTGCTTGCGCACGGATGGATCCCGAGCGGCAAGTGGCTGATCGAGGGCCGGGTCCACGGCCGGACGCAGCCGCCGCCACGTCTCCAAGAGGGACTGCAACGCGACGCCCCTGGCCTTCAGAGCGGCATCGGGCACGCTTCCCAGGTCGACCAGCGCGCCGTCCAGGGCCGCGTCGAAGGCCTGGCGGCCATCGAGGGCGGTCTGCCGATGAATGCGGTTGGCGTCAGGCTCCTCCAACAGCGCGGTCATGTTCCACCCGCGCTCGATCCGGAGCTGCGTCAGGCTTGTGAAGAGATTGCGGTCGATGGCCATGTAGGCAGCGACTTGGTCAGCCAGATCCGAGCGCGCCTTGCTTCGGACGAGCTGCAAGGCCGCCAGGCCGATCGCCGTGGCACTGACCAAGGCGACGATCGCGACAATTATAAAGCGAATTGAAAATCTAAACACAATCGACCACCAGCATTTCTTAGGCGGCGTGATACCTTTAGATCCGAAGCAAAACCACTGTTTTTATCCATGATTATCATAATCATCGAACGATAAATACAAATCTACACTCTATGTATGTAGATATTTACTACTTTATTATTGTTTTTACCCTATAAAATCTCCAAACACGCAGATCTGCATTCGATATATCTTGCGATCGATGCGTCAAGCAGAGCGGGAGACCGCGGCCATGGACAACCACCGACTCAGAGCCTTGTGCGTCCGGCCTGGACGCCCTCGCGAAGCCTCACGTCGAGAAGTGCCGCCCGCCGGAAAGGCACAGCGGGGTTTGTTCGGGACACGTCGCGCCTCGCGACGGCCCGGAACCCGCCAGCGATCCTCGAAGCGCATGTGGGCCACCGGCGCGGCGGCCGCGTCGTCAGGTCTCGGCGTCTCAGGCCTTTGCCAAACCGGCGGCATGGATGTGCAGGGCTAGGCGGGCCAGAGATCCATATCGCGGGCTTGCTCCCCGCGATGCAGCCGCTCAGCGCAGCCCCGCGTGCCAATCCTGCAAGGCCGCCAGCGTCACCACATTGTCCGGCCAAGCCAGCCCGGCGAGGTGCCGGTGCGGATGGCCCGGCTCGCCGAGATCCGAGACTGCGGAAAAAGCGCCGTCGAGCCGGTGGCTGGCGGTGTAGCGGCTTCGTGTCGCCAGGACCGGCAGGCCGGCGGCACGGGCCGAGGCGATGCCGGCGGCGGAATCCTCGAACGCCACGGCCTCCGAGGCCGACACCCCGAGACGGTCCAATGCCAGCAGAAACACGTCGGGGGCGGGCTTCTTGCGCTCGGCCTCGTCGCCGGCCGCGATCACGTCGAAGGGCGCGTCGGAGGCCGCAAAATGGGCCGCCAGCAACCGGTCTACATTGGGCCGGCTGGTGGTGGTGGCGACGGCGAGCCGGAGGCCGGCATCCCGGGCCTCGCCGATCAGCCGGGCGATCCCCGGGCGCAGCGGCAGCCCGTTCTCGGCGATGAGGTCGCCATACGCGATCGTCTTGCGGGCATGGATCTCGGGCGCCCGCGCCTGGAAGGAGGCGGCCTCGCCCGGATGATGCGTGTCGATGTAATGAGTCAGCCGCTCCTTGCCGCCCATCACGGTGAGCAGATCGGCATAGAGCGCCGGGTCCCAGCGCCAGGGCAGGTCCAGTTCCGCGAAGGCGCGGTTGAACGCCTGCCGGTGCAGGTCCTCGGTTTCGGCCAGGGTGCCGTCGACGTCGAAGATCAGCGCCTTCAGCACGAGAGATCGCGACCGGAGGCGCCCTCCGCGCCGGCCCGGATCGCTGCAATGCGCTCCGCATAGGCGTCGGGCCCGCCGCTGAAGACGGCGCTGCCGGCCACGAACGTGTCGGCGCCGGCGCGGCTCGCCGCCTTCACGGTCTCGGCATCGACGCCGCCATCGACCTGGATGCGGATATCGCGGCCTGCCACCATGGCCCGCACCCGCGCCACCGTTTCCATGCTGCTCTTGAGGAACTTCTGGCCGCCGAAGCCGGGATTGACGGTCATCACCAGCACCAGATCGACGATGTCGAGCACCGGCTCGACCAGAGCGGCGGGGGTGCCGGGATTGATCGCCACCCCGGCGCGCTTGCCGAGGTCGCGGATGGTCTGGAGCGAGCGGTGGATATGCGGCCCGGCTTCGGCGTGGACCGTGATCCCGTCGGCCCCGGCCTCCGCGAAGGCCGCGAGATACGGGTCGGCCGGCGCGATCATCAGGTGCACGTCGAAGAATTTGTCGGTGTGCGGGCGCAGCGCCTTCACCACCGGGGGGCCGAAGGTGATGTTGGGCACGAAGTGGCCGTCCATCACGTCGAGGTGGATCCAGTCGGCGCCGGCCGCGTCCACCGCGCGGGTCTCCTCAGCGAGGCGGGCGAAATCGGCGGACAGGATCGACGGGGCGATGACGGGAGGCAGCATGGGATATCCGGGATCGGGCGGGCCGGGGCGGGCGCTGAAGGCCGATGAGGGTCGACCCATTTACGTCGCCTCGCCGGCTCTTCCTACCCCTGCGTGTCGGCCTGTCGGATGAGCGCGATGGCGGTCTTCGCCGCGAGGGTCAGGGGCCGCGGCGGTGACTCCAGGTCGAACCAGTCCAGCCCGTCGTGCTTGTCCGGCTCGACGACTCGGGGCGCTCCCGAATAGGCCTCCACCCGGTAGACCGGCGCGACCCAGTGGATGCCGGCCTCGCCATCGATGTGATCGACCACGCAGAGGAGCGTGATCGGCTCGATCCCGATGCCGAGTTCCTCGGCGACTTCGCGCTTCACCGCATCGGCCACGGGCTCGAACAGGTCGACCTTCCCGCCGGCCAGCCCCCAATGCCCGGCCTCCGGCTCGGTCCTCCGGCGCAACAGCAGGATGCGGCCATCGACGACGATGGCGGCCCCGCATCCGACTCGTGGCTCCACCTGCACGATCCGACATCTCTTTATCTTGGGATTTTGCTGGTGCCACGCGGCGGACCGAGTCGCCAGTGCTGGCGACCCGGATCGTCATTGCGAGCGCAGCGAAGCAACCCAGTGATCCGCCACGTTTTGGGAGCGCACGCTGCCCTGGATTGCTTCGCTGCGCTCGCAACGACGGCGTGGAATGATCGGCTGAGCGATCAGCGCAGGACGGCGGCAGGATGAACCACCCCAAACCCTTCCTGCGAGCGGGAAAACCCAATCCCCAAAACCTCACGCCAGCCGGCGGCGGCGTTCCACGAGCTGCATGATCATCGGGGTCAGGATCAGCTGCATGGCGAGGTCGAGCTTGCCGCCCGGGATGACGATGGAATTGGCCCGGCTCATGAAGCTGTCGTGGATCATCGAGACGAGATAGGAGAAGTCGATCCCCTTGGGGTCCTTGAACCGGATCACCACCATCGACTCGTCGGCGGTGGGGATCCAGCGGGCGATGAACGGGTTCGAGGTGTCGACGGTCGGCACCCGCTGGAAGTTGATGTCGGTGAACGAGAATTGCGGGCAGATGGTCTGCACGTAATCGGGCATCCGGCGCAGGATCACGTCGGTGACCGCATCGGTGGAATAGCCGCGGAACGAGCGATCCCGGTGCAGCTTCTGGATCCATTCGAGGTTGATCACCGGCACGACGCCGATCTTCAGGTCGGCGTAGCGGGCGATGTCGACATCCGGGTCGGCCACGCAGCCGTGCAGGCCCTCGTAGAACAGCAGGTCGGAATCCGGCGGGAACGCCTCCCAGGGGGAGAAGCTGCCTTCCGGGATGCCGTAGGCCCGGGCGTCGTGCTGGTCGTGGGCGTAGTGGCGGGTCCGGCCGGTGCCGTCCTCGGCGTAGCTGCGGAACACCGCCTCCAGCTCGGGCAGCAGGTTCGCCCGGGGCGCGAAATGCGACAGGGTCGGCTCGCGCGCCATCATGGCCCGCATCGTATCCCGGTCGAAGGCGTGGAAGCCGTCGCCCTCGATGAACACCGCGCGCACGTCCTCCCGGCGGAAGATCTGCTCGAAGGTGTTGCGCACCGAGGTGGTGCCGGCCCCGGAGGAGCCGGTCACCGAGATGATGGGGTGACGCGCCGACATCGTTTTGGACTTCGCGTTGCGTTTACGACCGCATCAGCCCGCGCTGGCCGAACAGCGGCGAGCGGCCGGCATCGGGCTTGCCGCCGGCATAGTAGGCGGCCACGCAATCGACTTCCTCGGTGGAGCCGCAGACCAGGGGCGCGCGCTCGTGGATCCCGGTCGCCACCAGGTCGAGGATGCGGGTCTGGCCGTCCGAGGCCGCGCCCCCGGCCTGCTCGATCAGCATCGCCACCGGGGCGACCTCGTAGAGCAGCCGCAGGCGGCCGCGGGCGTAGTTCTTGCGGGCGTCGCCCGGATACAGGAACACGCCGCCCCGGGTCAGCACGCGCTGGATGTCGGCCACCAGGGAGGCGAGCCAGCGCATGTTGTAGTCCTTGTCGCGCGGCCCCTCGGTGCCGCGCTGGCAATCCTCGATATAGGCCTTCACCGGGGCGTCCCAGTGCCGGGCGTTGGAGGCGTTGATCGCGAATTCCTTGGCCGAGGCCGGGACCGTCATGGCGGGGCTGGTCAGGCGGAACACGCCGTCAGTGCGATCGAGCACGTAGGATTGGGTGCCGTCGCCCAGCGTCAGGATCAGCGCAGTGGCCGGACCGTAGGTCACGAAGCCGGCGGCGATCTGGGCGGTGCCCGGGGTCGTGAACGAGGCCAGCGGGTTGGCCGGATCCTTGATCGACGGCCGGATGCCGAAGATCATCCCCACCGCCATGTTGACGCCGATGTTGGACGAGCCGTCCAGCGGGTCGATGGCGACCGCCAGCGGCGCGTCGGGGTTCAGCCGCATCACCTCCTCGGCCTCCTCGGAGGCGACCTCGGCCACCGGGGCGCCCTGCAGGGCGGCGGTGACGCTCTCGTGGGCGATCACGTCCAGCGCCTTCTGCACGTCGCCGTCGCTGTTGTGCTCGCCCGCCGCCGCGAGGTCGCCGCCGAGCGCGCCGCGCCCGATCAGCGCGCTGATCTCCACCGCCGAGCCCGCGATCGCACGGATCACCGCGGCGGCATCCGCCAACGCCGGGTTGGCCGCGACCGCCTGCGCCAGGCAGGTCTCGAGAGGCGTCCCGATCGCTACTGAAATTGCCATCGGCCTATCTCTCCTGCTCGGATCCCGCCTGCCGGGATCGCGCGTTCCGCGCCGGGTCTGTAGCGACCCCTCTATCACCATGATAGCGGGCAGCGCCCCCCGATCGACAACAACCGGAGACGCCACGCTCAAGATTTCCGGGGGATCTTGTGTCATAGGACAAAAAAAACGAGACCTCCGCCATGCGCAACCTCTCCCTCAAGCAGCTCCAGGCGGTGGCGGCGGTGGCCCGCCTGGGTACCATGACCCGGGCGGCCCAGGAGCTGAACGTCACCTCGGCCGCCCTCTACGCGCGCATCCGCCAGCTGGAGGAGGAGGCCGGCCTGCTGCTGTTCGACCGGACGCCGGGCGGCCTCAAGCCCACCGATGCCGGCCGCGAGATGCTCTGGGCGATCGACAGCATCAACACCGTGCTCGAGACCTGCACCGACCGGCTGCGGACCCTACGTGGCGCCGAGGGCGGGCGCGTCGCGCTGGGCGTCGTCTCGACGGCCAAGTACTTCGCGCCCCAGGTGATCGCCGGCTTCGTCAAGAAGCATCCCGGGGTCGAGATCAGCCTGTCGGTGCGCAACCGCGGCCAGACCGTCGAGGCGCTACGCGGCTACGAGATCGACTTCGCCGTGATGGGCCGTCCGCCCCGGGATTTTCCGATCGAGGCCGCAACCTTCGGTCCGCACCCGCTGGTGCTGATCGCGCCCCCGAGCCACCCGCTCGCCGGCCGGACCGGGCTCCTGCGCGAGGACCTGGCCGACCAGCCGTTCTTCTTCCGCGAAGAGGGCTCCGGCACGCGCACGGTCTTCGAGGAGTTCATGAGCGGTATCCTGGTCAAGCGCGCGCTGCTCGACATCGATACCGGCTCCAACGAAACCATCAAGCAGGCGGTGATGGCCGGGCTCGGCATCGCACTCCTGTCGGTGCATTCCGTCGCGGCCGAAGTCGAGAGCGGCCGCCTCGCCCTCCTCGACGTGAAGGGCCTGCCGATCCGGCGCGACTGGTACGCGGTGCGCCGGGCCGACAAGGTGCTGGGTCCGGCCGCCTCCGCGGTCTGGTCCTACCTGATGAGCGACGGCGCGCGCATGCTGCCAGGCGTCACGCTGCCCGAGGTCGTCGGGGCCAAGGCGTGAGCGCGGCCGGCATCGTCGTCGCCGGCGCCGGCCAGGCGGGCTTCCAGCTGGCGGCCTCCCTGCGCGAGGGCGGGTTTCGGGACCCGATCACCCTGGTGGGCGACGAGACCGCCCTGCCCTACCAGCGGCCGCCCCTGTCCAAGGCCTATCTCGCCGGCAAGACCGACGCCGAGGGCCTGTTCCTGCGCCAGCCCGGCTTCTTCGCCGAGCATGCCATCACCCACCGGCCGGGGATCCGCGCCGTCGCGATCGACCGGGCCGGGCGGCGCCTGCTTCTCTCGGACGGCCAAAGCCTCGCCTACGATCACCTTGTCCTCGCCACCGGCGCGCGCAACCGGCCGCTCCCAGTACCGGGGGCGGATCTCCCGAACGTGCAGCAGCTGCGCGGCCTCGCCGATGCCGACGCGCTTCGGGTGGCGCTCGGCGAGGCCAAGGCGATCGTCGTGGTCGGCGCCGGCTTCATCGGGCTGGAATTCGCCGCCGTGGCCGCGGCCCGCGGCCTATCGGTGACCGTGGTCGAGGCGGCCGACCGGCCGATGGCCCGGGCGGTCTCGCCGGAGATCGGGCAGTTTTTCCGCGCCGCCCACGAGGCGATGGGGGTGCGCTTCGCCTTCGGGGCCGGCGTGACGGCGATCGCCGGGCGGGATGGCCGTGCCACCGGCATCGTTTTGGCCGACGGACGGGAGCTCGCGGCCGATTTCATCCTGATCGGCATCGGCGTGCTGCCGAACCGGGAACTCGCCGCCGAGGCCGGCCTCCCGGCCGAGGACGGCGTGGGGGTCGATGCCTTCCTGGCGACGCCGGATCCGGCGATCTCGGCGATCGGCGATTGCGTGCGCTTCCCGAGCCCGTTCGCCCACGGACTCAGCCCGGACGGCACCGTGCGGATCGAGTCGGTGCAGAACGCCATCGATCAGGGCCGCTGCCTCGCCGCACGCCTCAACGGCAAGCCGGCGGCCTACGGGGCGCTGCCGTGGTTCTGGAGCGACCAGGGCCCGCACAAGCTTCAGATCGCCGGCCTGTCCGGTCCCGGCGATGCCAGCGTCGTCCGGGGCTCCGGCGCGGCGTTCTCGGTGTTCCGCTTCCGGGATGGCGCTTTGAGCGCCGTGGAATCGGTCGACCGGGCAGCCGACCACATGATCGCCCGGCGCCTGCTGGCGGCGGGCACGCCGCTCACCCCGGAGCAGGCGGGCGATCCCGGCTTCGACCTCAAGGCCCTGGCGATGGCGCGGCCCTGAGCGGGGCCGTCAATCCTGGAAGGTGATCTTCGGCCCCGGCCGCTGCAGGGCCACCGCCGTGGCGATCCCAAGTCCCAAAATCGTGACCGCACAGGCCGCCAGCGCCCCGAACTGCCCGAGCTGCAGCAGGGCCTGACCCAGCACCGCGACCCCCAGCGCCTGGCCGCAGAAGAACGAGAAGGCGTGCAGCGCCACCGCGGAGGCGCGGGCCGTCGGCGCGACCTCGGTCACCTGCGTCTGGAAGGTGTTGTGCAGCATGTAGAAGCCGAGCCCCATGGCGGTGAGCGCCGCGCAATCGACCTGCCAGCTGCCGGCCAGCCCGACCACGGTCAGCGAGGCGCCGCAGATCAGGCCGCCGCCGATCAGCATCCGGGGCATGCCGAGCAGCCGCACCAGCAGCCCGACCAGGGCCGAGTAGAGCAGGCCGCCGATGGCGAAGCCGGCGAGCACCAGGCCGGCCTCCCGCGGGCCGCCCTCGCCGCGGGCCTCGATCAGCGGGGCGAGATGCGGGAACACGCCGAAGATCGCGATCGCCTCGATGAACACCGCCGAGAACAGGACCCGGGCGCGCGGATTGGCCAGGATCGTCCGGTAGCGCCCCACCGCCTGCCCGAAGGCCGGGCGACGGGCCGGGGCGCGGCCGGTGCGGTCGAAGCCGAATACCGTCGCGGTGCAGGCGATGGCCGCCACCAGCGCCGTAACCGCGAACACGCCGCGCCAGCCGATCGCCGACTCGATCAGACCCGCGAAGGTCGAGCCGGTAAGCTGCCCGAGGATCACCGCCACGAGAAAGCGCCCGATCGCCACCTGCCGCCGATCCATCGGCACCCGGTCGCCGAGCAGCGCGAGCGACAGCGGAATGCAGCCGCCCGCCGCCGCCCCGGCCAGCATCCGCAGGCCGAACAGGCTGCCGATATCGGGGGCGAGGCTGCACAGGACCAGGGCGCCGGCCAGCACCGCCAGGCAGACGCTCATCACCCGCTCCTTGCCGAGCGCGTCGCCCACCGGGCCGAGCACCGGCTGGATGAAGGCGTAGGGCAGCGCGAAGGCGGTGGAGAGCAGAGCGACCGTGTGCGCGTCGCTGCGGAGGTCCCGGGCGAGCACGCCGACCAGGGGCTCGACCGAGCGCAGCGCGAAGGTGCTGCCGAACCCCGCGCAGGCCAGAACGACGATCAGGCGCGGGATCGAGGCGGTGGCCGGCTCCGGCGCACGGGTCGCGGACGGCGTGAGGGCCGGCTCTTGTCTGTCGAGCATGAAGCGGGTTCGCGCGGCGGGCGGGACTCTAGTCCCGCGGCATCGCATCTCCGCGGCCGGAGCGGAACCCCATCCGGGTCAGTGCGCGTAGAAGGCCGGATCCGAATTGTCGCTCGGGTTCTCGAACGCCCAGCGGAGCGCCGAGGACAGGGGGATGTTGTAGGTCAGCCCGCGCGGCGGCACCGGCTTGAGGAACCAGGTCTCGTAGATCGTCTTGATCTCGGGGCTGCGGTAGAGGTCCGCGGTCGCCTTATCGACCACGGCCTTGAAGTCCGGGTCCTCCCGGCGCAGCATGATCCCGTAGGGTTCCGGATTGGACAGGGTTTCCTGGCTGATCACGTAGGCGGCGGGATCTTTGGACTGCGCGGCCACCACGCTGAGCTGCACGTCGTCCATGACGAAGGCCGCCGCCCGGCCGGTTTCGACCAGCAGAAAGCCCTCCGGCACGTCCTTGGCCGAGATCACATTGATGCCGAGCTTGCGCTCGTTGTTGGCCTTGATCAGCATCAGGATGTTGGTCGAGCCGGCCACCGACGACACCGCCTTGCCGCGCAGATCCTCCAGGCTGCCGATCTTCTGATCCTTCCGGGAGACGAACCGGGTCGCCGTGAGGAAGTGGGTGTTGGTGAAGGCGACCTGCTTCTTGCGCTCGGTATTGTTGGTCGTGGTACCGCATTCGAGATCGGTGGTGCCGTTGGTCATCAGCGGGATGCGGGACGAGGAGTTCACGAACTCCATCGCGACTTCGAGCCCCGGCATCTTCAATTCGCGCTTCACGGCGTCGGCGATCTTCAGGCAGATATCGACCGCGAAGCCGACCACTTTCTGGTTCTGGTCCAGGTAGCTGAACGGCGGCGCGGTATCGCGCACGCCGAGCACGATCCGGTTGTTGTCCTTGATCTTCTTGAGGGTGCCGGTGAGGGCGTCGGCCCGGGCCGCCGGGGGCAGCGCCGCCAGCAGCACGGCGAGGATCGGGGTGAGCAGGCGCATGGGCTGGCGGGCTCCGTGGTCGCGCATCGGGGCGCCGGCCGAACTGGACGGCGGGGAGCCCGATCGCGCGCCGGATCGGGCATCCTGTCATCCCTCAGCAAGAGTCCGGCCGCGATGATGCCGAACGGCGCGATGAAGACCGATTCCCGACCGAATTGACCGCCGGAATACCAATCATGCCTCCGGTTGCGCGGCGTGCAGGACCGGCAAAGCCCGCAAGGCTTCGGTGGCATAGTCGAGGAACGCGTTCACCCGGGCCGGCCGGAGCCCCTGGCTCGGGGTGACGAGCTGGACCGGCACCGGCGGCGGCTCGTGCCCGGCGAGCAGGCGCACGAGGCGGCCCGCCGCGATGTCCTCGGCGGCCTGGTAGGACAGCACCCGGGCGATGCCGCGCCCGGCCCGGGCCGCGATCAGCGCCGCCTCGACCTCGTTGACGATCAGGCGCGGGGCGAGGCGGACGCGTTGGGTGCCGAAGCGCCATTCGCGGACGTTCGCGTGGACCGTGCCCAGGATGGTGTCGTGGTCGGCCAGGTCGGCGGGCGTCCGGGGCGTGCCCTGCGCTGCGAGGTAGCCCGGGCTTGCCACGACGACCCGGCGTACCTGCCCGACCCGGCGCGCGACCAGGCGCGATTCCGCCAGGTGCCCGATCCGCAGGGCGACATCGATGCCCTCCTCCACGAGGTCGAGGTTGCGGTCGGCGAGCACCAGCTCGACCTGCACCTCCGCGTAGGCATCGAGGAAGCCGGACACGACCGGCGCGACATGCTTGCGCCCGAACAGGACCGGGGCGGTGACCCGCACGAGGCCGCGCACCGCATCGCCCGCCGCCCCCGAGACGGCCGCCTCGTAACCCGCCAGCAGGCCGCGCGCCCGCTCGGCCAGTTCGAGCCCCGCCGGAGTCGGGGAGAGGCGCCGGGTGGTGCGCTCGACGAGGCGGGTGCCGGCCCGCGCTTCCAGGCTGGCGAGCCCCCGGGTCGCGGCGGCGGCGGAGCGGCGTGATCGGCGCGCGGCTCCGGCGAGGCTGCCGGCATCGATGATCGCGACGAAGAGGGCGAGTTCGTCCAGGCGGTCCATGGATCGTTTCGGAATATGAAATTCTGACTCCCACAAAGTCCGAATTATCGTCCTCGTTTGCAACAGCCATATTCGGGCCTCGCTGGAGACCCCGAGCATGTCCGAACCCGCCCTGACCCTCTACGGCCTGCGCCTCTCGGGCCATTCGCATCGCGCGGAACTGTTCCTGTCGCTGCTGGGGCTGCCCTACCGCTTCGTCGAGGTGGCCAGCGCGGAGCAGCGAGCGGCCGACGACTTCCGGCGCCTCAATCCGCTCGGCCAGATCCCGGTGCTGACCGATGGCACGGCGGTGATCCCGGATAGCAACGCGATCCTGGTCTACCTGGCGGCGCGCTACGCGCCCGACGGCGGCTGGATGCCGGCCGATCCGCTGGCCGCCGCAGCGGTCCAGCGCTGGCTCTCGATCGCCGCCGGCGAGGTGCGCACCGGCCCGGCCCTGGCCCGGCTGATGGTGGTGTTCGGCGCGAGCGCCGACCGGGCGACGGTGCACGCCACCGCGGCGCGGATCCTGACCTTCATGGACGGGCACCTGGCCGAGCACCGGTATCTCGCCGCCGAGCAGGCGACGCTCGCCGACATCGCCTGCTATTCCTACGTCGCCCACGCTCCCGAGGGCGGCGTCTCGCTCGCCCCCTACCCGGCCGTGCGGGCCTGGATCGCCCGGGTGGAGGCCCTGCCGGGATTCATCCCGATGCCGGCCTCGCCCATCCCCGAACCGGCGTGAGGTGTGCCATGGCCGATTTTCACGCAGACGAACTGATCGCCCAGGCCCATGCCGGCCACGTTCTCGGCGAGACCCCGGCGATCCGGCCGTTCATGCCCGAGCAGCACCGCCTGTTCTTCGCGGGCCTGCCCTATCTCCTCATCGGGACCGCGGACGCGTCCGGCGCGCCGATCGCGTCCCTGCTGACCGGGCCCCCCGGCTTCGTGCACAGCCCGGACGCGACGCATCTCGCCATCGCCGCGGCGCTCGACCCCGCCGACCCGGCGGCAGAGTTCCTCGTGCCGGGTGCCGAGACCGGGATGTTGGGCATCGACCTGGCGACCCGGCGGCGCAATCGTGCCAACGGCCGGATCGTGCACCGCGACCGGGACGGCCTGACGGTGGCGGTCGATCAGAGCTTCGGCAACTGCCCGCAATACATCCAGCGGCGCGCGGTCGAGCCGGCGCCGCGCCGGCCGGGGCCGACCGAGATCCTGTCGTCGCTCGATGCGGAGGCCGGGGCGCTGATCGATGCCGCCGACACGCTGTTCGTGGCGACCCGGTCGCGGGACGGCCTCCGGGAGGGCGGCGCCGACATCTCGCACCGGGGCGGGCGGCCGGGCTTCGTCCGGCGCCGCGGCGACGTGCTGACGGTGCCGGATTTCTCCGGCAACCGCTACTTCAACACGCTCGGCAACCTGATCGGCGAGCCCCGCGCGGCGCTGCTGCTCCTCGACTTCGCCAGCGGCGATGTCTTGGTCCTCCAGGGCCGCACCGAGATCGACTGGACGGGGGCCGCGGGGCTCCAGGGCGCACAGCGGTCCTGGTCCTTCACAGTGACGGGCGGCTGGCGACGCCGGGGGTCCGTCCCCCTGCGCTGGAGCGCGCCCGAGCCGGCGCCGCAACTCGCGCGCATCGGCATCTGGGACGAAGCCGGCGCGGCCTGATGTGGCTCAACCCACGCCGGCAGCCGCCTCGTGCTCTTGAGCAAGCCGGGCATCCGCAGCGGCCACTTGCTGAAACGCCGGGCGGTCGCGGACGCGCTCGACATAGGCCGACAGCGCCGGATCGGGGGCGACCAGACCGAAGCCCATCGTCCAGCCAAGCGCGCTGCCCCAGAGGATGTCGGCGGCGCTGAAACGGTCGCCGAGCAGGTACGGCCCCGGCTTGAGCGCCTCGGTGATCCGCGCGATCACGCTGTCGTAATCGGCATAGGCCGACATGGCCCGCGGCCCGGGCTCGCGCTTGAGATGGCGGTCGATCACCGCGGGCTCGAAGCAGGAGCCGTAGAACACCATCCAGCGCAGATACGTCCCCCGGGCGGGATCGGTGAGGGCCGGCGCGAGGCCGGCCTCCGGGAACAGATCGGCGAGATACAGGTAGACCGCCGCCTGCTCGGTCACCAGCGCCTCGCCGTGACGGATCGCCGGCACCTTCGCCATTGGGTTGATCGCGCGATAGGCGTCCCCGAGGTGCTCGCCCGCCCGCATGTTGAGCACGTGCAGGCGATGCGGCGCGCCGAGTTCCTCCAGCAGCACGCGGACCCCGGTCGAGCGGGTATTGGGTGCGTGGTAGAACGCGATCTCCGGCGTATTCGCCATGCGGCATCCTCCGACAATCTATAAATTGCGCGGCGATACGCTTCGGCCCGCCGACGATCCGGGTCAATCGTGCAGCGCAGCGGTCGGGCCCGATCGAACATCCCGGCCCGGCCGTTGCCGTTCTGTACGGGACGTTCTCTTCCGCCGGGACCGGAATCGCGGCAGGGACGTTGGGCGTTTGTGCGTTGCCGCGCGTTGGGGTGCCGGCCGGCGCGACGCGACCCGGGGATTCGAGTTCTGATGGCGAAGATACTGTTGGTCGAGGACCATGAAGAGATCTGGGACTTCCTGTCCCGCCGCCTCAAGCGCCGCGGCTACGAGGTGATCCTGGCCCATGACGGCGAGGCCGGCGTCCGCCAGGCCCGGTCGGGCCAGCCCGACGTGATCCTGCTCGACATGAACCTGCCGGTGCTGGACGGCTGGTCGGCGGCGCGCGCGCTGAAATCCGGATCGGACACGCGGGCGATCCCGATCATCGCGCTCACCGCCCACGCCATGTCCGGGGACCGGGACAAGGCGATCCAGGCGGGCTGCGACGACTACCATCCCAAGCCGGTCGATTTCTCGAAGCTGCTCAGCCAGATCAGCGCCGCCCTGGGCGAGACCGCACAGGCGGGCTGAGGCTGGCCAGGATCGCTGCCGTCTCGAGTCCGCGAGCCGTATTGCCGTGGCGGACGGCCCAGTACCCAGAAAGTGGAGCCGTTCGTGAGTGAGGATCCCGTCACCGCCCAGCGCCTGCGGGAGGGTCTGCCGGTCATCGTCGCGCTGGCCTCGGTCCTCCTGGTCATCGCGACGATGGCGGCCCTGTATTTCGGGCGCGACATCCTGGTGCCGGTCACCCTGGCGATCCTCCTGAGCTTCGTCCTGGTGCCGGCGGTTCGGATCCTGCGCAGGATCCACGTGCCGCGGGCGCCTGCGGTCCTGCTGGTGGTGGTGATCGTGTTCAGCGGCCTGTTCGGGATCGGCAGCCTGATCGCCACCGAGGCGTCGCAGCTCGCCGCCGACCTGCCGCGCTACACCCAGGTGATGAGCACCAAGATCAAGGACCTGCGCGGCGCCACCGCCGGGGCCGGAACCCTGTCGCGGATGGTCGACATGGTCCAGGATCTCAGTGCGACGCTGCAGCCTCCGGCGGCCATCGAGGTCAAGGGCGAGCCGGGGACCCGCACGCATCCGCTCACCGTGGAGATCAGCCCGGCCCGGGCGAGCGTCGTCGAGACGTTCCAGACCTTCGCGGGACCGATCCTGCACCCGCTGGCCACCACCGGCCTGATCCTGATCTTCACGATCTTCATCCTGCTCCAGCGCGAGGATCTGCGGAACCGGGCGATCCGGCTGGCGGGCGGCTCCGGCGACCTGCGCCGGGTCACGGCGGCGATCGACGACGCCACCGGCCGGCTCAGCCGATTCTTCCTGGCCCAGCTCGCCCTGAACATCGCCTTCGGGGTGGTGATCGGCGTCGGCCTGTGGCTGATCGGCGTGCCGAGCCCGACGCTGTTCGGCGTGCTCGCGGCGATCCTGCGCTTCGTACCCTATATCGGTGCCGCGATCAGCGCCCTGCTGCCGCTGATCCTCGCCGCCGCGGTCGATCCCGGCTGGGGCATGGTGATCGCCACCGCGGCCCTGTTCCTGGTGGTCGAGCCGATCGCCGGCCACGTCGTCGAGCCGCTGCTCTACGGGCACTCCACCGGCCTGTCGCCGATCGCCGTGATCCTGGCGGCGACGATCTGGACGTTCCTGTGGGGTCCGATCGGATTGGTGCTGGCCACCCCGCTCACCGTCTGCCTGGTCGTGCTCGGCCGGCACGTGGAGCGGCTCTGGTATCTCGACGTGCTGCTCGGCGACCGGCCGGCGCTCGCGCCCCCCGAGATCTTCTACCAGCGCATGCTGGCCGGCGATCCGGCCGAGGCGATCGACCAGGGCTGGCAGTTCCTCAAGGCGCGGGCGCTGGTCACCTATTACGACGAGGTCGCGCTGGCGGGGCTGCTGCTCGCCCAGGAAGACCTCTCCCGCGGCACCCTGGACCGCGCCCGCCAGGACGAGGTCGGCACCGCGATCCGCACCGTCGTCGCGCGGCTCGGTACCGCCCCGGTGGCGCGGCGGACCTGGCGGGGATCGACGCGCTCCTCGCCCGATACCGAGACCGCGGCAGCGCTCGCGGCCGTGGGTCCGGACCGGCAGGTGGCCGGCATCGTGCTGGCGCGTGAAGAGCTCGTCCCGGCCTGGCGGAGCGAGACCCCGGTGCTGTGCGTGTCGAGCCGCGGCCCGTTCGACGAGGCGGCGACGCTGATGCTCAGCCAGATCCTGGCCCGGCACGGGCTGGCCTCGCAGACCCTGTCGATGGCCGCGATCCGCGCCGGCGAGCGGCCGGACAACCCGGCCGGGCTCGCGCTGATCTGCTTCTCGTATCTGGAGCCGGTCAGCCTGTCGCAAATCCGCTTCACCGTGCGGCAGGCCCGCGCCGCCGTTCCGGGCGTGCGCATCCTGGTCGGCTTCTGGCGCGAGCGCGACCCGGCTACCCTGGACCGCCTGCGCCGGGCGACCTCGGCGGACTTTCTGGTGACCTCGCTGAACGAGGCGCTCTCGGCGGTCCTCACCGCCTGCCGCGACCCGGCGCCGCCGCGGATCGCTCAGACGTCCGTGAAGGCCCTGCCCGGCGCCGTCCGCACGGCGGCGGCGTAGCCGGACGGGGATCGGGCTCGACGGGAGTAGGCGGAAGACCTGGGAGATCCGCGATGGCGCAAGGGGACAAGTCCAAATACACCGACAAGCAGAAGCGCAAGGCCGAGCACATCGCCGACTCCTACGAGGCGCGCGGCGTGCCGGAGGAGGAGGCCGAGGCGCGGGCTTGGGCCACCGTCAACAAGGACGACGGCGGCGGCAAGAAGCCGGGCGGTTCCGGCCGCGGCAAGGCCACAGGCCATCCGGCGGCCCACAAGGGCGGCGATGCCGGGGGCAAGGCCGCCGCCGGGCGGACGCCGGAGCAGCGCTCGGCCTCGGCCAAGAAGGCGGCGGCGACGCGGAAGGCGAATGCTGCGGCGAGGGCGTGATACGATGTCCGGTCGGATGCCACGGCCAGCGTCCGCCAAATTGACATCACGAGTAGACCGAAACAAGCAAGGGCAGCGCGACGCCGGCAATCAAAGCACCACGTATGGGTTGCTTCACACCGCTCGCAGTGAAGGCTTCGCTGGGAAGTCGATCGGCCGGAAACTGTATCAGACGCAGACGCATGACTTGAAAGTCAGCGCCGCTCGACCAGCTTGACCAGCGTGTGCAGCATCCGGTTGGCGGGCGTCGGGATGCCGAGGGCGACGCCCTTGCGCACGACATAACCGTTGAGGTGGTCAATCTCGCTCGGCTGGCCCCGGGCGAGGTCCTGGGCGGTGGAGGAGCGCTGATCGGCCATGCTGGTGCTGAGGGCGAGCACTGTGTCGAGGATGTCGTCGGGGACCGACACGCCCGAGGCGTTCGCCACCGCGACGCATTCCTGCACCACATCGGTCATCGCCGCGACCACGCCCTCGCCCTGGACCAGGCGGCCGTAGGGCAATTGGGTCAGGGCCGAGAGGGCGTTATAGGCGCAGTTCAGGATCAGCTTGCCCCAGAGGGCATCCAGGGCGCGCGCCGAGACGTCGGTCGGGATCCCGGCGGCGATGAGCGCGTCGGCGATCGTTTGGCTCGTCTCTGACGCGCCGAGCACCAAGTCGCCCCGGCCGTTGTGGCGGACGTGGCCCGGCCCGACCATCTCTGTGGCGACGTAGACCGCCACCGGCACCACCGGCCGTCCCAGCACGGCACCCAGGCGCTCGGCATTGTCGACGCCGTTCTGGAGGCTGAGGATCGTGGCCGTGGGGCTGAGATGCGCAGCGATCGTCGCCCCGGCCGCTTCGGTGTCGCCCGACTTGACGCAGACCAGCACCAGATCGGCCCCGGCGACGCCCTCGCCCGATGCCATCGCCTGGACGGGGACGGAGGCACGCCCGGCCGCGCTCTCCAGCACCAGCCCGTCGGCCGCGACGGCCGCGACCAGAGCGGGACGCCCGATCAGCGTCACCGCATGGCCGGCCCGGGCCAGCAGGAACCCGTAATAGCAGCCGACCGCCCCGGCCCCGAGGATCGCGACCTTCATCGGGCCGCCGCCGCCGCGGCGTGCTCGGGATGGAACGGCGCGGCGCCGACCGCGCTCGTCCGGACATGGTCGAGCAGGGCCTGGACCGGGTGGCGCAGCCGGACGCCATCGACCAGCTTCGCCTGGGACCGGCAGGAATAGCCGTCCGCCAGCAGGGTGCCGCCGGGGGCATCGGCCACGTGTCGCGCCCAGCTCAAGCCGTAGATCGCCTCGGAGGTGGCGCGGTGGCGCGTCTCGTGGCCGTAGGTCCCGGCCATGCCGCAACAGCCCGCCGCCGGCACGTCGAGCTGCAGCCCGAGATGGGCGAACACCGCCTGCCAGTCCCGGACCGCCCCGGGGGCGTTGGTCCGCTCGGTGCAATGGGGCAGCAGCCGCAGGGTCGCGCTGCCCTGCCGGGGCACGATCCGGTCGAGCTGCGTAGCGAGCCATTCCTGCAGGATCTGCACCTTGGGCAAGTCGTCGCCGCCGAGCGCCTGGGCGTATTCGGACCGGTAGGTCAGCGTCATCGACGGGTCGAGGCCGACGAGCGGCACGCCCGAGCGGGCGAGCGCCCGCAGCATCGCGGCGTTGGAGCGTGCCACCGCGGCGAACCGGGCCAGGAAGCCGTGGACATGCAGCGGCTTGCCGTTCGGCCGGTAGGGCACGAGCCAGGGCTGGAAGCCGAGCGCGATCAGGAGCGCGCAGGCATCCACCACCAGCGCCGCCTCGAAATGGCTGGTGAAGGCGTCCTGGACCAGCAGCACCGCGCGCTCGCGCTCCGCCGGGGCGAGCCGGGCCAGCGCCTCCGGGGTCGCGGTGGCGACCCCAAGCTCCGTGAGCCGCGCCCTGAGATCGACAGGCGACAGGGCCGGAATCTCCACGAGGCCGGCCTTTGCCAGCAGCAGCCGGGTTACCGGGTTGGCCAGGGCCGCGTTGCTCAGGCGCGGCATCCGGGCTGCCAGCGGCAAGAGCGGCTCGAGCGCCGCCACGAGATGGTCCTTCAGGGGCCTGGCATAGCGGACGTGGTAGAGCGCCAAAAACTTCGCCCGGAAGGTCGGCACGTCGACCTTGATTGGGCAGGAGCCCGTGCAGGACTTGCAGGCGAGGCAGCCATCCATCGCCTCCTTCACGGCGTGCGAAAAGTCGCCGTCGTCGGGCGCGCGCCGGACAGCGCTCCGCAAAGTCGCAAAAACATCGGGCAGCCAGCCGGCGCGCTGGCGCTTCAGCTCGGCGGCCGGGTCGATCCCCACCTGCGCGGCCAGGCGCAGCCATTCGCGCATCAGCGAGGCGCGACCCTTTGGCGAATGCCGTCGCTCCCGGGTCGCCTTCCAGGACGGGCACATCGCGTCGTCCGGGTCGTAGTTGAAGCAGGCGCCGTTGCCGTTGCAGTGCAAAGCTTCGTCGAAATCCTGCCGGACCGGGGACGGGATCGTGCGGTCCTGCTCGCCCCGGCGGGGCACGCCGTCGATCCGGGTGAGCGCGCTACCGCGCGCCGAGGCGATCTTGCCTGGGTTCATCCGGTCGCCCGGGTCGAAGGCGCGCTTGATCGCCTCCAGCGCCGGCATCAGCGGCCCGAAGGTCGCGGGCACGAATTCGGAGCGGAACCCCTTGCCGTGCTCACCCCAGAGCAGGCCGCCATACTTGGCGGTGAGCGCGACCACGCCCTCGGTGACCTCGCGGATCAGGGCGTTCTGGTTGGGGTCCTTCAGGTCGATCGCCGGGCGGACATGCAGCACGCCGGCATCGACGTGGCCGAACATGCCGTAGCGCAGGCCCTTGGCGTCGAGGAGCGCCCGAAACTCGGCGATGAAGTCGGCCAGCCGCTCCGGCGGCACCGCGGTATCCTCGACGAACGGGATCGGACGCGCGTCCCCCTTGGCGGCACCGAGCAGGCCGACCGCCTTCTTGCGCATCGTCCAGAGTTTTTCGATGGCGTCGCCGCGGGCGATGGTGAAGCCGAGGCGCTTTGCGTCGGTGCCGCGCGCGTCCGCCAGCGTCGCGGTGAGCCGCGCCAGGGCGGCGTCCACGGCCTCGGCATCGTCGCCGACGAACTCCACCAGGTTGATGCCGTGGACCGGGCGGCCGCCGGGATCGTCCGGGAAGAAAGCCTGCACCTCGGCCCAGATCGGGTCCTTGCGGGCGAGGCCGAGGACGGTGGAATCGATGGTCTCCACGGAAGCCGCACCGAACGGCAGCAGGGCCTGCGCGTCGCGCAGGGCCGCGTCGAAATCGACGTAGGAGAGCGCCACCAGCACCGAGGCCTTCGGGATCGGCAGCACGTTGAGCCGCGCCTCGGCGATCAACGCCAGGGTGCCTTCCGAGCCGCAGATCACGCTCTTGAGGTCGAAGCGGCCTGACGTGTCGCGCAGATGGGCCAAGTCGTAGCCGGTGAGGCAGCGGTTGAGCTTGGGGAAACGCTCGGCGATCAGCGCCACGTTCTCGGTGACGACCGTATCGACGGTGCGGTGGATTTCGCCGACGCGGTCGTTGCGCGCCTTCGCGGCGGCGAGCCCGGCCTCGTCCAGCGGCTCTGCGTCCCAGACCGTGCCGTCGGCGAGCACGCAGGTCAGCGCCAGGACGTGGTCGCGGGTCTTGCCGTACAGGCAGGAGCCCTGCCCGCAGGCGTCCGTGGAGATCATACCGCCGATGGTGGCGCGGTTCGAGGTCGAGAGCTCGGGGGCGAAGAACAGGCCGTGCGCGGCCAGCGCCCGGTTGAGCTGGTCCTTCACCACCCCGGGCTCGACCCGGACGGTGCGGCGCGCGACGTCGATCTCCAGGATGCGGTTCATGTGCCGCGAGGTGTCGACCACGAGGCCGTGGCCGAGCGACTGGCCGTTGGTGCCGGTGGCGCCGCCCCGGGGGCGGATCACGATCTCGGTGAAGCGCGGATCGTCCAGCAGCTTGGCGATCCGCACGAGGTCGTCGCGCGAGCGCGGGAACGCCACGGCCCCCGGCTCGACCTGATAGATCGAGTTGTCGGTGGAGAAGACCGTCCGGTCGGCAGCCGATACCGTCAGGTCGCCCTCGAAGCCGCGCAGGCGCAGTTCGGCGACCACCGCCTCGTAGAGCGGCACGGCCTCGGTGTTGCGGGTCAGGACCGGGATCATGGACGCGTTCTACACCCGGCGGATCGCGAGGGAAGATCGGCGTTTTTGTCACGGCGCCACGGCGAGGGCTGGCACCCGGCTTGCCACGGCCGACGCGGTTGCGGAGCGGATATCCATGAACGCGAGTGTCGAACGGGTCAGGGATGCCCTGGCCGAACTGATCAAGGCCGCCCTCATCTCCGACGACGGCAAGAGCCTCGCCTGCCGCGAGGCAGGGCGGGAGAAGCTCGCCGGGCTGGCGGCCGACCCACCGGAGGCTGGGAGCCTGCGCATGGATGGCGCCTGGATGCTTGCGATCCAGCAGGCGGAGACGCCGGAGCTGGCAGCCGAGGAGGGCCAGGTGAACCTGACCCTGCCGCGCGCCTGCCCGTTCACCCTCGACGCGATCGTGACGCCCGGGTTCGACGTGGATCTGGCGGTCGACCACATCCGCAAATCCGCCTCCACCGGCTGATCGCGCCTGTTGAGGACGCGACGGCCGGCGTTGCCGCGGACTGGCGGGAACCCCATCTTACGGTGACTGGACCGAATCAGCGGTCCGGCGCCCGATCGCGGGCGCGCATCTTTTTCGAGAACCGTCCGGCACCACCTTTTGGCACGACCCATCAGCGCAGAGGCGGCCGAGCCCGCCGCTCCCCCGCCCTTCCCGACCCGCGAGCAGATCCTCGCCTTCGTGGCCGAGGCGACCGAACCCGTCGGCAAGCGGGAGATCGCCAAGGCGTTCGGCATCAAGGGTGCCGCCAAGATCGACCTGAAGCGGATCCTCAAGGAGATCGAGGAGGACGGCGCAATCGATCGCGGGCGCGGCGGCCTCGCGGCGGCGGGCCGCCTGCCCCCGGTGGTGCTGACCGACATCCGCTCGCGCGACCGGCACGGCGACTTCCTGGCGATCCCGGTGGAGTGGACCGGCACCGGCAAGCCGCCGTCCATCGTGCTGACCCAGCCGCGCGGGCCGCGCAAGGGCAACCGATCGGCCGCCGGGATCGGCGACCGCGCCCTGGTCCGGGTCGAGCGCGATGCCGAGGGCGGCTATACCGGCCGGGTCATCAAGGTCATCGGCAAGAACAAGGCCGAGATCATCGGCGTCTACCGGGCCGGCGCGCAGGGCGGCCGGATCGTGCCGGTGGAGAAGCGCTCGCAGGGCCGCGAGATCCTGATCCCGCCCGGCGAGGAGGGCCAAGCCCGCGACGGCGACCTCGTCAGCGTGTCGCTGGAGCGCGAGACCCGCTTCGGCCTGCCGCGTGGCCGGGTCCGGGAGCGGCTCGGCTCGCTCGGTTCCGAGAAGGCCGTTAGCCTGATCGCGCTCCACCTGCACAACATCCCGCACGTTTTTTCGGACACGACCCTGGCCGAGGCCGATGCCGCGGCACCCGCCTCGCTCAAGGGCCGCGAGGATTGGCGCGAGCGGCCGCTGCTGACGATCGACCCGCCGGACGCCAAGGACCACGACGACGCGGTGATGGCCGAAGTCGATCCCGACCCGGCCAATCCGGGCGGCTTCATCGTCACCGTCGCCATCGCGGATGTCGCGGCTTACGTCCGCCCCGGTTCGAGCCTCGACCGCGAGGCGCTGGAGCGCGGCAACTCGGTCTACTTCCCGGACCGCGTCGTGCCGATGCTGCCGGAGCGGATCTCGAACGATCTCTGCTCCCTGCGCGAGGGTGAGGACCGCCCGGCCATCGCGGTCCGGATGGTGATCGCCGCCGACGGCGTGAAGCGCCGCCACACGTTCCACCGGGTGATGATGCGATCCCGCGCCAAGCTTGCCTACGCGCAGGCGCAAGCCGCCATCGACGGCCAGCCGGACGCCGCCACCGCGCCGCTGCTGGAAACAGTCCTGCGTCCGCTCTGGACGGCCTACGCGGCCCTGCGCGAGGCGCGCGACCGCCGCGGACCGCTCGCCCTCGACCTGCCCGAGCGCAAGGTGCTGCTGTCGCCCGAGGGCGCGGTCGACCGGGTGATCGTGCCGGAGCGCCTCGACGCACACCGGCTGATCGAGGAGTTCATGATCCAGGCCAACGTCGCCGCGGCCGAGACCCTGGAGGCGGCCAAGCAGGTGCTGATCTACCGGGTGCACGACGAGCCAGCGCAGGAGAAGATGCAGGCGCTCGGCGAGGTCCTGGCCTCGGTCGGCATCAAGCTGCCCAAGGAAGGGGCGCTGCGCCCGGCCTTGTTCAACCGCATCCTCGGCTCGGTGGCGGGCGGCGAGCACGCGACCTTCATCAACGAAGTGGTGCTGCGCTCCCAGGCGCAGGCGGTTTACGCGGCCGAGAATCTCGGCCATTTCGGGCTGAACCTGCGCCGCTACGCGCATTTCACCTCGCCGATCCGCCGCTACGCCGACCTGATCGTGCACCGGGCGCTGATCACCGCCTGCCGCCTCGGCTCCGACGGGCTGTCGCCGGAGGTGTCGGCGGGCGAACTCGCCCAAATCGGCGAGCAGATCTCGGCGGCCGAACGCCGCGCCATGGCGGCGGAGCGCGAGACCATCGACCGGCTGATCGCGCACCATCTGGTCGACCGGATCGGCGCCACGTTCGCGGGCCAGATCGCGGGCGTCACCCGCTCGGGCCTGTTCATCAAGCTCGACGAGACCGGCGCGGACGGGTTCGTACCGATCTCGCAGCTCGGCGCCGACTATTTCCGCCACGAAGAAGCACGCCACGCCCTGGTGGGCGAGCGCAGCGGCGAGACCTTCCGGCTTGGCGACCGGGTCGAGGTCCGCCTGGTCGAGGCCGCCCCGGTGGCGGGCGCACTCCGGTTCGAGCTGCTCAGCGAGGGCAAGACCCGCACCGGATCCGGCAAGGAAAGCGGCCCCCGGAAGCCCGGCGGCCGCCCGTTCAAGACCGCGCCGTCGGGTCGTCCGCCCGGCATCCGCAACTCCGGTACGCGCCATCGCGGCTCGCGCCGGTGACCGGGCCGATGTAGACCCTGGGCATGGCCACCGACGCGATTCCCGTGCGCACCCGCCTGATCCCCGCGATGGTGCGGGGCTTCGTCGGCCGCTGTCCGCATTGCGGCCAGGGCCGGATCTTCGGGCGCTTCCTCAAGGTGCGCCCGGATTGCGAGGCCTGCGGCCTGGAACTGCACCACCACCGCGCCGACGACCTGCCGCCCTACGCGGTGATCTTCATCGTCGGCCACATCGTCGGCTACCTGATCCTGGAGACCGAGACCCGTTACGACGTCCCGCTCTGGGTCGAGATGGGCGTCTGGCCGGTCGTCACGCTGCTGTTCGCCCTCGCGCTGCTCCAGCCGGTGAAGGGCGCGGTCGTCGGGTTGCAATATGCCCTTGGCATGCAAGGCTTCGCCACGCTACCGCGGGGCCGCCCCGTTTCGGGGTTGAAGGAGACGCGCCTTGCCGCAGCCGGAGCCGCAGCAGGAATCCGAGATCCCGACCAGCCCTGAGCGCGCGCCGTCGCCGGCACGCCTGCGCCCCCGGGACGCCGCGACCCTGATCGTGCTCGACCGGCGCGGAAAGGGCGGCCCGAAGGTCCTGATGGGCCGGCGGAATCCCAATCTCGCGTTCATGCCGGGGCAATTCGTGTTCCCGGGTGGCCGGATCGAGCTCGGCGACCGCCACATGCCGGTGGCCGGCGCCCTGCCGGACTACGCCGAGGCCGCACTCACCCGGCAGGTCTCCCGGCCGCCGCACCATCTCGGTCGGGCGCTTGCGCTGGCCGCGATCCGGGAGACCTACGAGGAGACCGGCCTGCTGCTCGGCACGAGCGAGCACGGCGCCCCGGAGGCTACGCCGGCGGGCTGGGAAGCCTTCGCCCGGCACGGGATCCTGCCGGATCTGGAGGCGCTGCATCTGGTCGCCCGGGCGATCACGCCGCCCAAGCGCGTGCGCCGGTTCGACACGCGCTTCTTCGCCATCGACCGCCGGAATGTCGTGGCCGAGGAGCCGGGCCGGGTGAGCCCGGATTCCGAGTTCACCGAGCTCGCCTGGGTGCGCCTCGACGCGGCGCGCAAGCTCGACCTGCCGTTCATCACCCGCGCCATCCTGGACGATCTCGAGGCGCAGATCGCCGTCGATTTCGCGCCCTACCGGATGATCCCCTTCCACTACGAGCGCTACGGCCGCCGCGAACGGGTTGCTTTGTGAATGTGTCCGAGAGGCCGGACCGGATCATCGCGCCAAGCGGGATCGGGCCGGACACCGTGGCGGCGATCACCGCCGCCATCGCCTGCGTCACGGTGGTCGGTATCGGCTTAAGCCTGTCGATCCCCCTGCTGTCGATCGAGATGGAGCGGCGCGGCGCGTCGAGCACGCTGATCGGGCTCAACACCGCGATCGCCGGCGTAGCCAGCATCTGCACGGTGCCGTTCGTGCCGCGGCTCGCGTCCCGGATCGGCGTCGCGAGGCTCCTCTGCTTGGCGCTGATCGTGGGCGCGGCGAGCCTGGCGGCCTTCCCGATGGTGCCGGGCATCGCCCTGTGGTTCCCCCTGCGCTTCGTGTTCTCGATGACGCTGGGCGCGCTGTTCGTGCTGTCCGAGTACTGGATCAACGCGGCAGCCCCGCCGGAGCGCCGCGGCCTGGTGATGGGCATCTACGCCACCGTGCTGGCGGCGGGCTTCGCGGTGGGCCCGGCGCTCCTGGCGCTGGTCGGGACCGAGGGCTTGGCGCCCTACCTGACCGGCGCCGCGCTGATGCTGGCCGGCGGCCTGCCGATCGTCCTCGCCCGCGGGCTGTCGCCGACGATCGCGCACGGGTCCGGCCGCAGCATCGTCGCCTATCTGCGCCTCGCCCCCGGAGCGCTGCTCGCCGCCCTCGCCTACGGGGCGGTGGAGACCGGGATCTTCGCGATCCTGCCGCTCTACGGGCTGCGCCTGGGCTACGACGCGCAGGGCGCGGCCGGCCTGGTCAGCCTGATCGCGCTCGGCAACGTGCTGTTCCAGATCCCGTTCGGCTGGCTCGCCGACCGCTTCGACCGGCGCGCGGTGCTGCTCGGCGCAAGCCTCGGCGGGGCCGCGGGCTCGGCCCTGATCCCGCTGGCCTCCGGATCGCCGGTGGCGCTCGGCCTCGTCCTGTTCGCCTGGGGCGGCATCGCCGGCACGCTCTACACGGTCGGCCTGACCACGTTGGGCGACCGGGTCCCGGCCTCCGACCTCGCGGGCGCCAACGCGGCCTTCGTGGTTCTGTACAATGTCGGCCTGATGCTGGGGCCGCCCCTGATCGGCGGCGGCCTCGATCTGGTGCCGCCGCACGGCTTCGCCTGGGCGCTACTGGCGCTGTTCCTGGCCTTCTCGCTGAGCCTCGCCACGATGGAGCGCTCCGCCGCCCGGCCTTGACCTGAACCGCCCGATCGGGCATTGACCCGCCCGTATTCGGCCGGGCTTTCCCGGCCATTTGCGTTTCGCTCACGCGGAATGCCGCACCCTGCAGGAGCGCCGCGCCATGGCCAAGGCCGTCACCGTCAAGATCAAGCTCATCTCCACCGCCGACACCGGCTACTTCTACGTCACCAAGAAGAACTCCCGCACGCAGACCGAGAAGCTGACGATGCGCAAGTACGACCCGGTGGCGCGCAAGCACGTCGAGTTCAAGGAAACCAAGATCAAGTAAGGCGAGATCGAGTAAGGCTCGGGGACACCCTCGGGCCTAGGCCGATCCAACGAGCCGCTCCGGCGACGGGGCGGCTTTTTCTATGCGCGTTTAGGATCCGTCCTCTCGTGGTCGGCCCCAGCCCAGCGCCGCACCTTAGTGTCTCCGTGATTCGGGCGCTGCCTGACGCCGCGCAGGGATTCGCATCCCCCGCATTGGCCGGACCGGTCATTGGAGCGCGCACACGATGTCGAAAATGCTGCTGACGATGGTGATCGTCCTGGCGGTTCTCGCGGCCCGCATCGTCCTCAAGCTGCCGCTTCTTCCGTACCGTGCCGCTCGCGGCCTCTGGCGGAGCCTGTCGGCCCCGGCCTGACATGGTAGCTCACGCGCCCGGCACGGAGCCGGACAGCTCGGGATCCAGCGTCCGCGCCAAGGTCCGGGCGATGGCGACGAGCGCGGTCACCATCGGGGTCGAGGGCTCCCGGCGCGGGGCGACGAGGCCGATCGTATGCTCCAGGTCCGGCGCGGTGATCGGGATCGCCCGCACCCCCGCCATCGGCCCGAGGGCGTCGACCAGGATCTCCGGCATGATCGACGCCCAGCGCAGGGTGCGCACATGGGTCATCAGCACGATCATCGAGTTCGATTCGAGGGTCGCGGCCGGCTCCGCGCCCGATTCGCGGATCTGCTGGTCGATGATCCGCCGGTTCTGCATGTTCGGCGTCAGCAGGCAGAGCGGCAATTGCCCGGTCTCGGCCCAGGTGACGCTGCTGCGGCCGTCGAACGGGCCGCCATCGGCCGTGACCAGCCGGTAGCGCTCCCGATACAGCGGCACGGACACGACCCGGCCCAGGGGCTCGTTGTCGAGGTAGGTCAGGCCGGCATCGGCCTCCAGGTTCTCGATCAGCGAGAAGATGTCGGCCGAGGCGGCGGATTCGACCGTGAGCCGCACGTCCGGGTGGCGCTCGCCATACGGGGTGGTCAGGCTCACGATCATCGGCAGGGCCGTGGGGATCGCGGCGATGCGCAGGTGCCCGGTCAGGCCCCGGCGCAGGCCCGTGACCTCCTCGTGCATCGCCCGCGCGTCGGCCACGATGCGGCGGGCCCATTGGAGGACCCGCTCACCCTCGGGGGTGAAACCCTGGAAGCGCGAGCCGCGCAGCACGAGCTGCACGCCGAAGCGGTTCTCCAACTGCTTCACGCCGGCCGAGAGGGTCTGCTGCGTCACCCCGCAGGTCTCGGCCGCATGACCGAAATGCTGCTCGCGGGCGAGCGCGAGCAGGAAATCCAGCTTGTCGATCACGGCGGCATTCCGAACGACTCATGCCGGCAGGCTTTGGCATGCCAGAACGTAATCACCGGCAGGCCCCGCCACAACAGGCGACGGGCGCCCGCTCAGCGGAACAGGATGAACGCCTTCGACAGGGTGATGCCGATCCCCCAGAGGATCGGGATGCCGACCACCGCCCAGGCCAGCGCCGCGCCGGGGCTGAACCCGCCCCGGCCGATTCCGAACGAACCCGAGGCACGGACGGTCGCGGTGCCGGCCTGGGAGTCGAGGGCGGCGCGCTCGGAATCAGACATGAACCAGCGGCCGGCGAGCGGCCGGATCAGCAGGTTGCAGACGAACCCCACGGCGAGGAACGCCGCCAGCACGTACATGGTCCGCCCGTAGAGATCCGCGCCCTGCACCCCGGAGGCGGCCTGGATCTCGCGGATCTTGGTGACCACGAACGGCCCGACGACGCCGGCGGTCGACCACGCGGTGAGCAGGCGGCCGTGGATCGCGCCCACGAACTGCGTGCCGAACACGTCGGCGAGGTAGGCCGGGATCGTCGCGAAGCCGCCGCCATACATCGACAGGATCACGCAGAAGAACCCGACGAACAGAGCCTGCGAGCCGATCCCGGCGGCCCAGGGCGCGGCGGCGTAGAGCACGCCGCCCAGGGCGAAGAAGATCGCGTAGGTGAGCTTGCGGCCGATCCGGTCCGACATCGAGGCCCAGAAGAACCGGCCCAGGATGTTGAACAGCGAGAGCAGGCCGACGAAGCCGGCCGCGATCGCAGCGACTTGCGTCTTCTGGCCGCCGTCCAGGGCGGAGAATCCGGTGCCGGGCAGCCCGATCAGGGCGCCGACGAAAATTTCCTGGAGCATCGGCGAGGCGAGCGCCAGGACGCCGATCCCGGCCGAGACGTTGAGGCAGAGCACCAGCCAGATCATCCAGAACTGGACGGTCTTGTGCGCGTCCCGCAGGTGGACATGGCCCGAGGCGATCATGGCGTTCTTGGCCGCCGGCGGCGTCCAGCCGTCCGGGGCCCAGCCGGACGGCGGCACCCGGTAGCCGAAGGCACCGCCCAGCATGAACACGATGTAGCCCAGCCCCATCACGGCGAGGGTCTGCCAGACGCCGACGGAATCGGCGCTCCGGAAGGTCTTGATCAGGCCGTCGGCCAGCGGCGAGCCGATCATCGCGCCGCCACCGAAGCCCATGATCGCCATGCCGGTGGCCATGCCGCGCCGGTCGGGGAACCACTTGATCAGCGTCGAGACCGGGGAGATGTAGCCGAGCCCCAGCCCGATGCCGCCGATCAGGCCCATGCCGAGCCAGACCAGCCAGAGCTGGTGGAGATAGACGCCGAGCGCACCGATCAGGAAGCCGCCGCCCCAGCACAGGGCGGCCGCGATGCCGGCCTTGCGCGGCCCGGCCCGCTCCAGCCAGCCGCCGAACACGGCAGCCGAGAGGCCGAGCATCACGATCCCGATCGAGAAGACGATGACGAGATCGCTGACGCGCCAGTCGCAGGTGGTGGTGAACAGCGCCGTGATCACGCCCATGTCGGGGCAGGCGGCAGGGGCCGGCTGGCCGACGGACAGCGTCCGGCTCAGCGGCAGCCAGAACACCGACAGCCCGTAGGCCATGCCGATGCAGAGATGGATTGCGAGAGCCGCGGGCGGGACCAACCAGCGGTTGAAACCCGGTTTGGCGACGATGCGCTCACGGGAAAGCCAGCCGTGATCGCTCCCGGACGCGACCGCGCCCGCCAGTTCTGAACGCATCGAAACTTCCTCCGAGCCCGACTCTCTTGGGCGAGTCGGGCCGCGGTGTAAGCTTAACCGTTCGGCCAGCCGGGTGCCAACACGCGCAACAATCTGGAGCGCGATCCAATCGCCGGATCAACCGCGAGGAATGCGGATTCCATCCTTGCACACGCACAACGCGCGTTGCGTGGCTGGAAGTCCGTGTTGAGCGCGGTCGCTGACGCCGAAACGGTATCCACTTCGGCGGCGAACGCACTATCCGGCGTCGCTGGCGCCCTCGCCGAGCTTCTGCGGGTCGCGGGTCGCCGGGCGCACCGGGCTCTCGGCCTGGGGCTCGGCGCCGCGCAGGGCCCGCTGCACCAGGCTGTCGGCCCGGTCGCCCATCTCCGGCAGGGCGGCCTCGAGCTTCGAGACCATCTTGGGCGTCCAGAACGCCGTGATGTGCTTGTGCACCCCGGCCACCGCCTCGTCCTCCGGGTAGGACCGGAAGAACGTGGCGATCTGGTTCGCCATCCGGAGGAGCTTGTCCTCCTGGGTCTGCGCGCTCATCGGCTCACTCCGCCGCGTCGAGTGTCTGGGCAATGCGCGTCAGCGAAAAGTCCTCCTCGTAGAACTTCGCCTGCCAGTCGGACGGCCGGTTGGTCCGCCGGACCTGCACCGCGGTCACCTTGTATTCCGGGCAGTTGGTCGCCCAGTCCGAGTAGTCGGTGGTGATGACGTTGGCGCCGGTCTTGGCGTGGTGGAACGTGGTGTAGACCACGCCCGGCTGCATCCGCTCCGAGACCTTGGCCTTCAGGGCGATGTCGCCGGACCGGCTCTCCAGGGAGACCAGATCGCCCTCGACGATGCCGCGCAGCTCGGCATCGAACGGATGGATTTCCAGCACGTCCTCCTCGTGCCAACGCGAGTTCTCGGTGCGCCGGGTCTGCGCGCCGACATTGTACTGGGACAGGATCCGGCCCGTGGTCAGGATCAGCGGGAACTTCGCCCCCGTCCGCTCCTCGGTGGCCACGAACTCGGTGATCATGAACCGGCCCTTGCCGCGGACGAAGCGATCCACGTGCATCATCGGCGTGCCGAGCGGCGCCTTCTCGTTGCAGGGCCACTGTACCGAGCCCAGCTCGTCAAGCTTGGCGTAGGACACGCCGGTGAAGCTCGGGGTCAGGCCCGCGATCTCGTCCATGATCTCGGACGGGTGGCTGTACGCCATCGTGTAGCCCAGCGCGTTGGCGAGCAGCACCGTGCCCTCCCAGTCGCCGTAGCCGCCCATCGGGGGCATCACCTTGCGCACGCGGGAGATGCGGCGCTCGGCGTTGGTGAAGGTGCCGTCCTTCTCCAGGAACGACGCCCCCGGCAGGAAGACGTGGGCGTATTTCGCGGTCTCGTTCAGGAATAGGTCCTGGATGACGATGCATTCCATCGCCTTGAGGCCGGACGTGACGTGGTGCGTGTCGGGGTCCGACTGCGCGATGTCCTCGCCCTGGATGTACAGGCCCTTGAACGAGCCATCGACGGCCTCGTCCAGCATGTTGGTGATGCGCAGGCCCGGCGCGTTGTCGAGCTTGGCGCCCCACAGGGCCTCGAAGCTCTCGCGGGTGGCATCGTCCGAGACGTGGCGGTAGCCAGTGAGCTCGTGCGGGAACGAGCCCATGTCGCAGGAGCCCTGGACGTTGTTCTGGCCGCGCAGCGGGTTCACGCCGGCGCCGAGCTTGCCGATGTTGCCGGTGGCCATGGCGATGTTGGCCATGCCCATCACCATGGTCGAGCCCTGGCTGTGCTCGGTGACGCCCAGCCCGTAATAGATGCCGGCCGCGCCGCCCGTGGCGTAGAGCCGGGCCGCGGCGCGGACCTCGGCCGGGTCGAGGCCGGTGAAGGTCTGCTGCGCCTCCGGGGAGTGGCGCTCCTCGGCGATGAACCGGGCCCAGGTCTCGAACTCGGCGAGATCGCAGCGCTCGCGGACATAGGCCTCGTCGATCAGCCCCTCGGTGACGATGACGTGCGCCAGCGAGTTGATGAAGGCGACGTTGGAGCCGGGCTTCAGCGGCAGGTGGTAGTCGGCCTTGATGTGGGGCGACTTCACCAGATCGATCTTGCGCGGATCCGCGACGATCAGCTTGGCGCCCTGGCGCAGGCGCTTCTTCATCCGCGAGCCGAAGACCGGGTGGCCGTCGGTCGGGTTGGCGCCGATCACCAGGATCACGTCGGAGTTCTCGACCGACTTGAAGTCCTGGGTGCCGGCCGAGGTGCCCAGCGTCGACATCAGGCCGTAGCCGGTCGGCGAATGGCAGACGCGGGCGCAGGTATCGACGTTGTTGTTGCCGAAGGCGGCGCGCACGAGCTTCTGGACGAGGTAGGCCTCCTCGTTGGTGCAGCGCGACGAGGTGATGCCGCCGACTGAATCTTTTCCGTATGTCGCCTGGATGCGCTTAAATTCGCTGGCGGCATGCGCGATGGCTTCGTCCCAAGACACCTCGCGCCACGGATCCGTGATCTTGGCGCGGATCATCGGCTTGGTGATGCGGTCCTTGTGGGTGGCGTAGCCGTAGGCGAAGCGGCCCTTGACGCAGCTATGGCCCTCGTTGGCCTTGCCGCCCTTGTAGGGCACCATGCGCACGACGCGGGTGCCCTGCATCTCGGCCTTGAACGAGCAGCCGACGCCGCAATAGGCGCAGGTCGTCACCTCGGCGTGCTCGGGCTGGCCGAACTCGTGGATCGACTTTTCCTGCAACGTGGCCGTCGGACACGCCTGCACGCAGGCGCCGCAGGAGACGCATTCCGATTCCATGAAGTTGGTCGGGCCCGCCGCCACGCGGCTGTCGAAGCCGCGGCCCGCGATGGTGAGTGCGAAGGTGCCCTGCACCTCCTCGCAGGCGCGGACGCAGCGGTTGCAGACGATGCACTTCGACGGATCGTAGGTGAAGTACGGGTTCGACTCGTCCTTCGGCAGATACTTCTCGGCGCTCGGCACGACGTGGTTGTCGCCCTCGTAGCCGTAGCGCACGTCGCGCAGGCCGACGACGCCGGCCATGTCCTGCAATTCGCAATCGCCGTTGGCAGCGCAGGTGAGGCAGGTCAGCGGGTGATCGGAGATGTAGAGCTCCATCACGCCCTTGCGGAGCTTGGCCAGCTTGTCGGTCTGCGTGCGCACGACCATGCCGTTCTCGGCCGGCGTCGTGCAGGAGGCCGGTGTGCCGCGCCGCCCCTCGATCTCGACGAGGCACAGGCGGCAGGAGCCGAACGGCTCCAGCGAGTCGGTGGCGCACAGCTTCGGGATCTGGGTGCCGGCATGCATCGCCGCCGCCATCACCGAGGTGCCGGCCGGCACCGTCACGTCCATCCCGTCGATGGTCAGGGTGACGGTCTGCTCCGCCACGCGGATCGGCGTGCCGTAGTCGATCTCTTTGATGAGGGCCATGGAAGCCTCCTCACTCAGCCGCGACGGGCAGCGAGCCCGCGCGGGTGAAATCCTCGGGGAAATGGGTGATCGCGCTCATCACGGGCATCGGCGTGAGCCCGCCCATGGCGCAGAGCGACCCATCGGTCATGACCTCGCAGAGGTCCTCGATCAGCTTCAGGTTCGTCTCCGGCCGGATGCCGGCGATGACCTTGTCCATGGTCTCGACGCCACGGGTCGCGCCGATGCGGCAGGGGGTGCACTTGCCGCAGGATTCGGTGGCGCAGAACTCGAAGGCGAAGCGCGCTTGGGCGGCCATGTCGACGGTGTCGTCGAACACCACGATGCCGCCATGGCCGACGAGGCCCTTCTTGGCGGCCATCGCCTCGTAGTCGAGGGGCGTGTCGAGCAGGTGATCGGGGAAATAGGCCCCGAGCGGACCGCCGACCTGCACGGCCCGCACCGGTCGGCCCGAACGGGTGCCGCCGCCGTAATCCTCGATCACCTCGCGCAGCGTCACGCCGAAGGCGAGCTCGATCAGGCCGCCATGCTTGATGTTGCCGGCGAGCTGGATCGGCAGGGTGCCGAGCGAGCGGCCCATGCCGTAATCGGCGTAGGCCCCGGCCCCGTTCTCAAGGATCCACGGCACGGCCGTGAAGGTCATGACGTTGTTGACCAGCGTCGGCTTACCCAAAAACCCCTTGAGCGCCGGGATCGGCGGCTTGGCCCGCACGATGCCGCGCTTGCCCTCCAGGCTCTCCAGCAGCGAGGTCTCCTCGCCGCAGATATAGGCGCCCGCCCCGAGCCGGACCTCCAGATGGAAGCTTTTGCCGGATCCCAGGATATCGGCGCCGAGCACGCCAGCGTCGATGCCGTTGGCGATCGCCTCCTTCAGGGTGGCGAAGGCCTGGGGGTATTCGGAGCGCAGGTAGATGTAGCCCCGGGTCGCGCCGGTCGCGATCGCCGCGATGGTCATGCCCTCGATGAGGTTGAAGGGGTCGCCCTCCATCATCATCCGGTCGGCGAAGGTGCCGGAATCGCCCTCGTCTGCGTTGCAGACGACGTACTTTTGCTCGCTCTTGGCGAGCATCACGGTGTTCCACTTGATCCCGGCCGGGAAGCCGGCGCCGCCGCGGCCGCGCAGGCCGGAATCGCGCACCGCCGCGACGATGCCCTCGGCGTCGAGCTTCAGCGCGGCTTCGAGACCGCGATAGCCGCCATGGGCCCGGTAATCGGCCACCGAGACCGGATCGACCACGCCGCAGCGGTGGAAGGTCAGACGCTGCTGGCGGGCCAGGAACGGGATTTTTTGGGGGTCGCCGAGACGCAGGGGGTGATCGCCGCCCGTGGCGAGGCCGGCATCGAGCAGGGCGTCGACATCCGAGACCTTGACCGGCCCATAGGCGACCCGACCCTCCGGTGTGGCGACCTCGACCATCGGCTCGAGCCAGAACAGGCCGCGGGAGCCGGTGCGCACGATGGTCACGTCGAGGCCGCGGCGCTCAGCGCCCGCGAACAGGGCCCGGGCGAACTTGTTGGCGCCGAGGCCCAAAGCCACGGCGTCCCGGGGGACGTAAAGGGTGACGCTCACTGGCGGGTCTCCCGCTTGGTTTCGGCCAGCGCCTCGTCGAGGGCGTCGGCGGTCAGGTGGGCCACCGGCTCGCCGTCGATGAGGGCCGCGGGGCCGTTGGCGCAGAGGCCGAGGCAGTAGACCGGCTCGACCGTGGCGCTGCCGTCGGCGGTGGTCTCGTGCCAATCGCAGCCCAGGCGGGCGAGGATCTCGCGATGGAGCTTGTCCGAACCCATGGCCTGGCAGGCCTCGGCCCGGCACAGCTTCACCTCGTGGCGGCCAGCCGGATGGGCGCGGAAGTCATGGTAGAAGGTGATGCAGCCATGCACCTCGGCGCGCGACAGGTTCAGCGCGTCGGCGATCAGCGGCACGGCGCCGCCATCGACATACCCGAAGGTCTCCTGCAGCGCGTGCAGGATCGGCAGCGTCGCGCCTTCGAGATGGGTGTGCTCAGCAATGATCCCGGTCGCGCGTTCCGCACTCCAGGGCTCGTGACCCGCCATGGTTTCCAGCCCAGTCTGTTCTTCTTCTAAAGCGAAGTGGAACAGAAATGCCGAACCCCATCAATGGCGCAGTCCGGTCGGCCGACAAAGGATCTCTGTTAACCTGTCACCCGCGCGATGGTCGCGGACGGGCGATGCAATAAGTCATTCTCAAGGCGTTGGTTTCTGTCGCTCGCGAGCCGCCAGAAATTCTTGCGTGCACCGCAACATCGATTTGTGCCATGCAAGAAATTGCATCCGGCAGGCAGACGGGGTCTCAGAATTCCATGTCGAGTTCCTCGATCTCGTCCGGCTCGTCGGCGGCGGCCTCGGCCCATTCGATCATCAGCGGCCAGTGCAGGATCGTGTCCCGATAGGCCGCCGCCCGGGGCGGCAGCGCCACGTCGTAGGTGCGGAACCGGGTGCAGACCGGGGCGTACAGGGCGTCGGCGAGGCCGGGCCGGTCGCCGAACAGGAACGGGCCGTCGTAACGGTCCAGGCAATCGTCGAAGATCGTGACGATGCGTTCGATATCGGCCTTGGCGCCGTTGAACACCCGGAAGCCCGGATGGAAGGCGCGCAGGTTCATCGGCAGGGCCGAGCGCAAATTCACGAAGCCCGAATGCATCTCGCCGGCGATGGAGCGGCAATGGGCACGCTCGGCCACATCGTGCGGCAGGAAGCTCGCATCCGGAAAGGTCTCGCGGAGATATTCGGCGATGGCGAGGGTATCCCAGACCACCACGTCGCCGTGGCGCAGGCGCGGCACCAGGAAGGACGGCGACAGGTGTAGCAGCTCGGCGCGGCTGGTCGCATCGGTGCCCGACAGCACCTCGGTGTCGAAGGCGAGCCCGGCCATCCGGCAGATCAGCCAGCCCCGCAGGGACCAGGACGAGTAGTTGCGGCTGGAGATGGTGAGCGTGGCGGCGGTCATCGTCTTCACCCCGGGCGCGTCGCCGATCATGCGATCTGCGCAACCGGATCCAAGACTCATGCCGAAGCAAAGACTCGTGCCGATTCGATCCGGGCGAATCGCGATGCGTCGGATCTTACTCCCGTCGCAGCAGCGCGGCGACCTCCGCCTCCTCGGCCGCCGACAGCGTCCGGACCGGCGCGGCCGGCCGGCGGCGGGCGAGGCGCCAGATCCCGAAGCCGCCGAGCAGGACCGCCAGGATCGGGGTCAGCCACAGCAGCAGGGTGTGCGGGGCGAAGACCGGCCGCAGCAGCACGAACTCGCCGTAGCGGTCGACGACGTAGCGCAGAACCGCCGGGTCAGTGTCGCCCTTCTGCAGACGCTCGCGGACGATCACACGCAGGTCCTTGGCGAGCGGCGCGTCGGAATCGTCGATCGACTGGTTCTGGCAGACGAGGCAGCGTAATTCCGAGGAAATCTCCCGGGCACGATGCTCCAGCACCGGATCCTTCAGCACCTCGTCGGGCTGGACGGCGCGGGCGGGGGCAGCGAGCGAGAGCGTCGCAAAGACAGCCAAGGCGAGACGGACCCGCGCCATCCCTCCCCCCCCTGCGGGGGAGGGTACCCTGCGCAACAGGGGGGGAGAGGGGCAGCGCGACGGGTCAGGATATGATGAAGCCCGGCGCGACTCGTCCGGCACCGTCGCTCCCCTCTCCCGACCCGGCCTGACGGCCGGCCCACCCTCCCCCGCGGAGGGGGGAGGGAGAGCGTCGGCGCCAGATGCCAGAACCCCGGCCATCACTCGGCCGGGGTTCTCGCATCTGGCGCCCACGCTCTCCCTCCCCCCTCCGCGGGGGCGGGTGGGCCGGCCGCCAGGCAGGGTCGGGAGAGGGGAGCGACGGTGCCGGCCGAGTTGCGCCGGCCTTCATCATATCCTGACCCGTCGCGCCGCCCCTCTCCCCCCCTGTTGCGCACGGTAGCCTCCCCCCCAGGGGGGGGAGGCAGGGCGCGGGTCCGTCTCGCCTTGGCTGTCTTTGCGACGCTCTCGCTCGCTGCGCCAGCCGCCGCCGTCCGGCCCGCGGCGGGGCC